>JAZQWX010000172.1:0-3339 GCA_045632565.1 Eubacteriales bacterium | reverse complement strand
GGCACTTTTTAACACCAAAAATCAAACGGTCAGACTCCCGTCACCTGCTCCAAAATGAAAAGGGGTGCATCAGCACCCCTTTTTGTTTTGGCACAGGTAGGGTGAGCCCGCCCGCGCGAAACGCGCGGATCGGGTTCGCATGCCCTACCCGAAGATCGGCAAGCTCGCTTGCCAGGCGAAGGGTGAGGGCATCCAGCCGCAGGCGTCTTCCCGTTCACCCCTTTTCGTTTTGGCCCAGGCGAAGGGTGAGGGCATCCAGCCGCAGGCGTCTTCCCGATCGGTTGCATCATTTTCCCACAAACATCTGCGTCCAATATCGGCCGTCTGCCACGTAGCCCACGCCGATATGCGTGTAGGAGGCGTTCAAAATGTTCGCGCGGTGTCCCGAGGAGTTCATCCATGCGTTCACCACCGCTTGCGGTGTCGCTTGTCCGCGCGCGATATTCTCCCCTGCGCTACGGTAGGAGATACCGAAGCTCTTCATCATCTGAAAGGGCGAGCCGTACACGGGGCTGGTATGTGAAAAGTAGCGGTTATCCTTCATATCCTGTGATTTATAGCGTGCGACGCGCGCGAGCTGCCAATCGTAGGTAAGTGCCTTCAGGCCCTTTTTGGCACGCTCGACATTCACAAGACGAATGACCTCCTGCTCGTATGCCGTAACGGAAGTATCCTGCGCGGGAACGGTCAATATCTGTCCCGGGTAGATCAGAGCGGGATTGGCAATCTGGGGATTGGCCTTTTTCAGTTCGTCAAGGCCAACCTCATATTTGACAGCGATCTTCCACATGCTTTCCCCCGACACCACCGTATGCGTGGTGGCGGCAGACGCGCTGACGGCAAACACGGAGAAGATCATATAAAGACAAAGAATCAAAGATATAGATTTTTTCATGTATGTACCTCCTTTCGAAAAAACCTTTTCTATTGTACCACGTCGCCGCCTCCTATTGCAAATGTAATGATTGCCAGCAAAAATGTCACCCTTCCTGCAAAAGAAGGGTGACATTTTTTCTATTTTGGAAGATCTCCGTTGGCAGGACCGTCCAACCATTTTCCGTCCTCCGCAAAGCGTGAGCCGTGACAGGCGCAGTCCCAGGAATGCTCCGCGGCATTATAGCGCAAGGCACAGCCGAGGTGCGGGCAACGCGGGGCGGTAGGGCGCAAGAGGTTCAGGGTGGTGTCCCAAATATGCGTAGCAAGGCGCGGATGCCATATGCTCCTTTGCGGGGAGAAGACCGCGGCATACGGGTTGGTCTTTCCCTGCATGGCATCTGTTAAGATCATGGCGGCCGCCATGGCGGAGCTCATGCCCCATTTGTTAAAGCCCGTGGCCACGTACAGATCGGGCGTGGATCTCGCGTAACGGCCGATATAGGGCATGCCGTCCATGGTGATGCAATCCTGCGTTGCCCAGCGCGCAACGGTCTTTGCCTTTCCAAAATACCGTCGGGTGAAATCCGCAAGCTCCTCAAAATTGCCACTCTGCTTGCCCGTTCGGTGAGAGCCGCCGCCAAGCAGTAAAAGATCACCGCAGGGGCGGAAAGACAGCCCCTTTTCATCTTCATCCACGTACATTCCCTTGAAATTCGGGGCGTTTTGCAGTGCGAGCACGTAAGAACGGTGCTGATACATTTTGAGAAAAAACGCGCCGTGCTTGTTGAAAATGGGAAAATGCGTGGCCACGATGATGCGCTTGGCGCGAATTCTGCCGCGTTCCGTGACGGCGGCCTCCCCGTCAAAGGAAAGCACCCGCGTATTTTCATACACGTTTAGGTTTTTTGCAAGGGCAAACAGCAGCTTCAGCGGGTGAAAGCTCCCCTGCCCCTTGAGCCTCACCGCCCCTTTGACGGGAAAGGGCAGCTCCGTCCGTTCAGAGAAGGACGCGGGCGCACCAAGCCGCCGCAACACGGCCGCCTCTCTCTCCAATCTGCGGCGGTCGCGCAACGAGTACACGAAGGCATCCTGCTCGGCATAGTCGCAGTCCACGCGCGCACAGAGGCTTCGCATTTTGGAGATAGCGGCGGTTTGCGCGTCATAGTACGTTTGGGCGGCCGACATGCCGTAACGGCAGGCGACGCGGTCATATAAAAGTCCGTGCTGACAGGTCAGCTTGGCGGTCGTTTTTTCGGTGGTGTGGGAGCAGATCTTCTCCGCCTCTACCAGCATATACGGCACGCCTGCCTCTTGCAAGGAGTAGGCGCATAAAATCCCCGCGATCCCCCCGCCGATGATGAGCACGTCGGTGCTCTCATCCCCCCGCAGGGTGGGAAAGGACGGGCGAGTGGCGGTTTTTGTCCAAATTGATTGCATACTGAAATCCTTTTTTCGTTAGTATGTGCGCTTTTGTGGGATTTCAACAGCGGAAGATAAAAAGACATCGTACAGAATGCTCTGTCCGATGGCTTTTTGGCACCCCCAGCGAGAATCGAACCCACAACTAACCCTTAGGAGGGGTTTATTATATCCATTTAACTATGGGGGCTTACCACCTTATTTTATCACACGCGGAGGCACTTTGCAAGGGAATTTTTACGTGCATTTTTCCGTTTTTTCTCTGCGAATGTGAATAAATTGTAAACAATCCCATTTTTTTAACAAATTTATAAAATATATGGAAATTTTGCTAAAATTATGTTATAATGAGGGTTGCAGATTGCGACATAGCTCAATCTGCGCCCAAAATCGTTTATCATTATAAAAAGGAGAATAAAAAAAGATGAGCAAGAAGTATGTTTATCTGTTTACCGAAGGCAACGCCAACATGCGTGAGTTGCTTGGCGGTAAAGGCGCGAACCTGGCAGAGATGACCAACATCGGTCTTCCCGTTCCTCAGGGCTTCACGATCTCGACCGAGGCGTGCACCCAGTACTACGAGGATGGCAGACAGATCAATGACGGCATCATGGCCGGGATCATGGAAAATATTGAGAAGATGGAGAAGATCACCGGCAAGAAGTTCGGCGACCTGGAGAACCCCCTGCTGGTTTCGGTTCGTTCCGGCGCACGTGCATCCATGCCCGGTATGATGGACACCATCCTGAACCTCGGTCTGAACGAGGACGTTGTAGAGGTTATGGCAAAGAAGTCCGGCAATGCTCGTTGGGCTTACGACTGCTACCGCAGATTTATCCAGATGTACTCCGACGTCGTTATGGAGGTCGGTAAGAAGTACTTCGAGGAGCTCATCGATAAGATGAAGGAAGAGAAGGGCGTGAAGCTTGACGTTGAGCTGACCGCTGACGATCTGAAGGAGCTGGCTAACCAGTTCAAGGCTGAGTACAAGTCCAAGATCGGTACTGACTTCCCCTCCGATCCCAAGGAGCAGCTGATCGGTGC
>JAZQWX010000171.1:0-1886 GCA_045632565.1 Eubacteriales bacterium | reverse complement strand
GCATTTGTGTGACAACAAATTAAGGGGAAGCATTTTTTCGGTGCGTTCCTTTTTGGGGCGCACTTTTTTGTATGCGGATGGAGGATATATGAGCAAACACATTCCTGAAAAGGAAATCGATATTACCGGCGTAGAGCTTACACCCGGAAAGCCTGACGAATGCCTTGGCAACGGAGAGCAAGGCTTTGAGTGTTGCTGCGACGAGTGCAATTACTTTTTGCTTTGTTTTCCCGAGTATGATCTCTGGTAGCAAAAGGCACTTGCGGCAAAATTGCCGCAAGTGCCTTTTTGTTATTTTTATGATGGATCTTTGATTTAGATCGCTTTGCCGTGGGCGAGCAGGTATTTCTCTGCTTCGGGGCACCACAGGCCGTTGTTCTTCTCTACGATCTTGGCCAGCTCGGCGTACAGGGGATCGGTCTTGCCAAGCTCGGCGAGGTCGGAAAGGGCCACCAGCGGCATGGAAATGAAGTTGTAGATCAGCTTCTTGCCGCCGGGGATCTTGTCGAGGTTGATGACCGTGTCGATGACTGCGTCCAGACCGCCGATGTGGGTGATCATGGCGGTGGGGTTCAGCTTGCCGCTGTTCATCATCTCAACCGCCTCGATCATATCGTCGGTGTTGCCGCCCGTGTTGCCGCAGATGTGGGTAAAGGCGTAATGTACGCGGTAGAAGTTGAACATAGCAGAGAATTCGGGGTTGGTCGGGCCTGCAAAGAAGTTCAGGCAACCGTCAAAGCCCAGCACGCTGTCCGCCAGCTCGACAACCGGCTTCACGGGTGCGTAAACGAAGGCATCGTCATAACCCTTGCCGCCCGAGAGCTCCAAGAGGTAATCGCGGGCGTTCTCCACGGCGTTGGTGTTGACGTACACCAGCTTCACGCCGCACTTCGCTGCCTCTTCGGGGGTCAGGATAGAGGCGGCGCGGGCAAGGCGCGCGTCGTCGATATCGGTCACAACGAGCAGGCCGGGCTTGCGGTCGCAGTGGATGGCGTAGTCGATCGCGCCAAGACCCATCGGGCCTGCGGCAGCCATCAGGATGGTGTTACCACCCTCGACAATGCCCATCTGGTGCACGTGCACGCTGTTGTTCGTGTGATAGTTGACGTGGTAGCCTGCCACGATGCAGGATACGGGCTCGGCAAGCGAGCCGTAGAAATATACGTCGCTGTCATAGCGGAGCAGGCAGTTGCATTCCATAACGGGGTTCGGGATCACCACGTACTGGGAGTTACCGCCGATCCAACGGAAGGAATAGCCGGGGGCATCCAGCTTGCCCTCCCAGCCAAGGGCGGGCTGAACGGTAAAGCGGTCGCCTGCCTTGTACTTATGCTGCCACTTTTTGCCGACCTCGAGGATCTCACCGCAGAACTCGTGACCGATGATGGTGGGGTTCTCGGCTACGTCATCCGGCACGCGGGCGTGCTTCGGGCCCTGCATAACGGCCTTGTGGGTGGACATGCAAACGCTGTCGGATACGACCTTGGCCAGGATCTCGTCCTCGCCGATGGCGGGAAGCTCAAACTCCTCCAGACGGATATCGTTGGCACCGTAAATTCGAACTGCTTTCGTTTTCATTTCGTTTTCTCCTTACAAATGGGCGCGCAAGCGCCGAAACTTTTTCATCATGGGAAATTATAGCACCATTTTGTAGAAAAGTCAACCTCCCGCGGGCGGGATTTTTGAAAAGAGGGAAGAATGCAACGCACGGCGGCTTTTACCCCTCGCGCCGCAGGGCAAGCGGCGTTTTGCCCTCCTGCTCGCGGAACACGCGCGAAAAATACGAGGGACTGCCAAAGCCGCACGCCTCGCTGATCTCCCCGACGGGCAGCGCGGTGGTGCGGAGCAGCGTTTTGGCTTGCGAAAGGCGCGTACGCAGCACGTAT
>JAZQWX010000170.1:0-10035 GCA_045632565.1 Eubacteriales bacterium | reverse complement strand
AGATGCCGAGGATGCTGTCCCGCACGCCCGTGTAGCCGATATCCGTGATGTAGCCCGTGCCGTGCGGCAAAATCTGCTCGTCGGCGGTGGGCACGTGGGTATGCGTGCCGTACACGGCCTGCACGCGGCCGTCGAGGTAATAGCCCATGGCCATTTTCTCGCCCGTCGCCTCGGCGTGGAAGTCGAGGATCGCGAGATCGTAGTTGCCCTCTTCGCGGGAAAGGATCCTGTCGATGGCGCGGAACGGGCAATCGGAGGGCTCCATTTCCACCCGCCCTACGGCGTTCATGACGAGCAGGCGGTAGCCCTTCGCGTCAAGGATCGCGTAGCCCGCACCGGGTGCTTCGGGAGGGTAGTTGGCAGGGCGCAAGACGCGACGGTCATTTTCAAGCAGGGAAAACAGCCCCTTCTTTTGCAGGGTGTGGTTGCCGCCTGTCAGTACGTCCGCACCGCCGTCCAGCAGCGCGGTGGCGACGTCGGGGTCAGGGCCGACGATAAAGCCCGCATTCTCGGCGTTCACGGCCACGAAATCGATGGAAAGCGAACGGCGGATATCCCAAAGGCGGGAGGCAAGCTCGGCCGCCGCACGGGGATCGGTCACGTCCCCGATGGCTAATATTCTCATAAATACTCTTTTCTATCCAACGCAACCCGTTGGCGGTAAAATCGCCGTTGCCATGTGGCAACGGCGATCGTTTTTTATTTTGCGTAATCGACGATACGGCTTTCGCGAATGAGGTTTACCTTGATCTGACCGGGGTATTGCAGCTCACCCTCGATCTTCTTGGCAATATCGCGAGCCAAGAGGGTCATCTGATCGTCACCGATCACCTCGGGCTTGATCATCACGCGGATCTCGCGGCCTGCCTGAATGGCGAAGGACTTATCGACACCGTTAAATTCGTTGGCGATCTCCTCCAGCTTCTGCAGACGCTTGATGTAGTTCTCCACGTTCTCGCGGCGCGCGCCGGGGCGTGCGGCCGAGATCGCATCGGCGGCCTGTACGATGAACGCCACCACGCTGCGCGGCTCTACGTCGCCGTGGTGCGCTTCGATTGCGTGAATCACGTCCTTGCTTTCGTGGTACTTGTTGGCAACCTCCACGCCAAGCTGCACGTGCGAGCCCTCTGCCTCCTGCGTCAGCGCCTTACCGATATCGTGAAGCAGACCGGCGCGCTTAGCCAGCGTGCTGTCCACGCCCAGCTCCTCGGCGATCATGCCGGAAAGCAGGGACACCTCGATCGAGTGACGGAGCACGTTCTGGCCGTAGCTGGTACGGTACTTCAGGCGGCCGAGCAGACGGGAAAGCTCGGGATTGATGCCGTGCACGCCGGTTTCGAAGATGGCCTTCTCACCAGCCTGCTTGATGGAGTTATCCACGTCGCGCTGTGCCTTTTCTACCATCTCCTCAATTCTGGCGGGATGGATACGGCCGTCGGAAATCAGCTTCTCGAGGGCCAAGCGAGCAACCTCGCGGCGGATCGGGTCAAAGCCCGAAATGGTAATGACCTCCGGCGTGTCGTCAATGATCAGCTCCACGCCCGTCATGGTTTCAATGGTGCGGATGTTCCGTCCCTCACGGCCGATGATGCGGCCCTTCATTTCCTCGTTCGGCAGCGGCACGACCGAAATGGCGATCTCGCTGACGTGGTCGGCGGCGCAACGCTGAATGGCAAGGGACAAAATGTCCTTTGCCTTGGTGTCGGCCTCCTCCTTAAAGCGCGCCTCGTATTCGGCGATCTTCAAGGCCGTTTCGTGCGCGATCTCGCTTTCCGTGCGGGAAAGCAGCATGTCCTTTGCCTCCTCCGAGGTCAGGCCGGAGATCTTTTCCAGCGTGGCGACCTGGCGGCGGACGGTCTCTTCGGCCTCCTCCCGCAAATCGTCAAGCTTCTTTTGCTTCTCGCCGAGGGCGTTTTCCTTTTGCTCCAGGTTTGCCATCTTCGCGTCGATGCTTTCTTCCTTCTGCGCGATGCGGCGTTCCTGACGGGAAACTTCCTTGCGGCGTTCCTTCAATTCATTTTCTGCGTCGTTCTTCTGGGTCAGAATTTCTTCCTTTGCTTCCAGCAACGCTTCCTTCTTCTTGGCCTCTGCCTCGTGCAGCGCATCGCCCACGATCTTTTTCGCCTGCTCTTCCGCAGAGCCGATCGTTTTTTCAGCCGATGCCTTGCGTACGATAATACCGACGATCACGCCGATGAGTACGCCTGCGGCAGCGCCAATTCCAAGATACAGGAATTCCATTGCACACCTCCTTGTTTCTTTTTTCTTGATTTTTTTGGTTTTGGAAATTATACAAATATAAAGATAGAAACTGTCGGGGAAACCTCACCCCGGGCAGTAGGAACTTAATACTTATACAGTATATATTATATAACAGAATTTGGCAGATGTCAAGTGGTTTTTTGGGGGCATTTGTCCGTTTTGCGGCGGAGAAGGCATATTTTAGCACTCTCGTGCGCCAATTTACAAAAAATTCAAAAGTTTTTTTGCGTTTTCCCTTGACTTTTCTCCCACGGGGTGGTAAAGTATTATCAGAAATTAGCACTCACGCGCCGAAAGTGCTAATTTTCGACCGACAGACAGCGGCACAAGGAAACGTGAGAAACGGAAGGAGAAAAAACGGTATGGATCTGTTTTTGAGCGATCGCAAAAAGAAAATTCTGCAAGCGATCATTGAAGCCCATATCGCCGAGGGTGCGCCCGTCGGCTCTAAATTCCTCTCACAGGATAAGCAGCTTGCCTGCTCGTCTGCTACCATCCGCAATGAAATGGCGGAGCTGGAGGCACTTGGATACCTCGAGCAGCCCCACACCTCGGCAGGACGCGTCCCCTCCGAGCGTGGCTACCGCTTTTACGTGGATGCGCTGCTGGAGCGTTACCGTACCACCGAGAATGAGATCGACGATATCCGCCGCAGCCTCAACGATAAGCTGCATGAGTTAGACGATATTCTCTCGGATGCCTCACGCCTCGCATCCAGCCTGACCAACTACACCTCCATCGCGGTGCGTCCCCGCCCCGCCTCGGTACGGGTAGAGCGATATGAGGCCATGTACGTAGATCCGCGCAGCTTCGTTCTGGTCATGCTGTTCCACGGCGGCGTGGTGAAGACCAAATACGTGCACGTGGAATTTGATATTGAAGCCTACGATCTGCAAAACGTTTGCCGTGTTCTCAATGCGCGTCTGATCAACCTGACCTCGGAGGCGATCACGATCTCCCTGATCTGCTCGCTGGAGCGTGAGGTGGGGCATGCATCCCCCCTGATCTCTCCCATCGTGAAAACGGTGTACGAGGCTATGAGTGAGCTGGACGGCGGTGAGGTGCAGGTGCAGGGCGTCAATCGCCTGCTTGAGTACCCCGAATATGCGGACGTGGACAGCATGAAAAACATGCTGGGCATGTTTGAGCGCAAGGATGAGCTGCTGGAGCTTGTGGCCGCGAATGCGGACGACGATGACGTGCATATTTATATAGGCAGCGAGAATACTGTGGACGAGATGAACAACTCCACGCTGGTGTACCGTCAGATCAAGCGCGGCGGCCGCGTGGTAGGTGCGATCGGCATCATCGGTCCGCGCCGCATGAATTACTCCAAGGTTATTGAAACGATCAATCAGCTGGCCGACGGCGTAGACAGAGCGATCGGCGACGGCAGCGAGAGAAAGTAGAGGAACAAGCATGGAAGAGATGAAGGAAGAAAAGAGATCCGCGGAAAAGACGGACGCCCCCAAGGCGACGAAATCCGAGGAGAAGAAAGCCAAGCAGTCAGCGGCTGAAAAGGCACTTGCCAAGGCGCTTGCCGATCTGGACGCCAAGGAAAAGGAGCTTGCCGAGGCAAAGGACAAATACCTGCGTATGCTGGCCGAGTACGATAATTACCGCAAGCGCACCCAAAAGGAGCGCGAGGGCGCGTATGCAGACGGTCTTTGCGACGCCGTGAAGGAGATCCTGCCGATCATCGACAATCTCGAGCGCGCGGCGGCCGTACAGGACGCGTCTAAAATTGCCGAGGGCCTTGCCTTGACGATGAAGCAGGCAAGTGCGGCACTCTCCTCCCTCAAGGTCGAGGAAACCGCCAAGGCAGGCGAGGCATTTGACCCCAACCTGCACAACGCCGTGATGCACGAGGAGGACGACTCCCGCGGCGAGGGCGAAATTACCGAGGTGTTTATGCGCGGCTACCGTCGCGGGGATAAGGTTATCCGCGATGCGATGGTCAAGGTCGCCAACTGATACACAAAAAAAGAAACAGAAAAGAGGATATAATCATGGGAAAAATTATTGGTATTGACTTGGGTACAACAAACTCCTGCGTTGCGGTTTTCGAGGGCGGCGAGCCGATCGTCATCCCCAATCCGGAAGGCGCGCGTACCACGGCATCCGTGGTCGGCTTCTCCAAGACCGGCGAGAGAATGGTGGGTGCTGTGGCAAAGCGTCAGGCGATCACCAACCCCGATAAGACCATCATGAGCATCAAGCGCCACATGGGTAGCGAATACCGTGTGGATATCGACGGCAAAAAGTACACCCCCCAGGAGATCTCCGCCATGATCCTGCAGAAGCTGAAGGCAGATGCAGAGGCTTATCTCGGCGCATCCGTGACCGAGGCGGTCATCACCGTTCCCGCTTACTTCTCGGACGCACAGCGTCAGGCAACCAAGGACGCGGGCAAGATCGCAGGCCTTGAGGTAAAGCGTATTATCAACGAGCCTACCGCCGCCGCACTCGCTTACGGCGTCGATAAGGATGAAAAAGAGCAGAAGATCATGGTGTTCGACCTTGGCGGCGGTACGTTCGACGTGTCGCTCCTTGAGATCTCGGACGGCGTGTTCGAGGTGCTTGCCACCAACGGTGACACCCAGCTCGGCGGTGACGATTTTGACCAGCGCCTCATCGACTGGATGGCCGGCAAGTTCCAGGCCGAGTACGGCATTGATCTGCGCAAGGATAAGATGGTGCTCCAGCGTCTGAAGGACGCCGCCGAGAAGGCCAAGATCGAGCTCTCCGGCGTGACCAGCACCAACATCAACCTGCCCTTTATCACTGCAACGGCTGAAGGCCCGCTTCACTTCGATGCGACCCTGACCCGTGCGGAATTTGACAAGCTGACGGCTGACCTCGTGGAGCGCGCCATGGTTCCCACCAAAAAGGCACTCTCTGACGCAGGCCTCTCCATCGGTGAGATCGACAAGGTGCTGCTTGTCGGCGGCTCGACCCGTATCCCCGCGGTACAGGAGGCTGTGAAGAAGTTCATTGGCAAAGAGCCCTTCAAGGGCATCAACCCCGATGAGTGCGTGGCACTCGGCGCAGCCATTCAGGGCGGCGTGCTGGGCGGCGACGTAAAGGACCTGCTCCTGCTTGACGTGACCCCCCTGTCGCTCGGTATTGAAACCCTCGGCGGCGTGTTCAACCGCAACATCGACCGCAACACCACCATTCCGGTTAAGAAGAGCCAGATCTACTCCACCGCCGCAGACGGTCAGACCTCGGTAGAGATCCACGTTCTGCAGGGCGAGCGCGAAATGGCCGCCGGCAACACCACCCTTGGCCGCTTCTCGCTGGACGGCATCCCCGCCGCACCCCGTGGCGTGCCGCAGATCGAGGTTACCTTTGATATCGACGCCAACGGCATCGTGAACGTAACCGCCACCGATAAGGGCACGGGCAAGGAGCAGCACATCACCATTACCTCCTCCACCAACATGAGCCAGGAGGATATCGACCGCGCCGTGAAGGAAGCCGAGAAGTTCGCTGAAGAGGATAAGAAGCAGAAGGAGGCCGTGGATACCAAGAACCACGCCGAAAGCCTGATCTTCCAGTCCGAAAAGACGCTCACAGAGCTTGGCGATAAGGTCAGCGAGGCAGACAAAGCCCCCGTGACCGCCGCGATCGAGAAGCTGAAGGAAACCGTCAAGAGCGGCGATACCGAGGCCATCAAGGCCGACACCGAGGCGCTGGAGAAGGCCTTCTACGCTATCTCCGAGCAGCTCTATAAGCAGGCACAGGCCGAGCAGCAGGCGCAGGGCGCAGGCCCCGATATGGGCGGCGCAGGGGCTGACGGCACGTACTACAACGCAGACTACGAGGATAAGACCGACAAATAAGGCATCCTCTTGAAAAGGCAGAGTCACCCACGGGCTTGACCCGTGGGTGACCTTGCCGAACAGGGAGTTACTATGGCAGAAAAACGAGATTATTATGAGGTGCTTGGCGTTGCCAAGGGCGCAAGTGACAGTGAGCTGAAAAAGGCCTACCGCTCGCTTGCGAAAAAGTACCACCCCGATATGAACCCGGGGGACGCCGAGGCAGAGAAGAATTTCAAAGAGGTCAACGAGGCCTACGACGTGCTCTCCGACCCCGAAAAGCGGCAAAAGTACGATCAGTTCGGTCACGCGGCCTTTGACCCCGAGGCAGGCGGCTTCGGTGGTGGTGGCTTTGGCGGCTTTGGCGGCGGCTTTGATTTCGGCGATATCTTTTCCTCCTTCTTCGGCGGCGGTGCATCCTCTGCCCGCCGACGCGGCCCTGTGCGCGGTAGCGACGTGCTGGCGCGTGTGACCGTGGATTTTGAGGAAGCGGTCTTCGGCTGTAAAAAGGATATTTCCTTTGACCACGTAGAGGCCTGCCCCGACTGTCACGGCTCGGGCGGCACGGGGGTAGAGAGCTGTTCGATCTGCCGCGGCACCGGTCAGGTGACCGTCCAGCAGAATTCGCCGCTTGGCATTTTCCAGACCTCGCGCCCCTGTCAGAGCTGTCAGGGTAAGGGCAAGATCGTCAAAAACCCCTGCGGAAACTGTAAGGGCAAGGGCTACGTAAAGGTCAGTAAAAAGCTCTCGGTCAGCATTCCCGCGGGTATTGACAACGACCAGCGCATCGCCCTGCGCGGCGAGGGCAACGCAGGCCGCGACGGTGGCTCTCCCGGTGACCTGATCATCGAGGTGCGCGTGCGCCGCCACGCCGTGTTTGAGCGTGACGGAAGCGACATCTACTGTGAAGTGCCGATCAGCTTTACGCAGGCCGCCCTTGGCGCGGAAATTGACATTCCAACCCTCGAGGGCAAGGAAAAATACACGGTGGGCGAGGGCACGCAGACAGGCACGACCTTTACCCTGCGCGGGCGCGGTGTGCCGAACATCAACCGTCCGTCCTCGCGCGGTAACCTGTATCTGACGGTGAACGTGGGCGTTCCGAAGAACCTCTCCGCCAAGCAGAAGGAGCTTCTTCGCGCCTTTGCCGCCGAATGCGGCGAGGACAGCGCCGAAAAAACAAGCAAATTCTTTAAAAAGAAGAAATAAAAAACATCCCGACGGGCAAAGCCCGTCGGGATGTTTTTTATTTCAGCTTGTCGGGGATCTTATCTCCTACGTCCTCACCGAAGATGTTCGCGTACAGATCACCCTGTACGTAATCCTTGACGGCGGGAATGTAGGGAGAGTAGGGGTTGCCCGTAAGCTCTACGTTCACCACGCGATGGAGGTACAGGACACCCGCGTACTTGTCAAGACCGTCCTCTTCCTCGGAAGAGCCGAAGTCATTGTTCTTGAGGGTGATATTGCCTGCGCCGCGCGCATAGATCGCCACGTTGTAGTTTTCAAGGCAGCGGTTGGAGAAGACGTTGTTCTCTATGCGGATGTTCTGGAACAGCATATGCGCTTCGTCTACCACGCTGCCGCCAAGACCGATGATGCAGATGGCGGTGTAGCGGTATTGCAGGCTGTCCTCATCAAGCGGGGTAGCGTTATACTTCGCGTAACCGATGTTCTCGACCACGTTGTTTTTAAAGGTGTAATCGCGTGCGATGCCGCTTTCACCCCAATAGATCTCGTAGACCATGGCGGTGGCTGTCTTGGCCATGTTGCGGATGGTGCAGTTTTGGATCGTACCGCCCGATGCCTTGACACGCGCGCCACTTTTCTCACCGTTCCCGATCAGACAGTTATCAAAGAAGAAACCGTAGGAGGCGTAGGAGAGGTTATCCACCGGCACCTTTTCGTCGGGCAGGTAGCTGTCGTCGGTCAGGTCATAGCCCTCCAGCGCCTTGTAGTTGACCGCGTCGGCTGCCACAGTGATCTTGTAGCGCGCGATCGACTTTTGCGTGACACCCTCACAGTTCGACATCACCGACGTGTAGGCTACCATGTCCGAAAGTGCCGGCGTGTCGCAGACCAGCTGGCCGTCATAGGTGTAGATATACACGCGATCTCCCTTTTGGAAGTGAACGCAGCAGCCGGTGAAGTTCGAGGCAGCACCCTTCTGGTTAAAGGTGTTCTGGGAAAGGTTGCCCTTATAAATAATGGTGGCCGTGCCGTCGCCGTTGTCAAAGACCTCCGAAAGACGCGCGTGCGCCGATTTCTGGTTGGTCGCATCGTCGCACATGCCGTCAAAGAGGCAGGAGATCACGCGCGAGCCCTGAACCGAGCTGCTGTTGTGGATGCCGTCGATCGAGGAAACGTGGGCAGGCGCGCCGCGGTAACGGATCTCACCGTCAGGCAGCTCGTCATAGGAGATCTCGAGATCCACGCCGTACTCCTCCTGCAGCATGGCGTAGGCCATGTACGTATCCTCATCGATCACAGGGCCGGACTTGCGGATATCTGCCATACGCAGGTAGGTCACGGCGTTGTTGTTTTTGTATTCCGTAAAGGCAAAGCCGCGGGCGTGGCCGTATTGCGTGACGTCTATGTAAGAGATATTCGTGCTCTTGTGTGTGGACACCACGTTGGTCTGCCCGTCATAGCGGCAGGTCAGCACGTCACCCTTTTTCAGAACGTCATAGGTGGCGGCATTCAGCGTGACGGTCATCGTGCCGTCTGCGTTCTTTTCAATACCGCTAAAGAAATATTCGCCAAGTCCGTAGTCAGTACCCGCACGCTGCAGGCCGAATTCCTTTGAGGTAGATTTGAAGAAGGGCGAGCCGGCAATGGAGGAAAAATCGTTGAGGAATCCTGCGCCGGTGATGACCAGCACCTTGTTGCCCCCCATTTTTTTCAGCACGTACAGCTGACCGTTTGAGGGTTGGGCGTAGCCGAACGTAAGCCCTTTGAAGGCGAAATTCGAGGTGCCGTCCGTGGTAATGTGCGGCGTTGTGTTGCTCTTGTTGGGATAGGCGACTCCCTCCACGTACGCGCCGTAGGCGTACAGGGTGGTGTCCGAATGCTTGGCGGAAAGCGCTAAGGTTTCCTCGGTCGCGTAAGCACCGGGGGCAAGGATCACGTATTTTTCGCGCTCAGCCAAAAAGGAAACGTAGGCATACGCGCTCTTGCCGCGCGCGTTGCTGTAATCCTTGACGGTGGTTTTGCGCTCCATATCCACAAATTGATCTTTGTTGATGTGCGGCAGAAGACGCTCGTTTACGCCGGCCGAAAGGCGGGCGTTGACGTCGGTCAGTGTGTCACCGTTTGTATTCTCGTTGCCAGCGGCCACCGCGCGGTGGTCAAGGCCGTCTGCGGGGTAGGTGTTACCGTCCGCGAGGAAATAGTTGTTGTTTTCCGAGAAGATGCGGCCGCCCATGGCGTTGTCGCAGATGTACACGTTCTTGCCGCCGACGGTGTGGGCAGAGGTGATGCTGTTTCTGACCACCACCGTGTTGAATACGTCCGTGAGCACCACGGACTTCTGCGTACCGCGAACGACCGAGAGGGCCACGAGGGAATTTTCCGAGTCGCGGATCTCCACGCCGATGCCGTCGGCCGAGGTGCTGATGTTCGTCTGCCGCACCTGCAGCTCATCGCCCGTCGAGGAGATGGCTGTGCCCGTGCCAAGGAAGATGCAGTTTTCCACAAACAGGCCGCGTCCGCTGTTCAAAACACCCACGCCCGAGAAGTTCACGTAGCAGTCCAGCAGTGCGGTGTCCGTGCCGCGGTTTTCAAGCGACACGAAGCGGCAGTTGATAAAGGTCACGCCGGAAGCCTTCACCGGAACGGTCACGCGCCCCAGGAAGTCGATATCCTCATAGGTGCGGCCGGAGATGGCGGTAAATTCACCCGCCTCGGTCTTTTTGCCCGAAAATTCTCCCAGGTTGCTGCCTGTACCCTC
>JAZQWX010000169.1:0-2380 GCA_045632565.1 Eubacteriales bacterium | reverse complement strand
TCATGCAAAAGCAGCGGCTGAAAACTTAAGTATTTCCGGCACGGTACGGAAAGCACTCTTTTGGCACCGATTGGGATAACACGGTATCCGCTTTCAGGCTAGGCTCACTTTTGCATTGCTCCGAAAGATACGCCAAGGCGTGTCTCTCTTTGCTGAATGATAACGATCTTCTGAAAAAACGTCCTGCACACGGAAACTTCGGTCTGTGTGCCGTTTTTTGCGTCCCGAAGGACAAATCCAAACCACTGGCGATACGCTTTTGGCGCACGGCGGGATTCGAACCCGCGAAAAGAGAGCTTTACAGGCTCACAGTAGCAAGCGTACTTCTGGCATACACTTTGGAATATCCTCGTGCACCGCTGTGAAGGATCAACTCAAACACCGGCTTGAAGGTACCTTGCAAGCATATTTTACCAATCCACATCCTGTTTTTCACGGAAAAAAAGCTGCGAACTCTTATTTGAGTTCGCAGCGCAGCTGTTTTTGCAGCTTTTCAATGACTAATTTTCTGAAAGGCTCCGGTTCCAAGACCTCGATCATGGGACCAAAGGAAAGGATCCGGATCACCATTTCCGATTCATCATCGTGGGCGTATTTGATTTTTACAAGGTAATGCATTTTGTCCAGCTTTTCGGCTTGTTTTTCAAAATGGGCAAAATGGAGCATAAAGCGCTCCATGGCGTTTCGCTCGTCCCGGATCTTGACGGTGATGGTGTCGTATACCACCGGTTTCTCCCGACCGCTCACGCGCCGGTAGCCGATATCATGGGCGCAGCTTCTGATTTTGGCAAGGTTAACCGTGGAAACCGCCCGCCAGCCTGCCGTAACCACTCGGAATTTATCATCCTTTTCAGAGTATTCCAGTCGCAGGGGGCGGCACCGGACAAACATCACATTGCCCTTTCGGTTGAGCATATCAAATTTGATCTGTGATCTCTTCCGGATGGCCTCTAAAATGATTCTGAAATTTCTGATGTACTGCTCATCTTCAAAGGGATCGCCGTCATTATACTGATCGTAAATGTAATAGTCCGCAGAAGTGAAAAGGGGCTCTACATCTTCCAGATCGGGAAATTTCACTCCAAACAGCTTCACGCGGGGGTCAAGGGAAACGGCCTTCAGCCACCGCTTTTGAAGCAGGGTCAGCGGCAGCGTGGGTTTGTGCTTCAGAGGAGTGGTCATATCGGAATGCACGAGCTGCCATTTTTCGCTTTTGAGTGCGGGCAGAATGGTCAGAACACTTTCGCCAAAGGCGCAATCCGTCACGATCTGCTGCAATTCCTCCTCGGAGTGCTCTCCATCGAGGATGCCGGAAAGAATGGCGGCCACCGTATTATAATAGGCGGAGTAAAGCTCACTGAATATCATTGTGGTGCCTCCTGTCTGATACCATACATCCGATACATGGCTTCCAGATCCTTCTTGAATTGATTTTCTATGGTGCGATTGGAGAAATTCATCTTTACGATCCGGCAGATAAAGGTTCGGATCCATGGGATCATCTCGCTGGTATCGTAGACATCCGCGGAAAAACGGTAGGTATGCGCGTCAAGCTGCTCCACCGTGCCGATGCGCTTCTCCCGTTCCAGCCGTCTGACGATATACGCCTCGTTATCCTCCACTTTGATCGTAAACTCCACATGTTCCAAACGGTCATTGTGCCACTTGTTCCGCTTCACGCTGACGCCCCACATCCGGCTTTGCATTCGGTCGAGCTCGGCCCGCAGTTCATCAAAGCGGGGCGTGGGGTCTTCCGGTTTCACATTTGACAGATAATCGATCCGGTAAGCAGTAAAGAAATTGTAGTCGGGCAGATACGCAAAAAGATGCTGCCTGCCATTTTGCACGCTGATCAGCACCCGAAGGGGGACGATACGGATCCGCCTCGGCATATCGTTCTTTCGACTCATATTCGTAATTGTTACGGCCCGCTTTTCCCGCATGGCCGCGAACAGAGCGGCAAGGACACCACTGTCGATGGCGCCGGTGATGTAATGATGCTTGAAGGTAAAGGCTTCGGTGTCAGATTGCGTTTTGTCGAGAATGAACGATCCAATCACGCCGCAGGGAGCAATCTCCGAGAAATAATGCAATACATCATTGAGATTCGAAATGTCTGCACGATCCGTTCTGCGATAGTATACCTTTCGGCCTTCTTTTTCTGCGACGACAATGCCGGATTCGCGGTATTCCTTGAGCTTTTTGCGAATGGTGGATTCGTCGAACATCATGGGCGTTTCAAAGCCTGACAGATATTTCGTATCGATTTCCTGGAGCAGCTCGGCAATGGTTCGCTTCACAGAAGGGTCATGCAGAATGTCAAAGAGAATGAAATGCAGCGTGATATCACCATCGGTAAAGCTTTTGGCTTTCCAGGCGT
>JAZQWX010000168.1:0-1501 GCA_045632565.1 Eubacteriales bacterium | reverse complement strand
CACCCACAAGGAACAAAAACAGGAGAAGAGAAAGGGACAGAAAGGCGGCGGTGTGAAGCACGCGTGGCACCAGAATGCTGCGTAAGATCGTGCGGGAGTCGACCCGTGTGTAGCAAAAGGAGCTGCGCCAGGCCCACACCTCCTCTTCCGTTGCTGCTGCGGCATCGTCTTGAACCTTGCCGCCACTCTCGTCTGCGGGGTCGTCCTTGCTTAAAATATCGTCTATCGATACGGAGAAGATCTCCTTCAGACGAAGCAGATTGTCCACGGTCGGCAGCGTTTTGTCCATCTCCCACAGGCTCACGGTCTGGCGGCTGACTAAAAGACGCTGACCAAGCTCCTCCTGCGACAGGCGTATTCTTTTTCGGTAGAACTGTATCTTTTCTCCTACGGTCATGGCAGTCCCCTTTCGTTTGCTAGTATTATTATAACATAAGTGGGGAAAAAGTAAAGAAATTTGTACTTGCCCTTGTCAAGCGGCGCTTGCGGGACGTTTTTTTGCCAAAAAACAAAGGTGGGGCAAAAGATGCCCCACCTTGCCTCGGTGATTTTAAAAAGTCGATCAGCCTTTGATGTAGCCGATGTTAGAGGGTTTTGCGGGATCGAAGGTCAGGTTGCAGATGGCGGCAACCAGCGGATAAATGCCGAAGGTCAGGTAAGCGAAGATAAAATAAGCCCAGGTGCGCGAGGTGTAACCCTCGGGCTTCAGGGAAGAGTGGTTGATGACCAGGCTACCGATCCAGCCCAGGAAAAAGGTCAACAGAAAGCGAACGATATTGTTGTTATCCATAACGATCTCCTTTATGTCAATATAAAATGAAAGCGAAGCCGCACACACCGAAAATGCAGACCGCGCCGACGCCAAGACTTGGCGAGTTGTGTACAGTATAGCACAAACCGTCGGCAGATGTCAAGCAATTTGCGCTTGCCAAGCGTCGGAAAATACAGGAAAAAGCGATTTTTTTGCTAAAGGGATTCGGTAAGCTCAAAAAATTTCATGGGATATATGCAGGCGACGCGGGGCTCATCCCGCAGGCAGACGTAAAGAAACTCGTCCCCCTCAAGCGAGATGTTGTCAAGGCCCATGGGAGAGAGGGGCAGCTCACGGCTCCAGCGGTAATACGGCACAGGGAGGCGTCGCCATACGGTACAGTGCTTGGGACATATCCTGCGCCACCGCTTGCCCGAGGCAAAATAATAAAAGGAGGCCTCGCTCACGGCGTAAGACCATCTGTCCCGGTGCGGCTCATAGACCGTTTCGGTGCGGATGCGTTCCAGGCGTTCAACGGTAATGAGAAGCTCCCCACAGCCGCGCACGCACCGAACGGCCTGTTTCACGCGTCTCCACCGCAGGAGCTTGGGGATAAAGATGACAGCGCAGACCAAAACGGCGACAAGGCAAGCGCCCATGCACGGCAGGCCAAGGCGCGGAATGTACCTCGATAGGATCGCAAACAGGATCGCCGACAGCGCGAACGGCCCCTCAAAACAGGAGTAGCTC
>JAZQWX010000167.1:0-2050 GCA_045632565.1 Eubacteriales bacterium | reverse complement strand
CCGTGCCGTAACCGATGAACGTATTTGTGACGGATATTACTACGCCTCTGCCTTTAAGACCGTTATGCACGGCATTAAAAATCCTGCCTCCTTGGAGCAGCCTCCGGAGCAGGTTCTTGAGGATATTGATTAAATTGGAGGTATAAACCGTGGCAGCGCACATTTCTGCAAAGAATATCCACTCCTTTTTCGGTGACGTTGTTCCTCTACATATTGGTTTTGACAGCGAAGAGCACGCGATGCTTTCTCGTGCTGATATCACTTGGCACACCAATAGCGATGCTGTCCGCATCCGCGATTTCCGTGGGGAAGACCGCATGTGCTTTCACCATGGCGTTCTGCTTGAGCTTCGTCGCGTTGGTACTGCCACGGTCACGGCGACTTATGAGGGGCGTGACTACACCTGCTTCGTTACCGTGACCGAGCCTGTAACCTGCACCTCGGAGGAGGCGGTCGAGTATTACGCAGGGGACTTGCACGACCATACCTCCGTCATTCACGGCCACGATGATTTTGCAGACCGTGACTGTGAATTCCAGCATGAGTATTTGGATTGCATCAAGAAGGAAAACCTTCTTGATTTTGCCGTTATCTCCGATCACGCCGATACGATCAATGACACCGACTTTTTCCGTGGATTTACCGAGGAAAGAAAAGCACAACCGATGGACGTGATCGTTTTCCCGGGTTCGGAATCGGAGGTCACCTTCTGCGCGATCGATCGCTTCGGCATTCCTCATAACAACGGCGGCGAGATCGTCATTTTGAATTCCACAGGGTATATACGTGCCTCTTCTTTTGATGAATTCGAACAGCACTTCAAGGATAGTCCTCTGCCTGTCGGCATTTTCGCGCATCCGCAGATCGTTGGCTGTGCCATTCCCGGGATTTGGAATTTTGCTTATGATCAACATAACACCCCTGAGATGCTCCGCATTATGCGTGGTATCGAGATGGGGGACGGCTCTAACCGTCAGCAGAATCTAATTCACGAATATGTGTATTCTGTGGCTCTTGACAACGGCTTCCGTGTCAGTACCACCTGCTCAAGCGATGCCCACGGCAATCCCGTTGGCAAAGACGGCCTTCGTTGGGGATACCGTCGTTTTCCCGGAAAAACCGTCATCATGGCAAAGGAAAAGAGCAAAGAGGCCTTTCTCGACGCGCTTCGCAATAACCGTTTTTACGGCTCTGAAAGCGGCAATCTCAAGATTCGCTACAGCGTCAACGGTAAGGTAGCGCCGGCTGATCTTTCGGTGAGTGATTCCTATCGCTTTGAGGTAAAGCTTGCGTATTTTCAAGACGATCCGACTACGCGTCCCATCAGCTGCCACGTGATCTCGGACGGCGGTGAAACGCTCCTGCGCCTGACCGATATGGATTTTTCGGATTTCAGCTTTGAAATTACCTCAAAAACCGCCCACTATTTCTATCTGCGCTTTGTAGACGAAAAGGGAAGAAGAACCTGGTCGCCTCCCGTGTGGACAGGGCGCACGTTTGAAAAAAACGAAGCTCCTGCTCCCGTGCCGATCGATATGCAGGGATTTACAGCTACCGAGCTTATGAGCGGAAAGGATGCATCCGTCCTCCTTGATGGAGATCCGTCAAACTGCTTTGTAGCAGAAAATCATACAGCCTCGATTCTGGTGGATATGAAGTCGGAGCGTGTGATTGGCGGCGTTGGACTGTATCACCGTGAGATCGTCCGCGGCCCCGGATGGGACGGAGATACGTCGGCTTTGCCGCTTTTGGCAGCTTTTCCGACTCGGTATGCCGTTTCCGTCAGTCAAGACGGTAAGACCTTTGAGGTCTGCGCCGCCGGAGTGAGCCGCGTGTTTGGAGAAGAGCAGATCATTTCCTTCAAGCCATGCGTTGCCCGCTACCTTCGCTTTGACGTGCTGTCCACCGTGGGACAGGATCTTGAAAGGCGTGGCTTTGAAGCGCAGCCGTGCGTGATCGGCTCGCTATCTCTGTTACTGTAACATAAAGAGGCTTGGATTTGATCCAAGCCTCTTTATGTTAAGAATTTGCCGGGGGAAATGCCGTACTG
>JAZQWX010000166.1:0-3982 GCA_045632565.1 Eubacteriales bacterium | reverse complement strand
GCTCTTGCCCGTGCGCGCTGCCTTCCGTTCCCTGCTCACCTATGCGCGCACCAAGCTGGAGCGCGACTGCGATCCGCTTGGGTATTTAGAGGACCTTTCCTTTATGCGACGCCGCCGTTTGCCCTTTTCGCGGCAATTTACGCTGGATCTGCATTACGGCGTGGGGCTGGATGCCGCCGGCCGTGCAGAAGAATCCTATGCGTGGCTGGAAAAGTGCCTGCCCGCCCTTCCCCGTTTGGCACCACCCGCAAAATTTCAGCTGTATCTCGCACTCGGTTCGGCTGCCGCACACGAAAAAAACGGCAGCGAAAAGCTGCCCGCCTTGATCGCGGAGCTGGACAAGCTGCTTGCCGAGATGCGCGGCCTGCCGCCCTTCTATCTGCTTCCCATGCGCTCCGCCCGTGATACCGTGGAGGACGCGCGCCGCTTCCACGCGGGAGAAATGGAAGGTCTGCGCGCGCGGTACGTGGATCGGGTCAATGCCGCCGCGCTTTCCCCCTCTGCCCGCGCCAACAAGATCACCGCCTGCCTGTGGTTGGCGCGGATCTACGAGCGCGAGGGCGCTTTGGCCGAGGCGCGCGCCATGTATGCCTACGTGGCCGAAAACGGCGGAACGATGGGTGCGGCTGCCGAGGCAAAGGAGGCGCTTTCTCACCGTTTTCCCGTAGAAAACGCGGTTTAATTTTTGGAAAAAGGCCGTTTTGTGTTGACAAAACGGCCTTTTTCTTATATAATGAGAATACCTCGAAAGAGGAATACACGAATGTGAGGGTTTATCATGAAACGAATTTTGACGCTTGCTCTTGCTGCCATCCTGCTGTGCACGCTGGTGATGTCGCTTGCCTCCTGCTCCGCTTACGGCAAGATCGAAAAGAATTTTATAAATGCCGGCTACGAGGTGGTCAACACCGAGGATGAGGACGGCGAGGATGCGCTGGACTTTATTGCCGACTTTGAAGAGGACGGCGAGGTTTCCTGCACCGTACATATCCTGAAAAAGAGCATCGGCACCTATGCCATCATTCTGGAATTCGGCGCAGACAAGGACGCGCAGGCAAAGCTTGACGAGCTCTTGACCGACGAGGATTACAAGGATCTGATGGATCTGGACGAGGATGCCAAATTCATCCGCGGTAACTGCGTGCTCGTTCCCTTCACCCTGAACATCTTTGACGCCAAGAATACCGTCAAGGACATGGTGGACGTATTCAACAAATAAGAAGAATTTTCAACCGCGCGGTGACGCGCGGTTGATTTTTCAATATTGACAAGGAGAATGACATGAAAAAGATACTCGCAATTTTCCTGATCCTTTGCCTGTGCCTTGGCGCGCTGGCAGCCTGTGACGAGCCGAGCAGCGGCCCCGGCGGCATCCCGCCCGAGGGCGGCGAAACCCCCGGCGGCAACACCACCCCCGGCGGTGACAACACCAACCCCGGTGGTAACACCAATCCCGGCGGCAACACCAATCCCGGCGGTGACAACACCAACCCCGGCGGCAACACCAACCCCGGTGACAACACCAACCCCGGTGGTAACACCAATCCCGGTGGTAACACCAATCCCGGCGGTAATGGTGGTCAGCAGGGCGGAACTACCACCCCCGACGGCGGTAACACTACCCCGCCCGCACCCGACTCCGACGCCCGCACGACCGTGACCGAGAAAGAGTTTGCGGCGGCAGTAGAGGGCAACTTCGAAAACTACACCATGTGGGCAGAAATGATCTTCTCGAACGGCGAGAAGTTCGACGGCTACGCCGTGGATTACATTAACTACGTAGACGGCAAGCTGGTATTCTACGCAGAGGAAATGACCGAGGGAAAAAAGAGCGGCAACTGCGCCTTCTTCCATGACGGCAAATATTGGTGCGGCTCCTACAACGCCGAAAGCGGCAAATGGAACGTCAACGCAAGCGCCGGCTATAGCATCGCTTTCCCCCTTGAGGATATGCCTTTCGCTCTTTCGGACTTCACTTATGACGCAGAAAAGGGCGAATATCGTATGCTGATGCAGGGAGCGGATCAGATGATGACCCCCGAGCAGATCGCAGCTGGCTTTGCTGACCTTATGCTCCGTTTTGAGGACGGCAAGCTGGTCAAGATGGGGCGTCCGATGAAAATTGACGAAACAAAGGGCGTGCAGTACTACGTGCTGACCATCGGCAACTACGGCACGACGGTCGTGCCCACCCCGCCCATGGGAGATATTGTTTTTAACAACAATAACGGCAACGTTTCCCCCGACCACGGCGGAAATACCCCAAATGATAACCCGCCGCCCCCTTCCTCCGACAAGAATGAGGAAAGCAATAACAATAACAATAACAACAACAATAACGACAGCGACAAGGACGCTCCGAGCACCGACGACAAGATCGCTACCGTATGGGTATCCCCCGAAGACAGAAAGTATCATAAAGACCCTTCCTGTAGCGGCAGAAATCTTGAATCGATGACCCTTAAAGCAGCCGAGCATGAGGGCTACAGCCCCTGCAAGCTTTGCGCCTGATCCCTTTGCCATTAAAAAAGAGCAAACGCATACGCGTTTGCTCTTTTTTTGAAATACCTACAAGCTTGCCCCTCGGATTTTCTCAATACAGGCGCCACAAAGACGAAATGCCGCCTGAACGTGTGTTGTTGCTCCGCAAAGCGCGCAGCACTGTTCCTTGGGGGAAATCAAAATTCGGTTATTTTCCATCTTAACAATTACCTTTGATTTGCTTTGCAGCCCCAATTTTCTTCGCATCTCGATAGGCAGCACAACCCGTCCAAGCTCATCGATCTCTTTTTCTATTCCTTGCATAAGCCCCCGTCCCTCCTCAAAACGAAAATTAACACCAATATGATAACACTTTGTTTGTATAAAGTCAAGAGAAAAAGCATTATAATGTTATCAAAATGTTTTCGAGGTGTTATCATGGCAACAAGTAAAGTTCAGACAGGCATACGCTTTGAACCCGAGCTACTGTATAAAATCACGCAAATTGCCAAGAAAAACAAACGCTCCCTGAATGCACAGCTTGAATTTTTAGCACAGGAATGCGTCGGGGAATACGAAAAGCAGCACGGAGAAATTCCTGTAGACGAGGAAGCTTTATATAGCAAATAAAAAAAGAGCAAACGCTTACGCGTTTGCTCTTTTTTTGATCGTTTAGTCTTCGTTAACGGGCGTGACGTAGTTCAGCTCCACGTAGCCCTTTTCGATCAGGGTCTTGCAGACCTTATCCCACAGAAGAGCCTCACGAACGGCCTCTTCGGTGTAGCCATAGTTCTCGATGAACTTCTCATCGCCGAGCATGTCACCGTAGTTCTTTACGCCCTCGTTGTACTCCTCGTCGGAGATGCTCATGCCGCCCTCGTAGGTCTTGACGAACTGCCAGAACACCAGACGCTCGGAAACGTATTCCTCGGCGTCGATGGGCAGCTGCTTATCGATGTTCTTCTTCTCGTAGCCGTATACGCTCATCGCGTACTCTTCTACGGTAGCCACGCCGGCCAGCTGGCAATACAGGGTTGCATAGCCGCTTGCCTCTACGCTTCTGGCAAGGTA
Source organism: Eubacteriales bacterium (assembly GCA_045632565.1). GTDB lineage: Bacteria > Bacillota > Clostridia > Oscillospirales > CAG-272 > UBA1740. The sequence continues at coordinate 430 of JAZQWX010000166.1, read as the reverse complement.
ATCGATGTTGCCGCGGATCTCGTCAATATATTTCTGCTTCAGCTTGGCGAGCGTTTCGTTGTTCTTGAAATCAGCGATCTCGGAGGCCTTTACCAGCGCACCGAAGGCTGCCTGATACTCGTTAGCCTTGATCTGGATATCGCGGGCCTTCTGCAGGGCATCCTTCTGATCCTTGAAGTAATCCTCGTAGGTGGGGAACTTCTCGGTATCGATGGTCAGGTAATCCGCAAAGGTCTTTTCGGTAGAGGTAGTCTGTCCCTCTTCACCCTCGGCGGGCTTTTCGTTCTTGTACTTCAGCGTACCTTCCTCAATATCGGAGGCCTTGAAGCAACGAACGTTTGCCAGGCTGTGAACGGTAACGGTGTACTCTACCTTGACCACTACGGTCTCGGAGGTGGGCTCTTCCGCCTCGGTATCCTTGATGGTCAGG
>JAZQWX010000165.1:0-3718 GCA_045632565.1 Eubacteriales bacterium | reverse complement strand
AGATCCTTGCCTTCGAGCTGACCAAGCTGGTTCACGGCGAAGCCGAGGCTGCTGCCGCACAGAACGCCGCCCGCGCCCTCTTCTCGGCAGGCGATGCGGCCGATATGCCTACCGTTGAGATCACCGAAGCCGATCTTACGGACGGTGCTGCCGACGTGCTCACCCTGCTTGTCAAGGGTGGACTCGTTCCGTCCCGCTCCGAGGCGCGCCGCGCCGTAGAGCAGGGAGGCGTGACCGTGGACGGCGAAAAGGTCACCGACATCCGCAAGACCTACACCGCCGCCGAGCTGCGTGAGGGCAAGGTCGTGCGCCGCGGCAAAAAGAGCTACAAGAAGATCGTCCTTGCATAACCCGAGGGCTGCTGTATTTAGGCATAACCGAACAAAAACGGGGGCTGTGCGCCCCCGTTTTTGTTCTACCGCCGTCTGCTCGATCGACGTATGGTTATACGCCTTCACTCGCAAACGACGGTTTCTGCTCTAAATCCGGCGAGCCCTTTTTTGTCGCAAAATTGTAAAAAAACTGTGAACACGGCAAAAACTGTAAAAAAGCACTTGAAAGTTTGCGACTATTGTATTATAATAACCCTATCTGCGCCCAAAGCGCGGAAATATATTACACACACAACGAAAGTCGCTGTGCCGGTGCCCGAAAAGGGTCGTACAGCATCCGTTGTGGAGGAAAAACCAAAGGAGGAACATGCAAATGTTCGTAGTATCCATCAAGCAGCTGCTCGAAGCAGGTGTGCACTTCGGTCACCCGACCAAGAAGTGGAATCCGAAGATGTCCGAATACATCTTCACCGAAAGAAACGGCATCCACATCATCGACCTTCAGAAGACCGTCAAGAAGTTTGAGGAGTCCTTCAACTTCGTTCAGGATCTCGCTGCCGAGGGCGGCTCCATCCTGTTTGTCGGTACCAAGAAGCAGGCTGCCGAAACCATCAAGGAAGAGGCTCTGAAGTGCGGTATGTTCTACGTGAACGAGCGTTGGCCCGGCGGTATGCTGACCAACTTCAAGACCATCCGTAAGAGCATCAACCGTCTGAACGAGCTGGAGAGAATGCAGGAGGACGGTACTTTCGCTCTGCTTCCCAAGAAGGAAGTTTCCAAGAAGCTGAAGGAGATCGAGGATCTCGAGAAGAACTATGGCGGTATCAAGACCATGGAGACCCTGCCTTCCGCTATCTTCGTTGTTGACACCCGCAAGGAGCACATCGCCATTCTCGAAGCCAAGAAGCTTGGCATTCCGGTTGTGGCTATCGTTGATACCAACTGCAGCCCCGAGGATGCAGATTACATCATCCCCGGTAACGATGACGCTATCCGCGCTATCAAGCTGATCGCCGGCACGCTGGCAGATGCTGTAATCGCCGGTAAGGGCGGCGAGGCTCTTGTTGATGCTCCCGTAGCAGAGGCAGAGGGCGCAGCTGAAGAGGCTTAATTCGCCTCGTAAAATTCAAAATAAAAGAGGAGAATAACACTATGGCATTCACTGCAAAAGACGTAGCCGAGCTCCGTAAGCAGACCGGTTGCGGTATGATGGACTGTAAAAAGGCACTGACCGAGGCAAACGGTGACTTTGCCGAGGCTACCAAGATCCTGCGTGAGAAGGGCATGGCTACCGCCGCCAAGAAGCAGGACCGTATCGCCGCTGAGGGCGTTGTGGCTACCCTGACCGAGAATGGCGTTACCGCTATGATCGAGGTCAACACCGAAACCGACTTCGCTGCGAAGTCCCCCGCATTCGTTGGCTTTGTCAACGACCTGCTGGCTACCATCGTAGCAAACAAGCCTGCTTCCGTTGAGGAGCTCATGGCACAGAAGACCCCCTCCGGCCAGACTGCCGAGGAGGCTCTCAACGAGGTCAGCGGTACCGTTCTTCGTGAGAAGGTCAGCGTTCGCCGCTTTGTAATCGTAGAGGGCACCGTCAGCACCTACATCCACGGTGCAGGCGAGACCGGTATCGTCATCAAGTTTGAGACCGACGTTGCCGATCATCCCGCATTTGCCGCATTCGCCAAGAACATCGCCCTGCAGGCAGCTGCCATTCCCGCTCTGTACGTGGATCGTGACGCCGTTCCTCAGTCGGCTCTTGACGAGGAAATGGAGATCCTGAAGGCACAGATGGCTCAGGATCCTAAGTTCGCCGGCAAGCCCGCTAACGTGGTTGAGGGTATCATCCGCGGTAAGATGGGCAAGTACTATGAGACCAACTGCCTTGTTGAGCAGGCATACGTCAAGGATGACTCCCTGACCGTTGGCAAGTACGTTGCTGCATCCGCCAAGGAAATGGGCGGCAGCATCAAGGTCGTTTCCTTCGTTCGCTACGATAAGGGCGAGGGCATCGAGAAAAAGGAAGAAGATTTCGCCGCTGAAATCGAAAAGATGGTTAAGGGCTAATGCCCGCCGAAAAGCCGCTACATTTTGTAGCGGCTTTTTTATGTTTTTTCCAAAAAACTGTTTACAAATCCACCTTTTTGCGGTACAATAGAATAGGTATAATATAATAATATTACATACGAATGGAGTAACGAAGATGGAAGTGAATGAAACCCCCGCTTACAAGCGCGTCCTCCTCAAGCTGTCGGGTGAGGCGCTTTCTGCCGGTGCAGACGGCATCCTGAACCACGCCTTTATTGAAGATATCGCCAAGGTTCTGAAAAAATGCCTTGCCAAGGGCGTCCAGATCGGTATTATCGTCGGTGCCGGTAACATCTGGCGCGGCAGACAGGGAAAGGATATGGACCCCGCTCTTGCCGACCATATGGGCATGCTGGCCACCGCCATCAACGCCCTCGCCTTGCAGGATGCGCTCTCTCGCGCCGGTATGGATGCTCGCGCCATGACCGCCGTGTCCATGGAAGCCTTTGCTGAACCCTACACCCGTGAGCGTGCCCTGCATCACCTCGAAAAGGGAAGAGTGGTCATTTTCGGTTGCGGCCTTGGCCTGCCCTTCTTCTCCACCGATACCGCCGCCGTGCTCCGCGCAGCCGAGATCGGGGCAGACGTGGTGTTGATGGCCAAGAACATCGACGGTGTGTATACCGCCGATCCGCGCAAGGATAAGACTGCTGTGAAGCTGGATAGCATCACTTACCGTGATGTCCTGTACAAGGGACTTGCCGCGCTTGACCTGACCGCCACCTCCTTCTGCATGGATAAGCACATTCCTGCCCTCGTGTTCGGGCTCAACGATCCCGAAAATATCTACCGTGCCGTGATGGGCGAAAAGCTCGGCACGCTGCTCACCGACTAACGATTACTACATAAAGGAGAACGATGATGAAACTCGAACTGAAGCCCTATGAAGAAAAAATGAAGAAGACCATAGCCAACTATGAGGAAAACCTTTCCACCATCCGCGCAGGCCGCGCCAACCCCAACGCCCTGTCCAAGATCACGGTGGATTATTACGGAAGCCCCTCTCCGATCTCCGGTGTGGCCGGCGTCAGCATCACCGATGCCCGTACCCTCAGCATTCAGCCTTGGGATGCCAGCACCATTAAGGATATCGAAAAGGCCATTCTCGCCTCCGACCTCGGTATCACCCCCCAGAACGACGGTCGTACCATCCGTCTGATCTTCCCTCAGCCCACTGAGGAGCGCCGCCGCGAAATGACCAAGCAGATCGCCAAGATGGGCGAGGATGCCAAGGTCGCCATCCGCAACCTGCGCCGCGATGCCAACGATAAGATCAAGGATATGAAGAAAAAGAG
>JAZQWX010000164.1:0-9589 GCA_045632565.1 Eubacteriales bacterium | reverse complement strand
GGTAGCCAAGCACGGCCGTGATTGCGCCATAATCCCCCTTTTCGGGCGTGGCGGACAATCGGGCGGCTACCTCGTTCTGCACCATGACGGTAATGGCCGAAAACCGCACGCCGCATTCCAGCAAGCGCATGAGAATGGGGGTGGTGATGTAATACGGAAGATTGGCGCATACGACTACCTCTCTGCCCCCTGCCTCTTCGGCGATCAGGGTTGCGAGATCGATCTCCATCACGTCGCCGTGCACCACGCGGACGTTATCAAAATCCGCCATGGTTTTGGCCAGGACAGGAATCAAGCCGTTGTCAATTTCAACAGCCACCACGCGCGCATAGCGCAGGGCCAGCTCCTTGGTCAGGCAACCGATGCCGGGGCCGATCTCTAAAACGAGCACATCTTCACGGTCGGCGCACGCATCGGCAATTCGCTCGGGCACGGTCTGATCGATGAGAAAATTCTGCCCGAATTCCTTTCGAAAGGCAATTCCCTCTTCCGCCATCAGGGCACGGACCACGCTTGGATTACATAAATTCATAATTTCTAAAATTCCTCTTGACAAATGCAGGTTGTTGTGATAGAATATTCATGTTCGCGGGCTGGTGTGGCTCAGTTGGTAGAGCAGCTGATTCGTAATCAGCAGGTCGCCGGTTCAAGTCCGGCCATCAGCTCCAAGGGTTCGATTTCATCGAACCCTTTTTATTTTACCACATTTCCCTGTCGCCGTCAATTCTCTAAACAAAAAAATCCCATCAGAGATGGGATTTTTTGTTTAGAGAAAGGATCTTCCCGCGCCGTTATAGGGGATACCGAGGGCGGCGGCCACCGTTGCGCCAACGTCGGCAAAGCTATCACGCGTGCCAAGGGAAGACGGAGCAACCGACTTGCCGTAGGCAAGAACGGGAACGTATTCCCGCGTGTGGTCGGTGGTTTTGAGGAAAGCGGGGTCACAGCCGTGGTCGGCGGTGATGATGAGCAGGTCATCCTCTCGGAGCTTTGGCAAAAGATCGGCCAAAAACGCATCAAATTCCGACAGTGCGCGGGCGTAGCCGTCCACATCGCGGCGGTGACCGTACAGCATATCAAAATCCACGAGATTCACAAAGGCAAGGCCGAAAAAGTCCCGCTCGACCAAGGCGGCCAGCGTTTGCATGCCCTCGGCGTTTCCGTGGGTGGGGATGCTTTCCGTAACTCCTTTGCCGCAGAAGATATCGGATATCTTACCGACGGCGATCACATCAAGCCCTGCCGTGCTGACGTCATCCAGCAGCGTGGGGACGGGCGGCTCGACCGAGAAGTCGCGGCGGCGATCGGTGCGGGTATATTGACCATCCTGTCCCACAAAGGGACGGGCAATCACACGGCCGACGGCGTGCTTTCCTGTCAAGATGCGGCGAGCGATACGGCAGTATTCATACAGCTGCTCGGGCGGCACGACATCCTCGTGTGCCGCAATCTGAAAAACGCTATCTGCTGAGGTGTAAATGATGAGTTTTCCTGTTTTTTGGTGCTCGCGGCCGTATTTTTCGATGACAGCGGTGCCCGAAAATGGCGCATTACAGAGGACGCCGCGGCCCGTCTTTTGAGAAAATTCAGCCAGGATTTCCGCAGGGAACCCATTCGGGTAGGTGGGCAAGGGATTCTCTGACACAAGCCCCGTGATCTCCCAATGGCCGATGGTGGTATCCTTCCCCGCCGAACGCTCCGCGCATTTGCCGTACGCGGCGACGGGGGCAGGTGCGGCGACATCCGCACATCCCGCGGCGTGAAACAGACCCAAGCGGGCAAGCTTCGGCACGGAAAAGGCAGGAGAGCGCATCACGCTTTTCAGCGTATTCGCACCCTCGTCCCCAAAGGCCGCGGCATCCGGCAATTCTCCGATACCAAAGCTGTCAAGGACGACAAGAAAAACGCGTTTCAAGCTTTATCCCCCTTTTTGTTTATTGGTTGGCCATAGCAACGGCGGTGTTCAGGGCGATCTCCATCATATCGGTGAAGGAGGTTTGCCGTTCATCGGCAGAAAGAGCCTCGCCCGTGACAACGTGATCGGACACCGTACAGATCGCAAGCGCGCGCTTGCCTGCGCGGGCGGCGGTCATATACAGGGCGGCAGCCTCCATCTCTACGGCAAGAACGCCCATTTTGGCAAATTTAACCGAGTCGGTGGGATCGTCCGAATAGAAGGTATCCGAGGAAAGAAGATTGCCGACGTGATAGCGCACGCCGATCTTTTTTGCTTCCTCCAGTGCGGCAGAGAGCAGTTCAAAATTACAAATCGGAGAGAAAATCCCGGGCAGACGGTATTGTTCCGCGAAATTCGAATTGGTACAAGCACCCATGCCGAAAACCAGATCCCGCACCTTGACAAGCTCGGCGATCGCGCCTGCCGAGCCGACGCGGATGATGTTTTCTACGCCGAAGAAGTGATACAGCTCATAGCTGTAAATGCCGATAGAGGGCATTCCCATGCCGCTTGCCATGACCGAAACGGGCGTTCCCAGATACGTCCCGGTGTAGCCCTGAATACCGCGAACGTTATTGACAAGGCGGGCATTTTCGAGAAAATTCTCGGCAATAAATTTGGCGCGAAGCGGATCTCCCGGCATCAAGACGGTTTCGGCAAAATCCGCAGGAGTAGCGTTTATATGAGGCGTTGGGTAATCTGCCATGGTTTTTCTCCTTGTTTTAATAATTCGATTTGGAGAGCTTGATCAAGCGGCTGGTGCCCAGGCGGCTGGCGCCGAGGGCAATGAAGTCATGTGCATCGTCAAAGGTGGCGATCCCGCCTGCGGCCTTGATGAGAAGTCCTTCGGGACAGTTGGCGGCAAAGATGGCAATATCCTCTCTCGTTGCGCCGCCGTGAGAAAATCCCGTAGAGGTTTTGATATAGTCTGCCCCGCCGTCGGCCACAATACGCGGCAAGCGCGCCTTTTCTTCATCGGTGAGCAGGCAGGTTTCCACAATCACCTTCAGAACGCGGCCGTCGCACGCATCCTTCACGGCGCGGATCTCACGGGCGATCTCCTCCCATTTCCCTTCCTTGACCCAACCGACGCGGATGACCATATCGATCTCGTCTGCACCGTTGGCGACGGCAAGCTTGGTTTCAAAGACCTTGGCGGCGGTTTCGTAATATCCAAACGGAAAGCCGACCACCGTGCAGATCTTGATGCGGTCGCCCACGTATTCCTTTGCCTGCTTCACAAAAACCGAGGGGATGCAGACAGTGGCCGTTTTGTAGTGCATACCATCGTCACACGCGGCACGGATATCCTCCCACGTGGCATCCTGGGCAAGCAGGGTGTGGTCTACCTTGGCAAGAATGTCTTGTTTCATTTGTTCGGTCATGGTGATTACCTCTTTTCATGTACTGTCTTTATTGTAGCAAAAAAGCGTGCGCCTGTCAAGCAATTTCGGCATTCGCTTTTTCGTAGATTTTGCAAGGAATTGTTCTTTTTTTACTTGTTTTTTCCACTATTTTCATTTATAATGTAGGCAAGTGCGGCAGATACAGTGCCGCGAAAGAAAGGTGATCCTTTATGACGGTATTCACAGAAATGAAGCACGAGCTGGCCGCGCGAAACGGCCTTGAAATGACACCGACCTTTATCGCCATGGCGGGTGCTACGCCCTCCGAGCAGGCAAACGTCATCTCGCCCGAGGAATTCTATTCACGTTTTTCTGATAGCAAAGCCCTTTCCGGCCTTACCGTACAGGGGGATCTTACCCTTTCGGATTGCAAGGGGCTGACGCTAAAAAACAGCCGCATTCTCGGCAGTCTGCGTGTGAGCAGTGCGGATGTTCTGATCGAAAACTGTTACTTTGAGCAAGCCTCTATATCGGCAGACAACATACAGCTTCGCTCCTGCACGGCAGAGCGCAGCATTGCCGTTTCTCATTGCGAAAATGCGCTTGTGGCACTTTGTCTTTCGCACACCGTCAGCATAGAGGGCGCGCACAATGCGGTATGCCTTTTGAACCGCACGGAAACGGTTACCGCCAACAAATGCCGCAGCCTGTGCGTTTGCGAAAACGAGATCAAAAACGGCATTTCCCTTTCTGCCTCGGATTATCTCATCGTAAACGGAAACATGGCCGAGGGTGCAGAGCTTGTTATGGATGAAGTTACCCACTTCGTCGGCAACAACGTGACGCACATCAACGAGCGCCACGCCTGCGGTGTCAACGAGGCTCTTCTTCCGCAGATGGACAAGGACTGCTTCGTTTACATGCCCCGCCGTGATACCGTACACGAGGAAAAGGCACGCGGCGTTCGTGAATATTTGATGGAAGAAACCAAGGCGCGTCCCTTTGTCATCGTTCCCCCCGGTGCTTATCGCGTATGGGATCAGATCCAATTTGACGGCATTGCGGACGGATGCGTGGTATATGCCTACGGCGTACTTCTCGACGAGGCGACCTACGATTACACCGCGCTGCGCATTGTGGAATGCAACCAATTCGTCCTGAAGGGGCTTCAGGTAGACCACGCCGTCAACACGACAGGCCAGGGCGTGGTAGTAAAAAAGGGTGCGGACAACACCCTGTACCTCTTGCACGGCGCAGGCATGCATCCCGACTGGAGCGATCCGCGTTATTACAGCAGCTCCTCGATCTACCATTATCTTCCCGGGCATCCCGAGTTTAACAATGACGGCATCGGAACGAAGAAAAAGATCACCTACGATCCCATCAGCGGTCTGAATGCCATCTGCATTGACAGCGGCACGTTCGAGGGCATCTCGGTGGGCGACACGCTTTCCACGCGCGGAAAGGGCGGCGGTCTTGCCTACATCTCGCTTTCTGCCGACGTGTATTTTGAGGACGTATCGCTTTACGGCTGCGCGGGCTTTGCCATTTCCGAGGGAACGTGCTCTACGGCGACCATCCTGCACCGCGTGTGGGATACCACCAAAGCCCCTGCCCTGATCTCAAAGGAGGTTTACGAGCAGTACAAGTTGTATGAAAAGCAGTACGGCGTTGACTTCGGTGTTCGAGAAGAACGCACCGAGGATGGAACCACCGTTTACCGCGGAACGCCCCCGATCTGCTCCTCGGTCGATGCGACGCACACCACAGGCTCGTCCGTCGGTACGACCGTCATCAGCTGTACTTTTGAATCGATGTGCGACGATGCGACCAACCAAAACTCCATGCACAGTCGCCTGCACGCGGCAACGGATAACGGTGACGGCACGCTGAACCTGATCGTCAAATCCAGCATTTCCTTTGTTCAATTTCAGGGGAAGCGGTATGACGGGAACAAATGCCGCCCCTTCCGCGTGGGAGATCGCGCATATATGTACACCTCCACGGGCAAGTTGATCTGCGACACGACGGTTTTAAGCGTAGAGGATCTTCCCTCCGCCACGAATCAATGGGGCGGCAAGACCGAATACGTACGTGTGACTGTCCCCAAGGAGGGATTTGATCTGGAAACGGTCAACACCTACGACCTCGAAACCGACCTTCCCTCCGCGCCGAAGATCATCGTAGACAACATGTCGCGCGCCTCCTGCGGCTTCGTGTTTGACAATATGCTAATCCGCTACGTTCGCTCGCGCGGGCTGCTCCTCAAGACCTCAAACGGTCAGGTTCGCAACTGCTCCTTCTACAAGTGCGGCAAGGGCTGCATCGCCATTCTGTATGAGATCCAATGGGGCGAATCGGGCATTTCGGAGCATCTTCTGATCAAAAACAATTATTTTGAAGAAACGGGATATCTTGAAAATCTGCCCCGCTATTCTCCCATCGCGATCGAGGGACTTGGCTCGGAGGCGTCGGACGAATATCTGCTCTATCACGATATCGTTTTTGAGGGCAACGTAGCCAAAAACCGTGGCGGAACATACGCCGTCTTTATCAACAGCGCGCGCGACGTGAAGCTTCTTAAAAACGATTTCGGCACACGAAAGGGTGAGGATGCCGAAAATCCGATGCCGTCCGTATACATCAACGGTGCAAAGGACGTGGAGCTGTCGGGCAACACCTATTCTCCCTACCTTTCCGACATTGCCGAGCAGGTCATTATGAAAAAGAGCATACACGTTTACGGTGAGGACGCGGGTGGAGAACTTCCCTGCACGCCTGACCTATTTGCGGGACTGGAAAAGAGCTCTTCTCTTATCTATCCCTGCACACTGGCAAATGACGGTTCGACCGATTTCAGCGAAACGCCTTGGTCGGCAGGTTACCTCCCCATAACCGAGCCGATCTTTACCCCTTATGCTTACGTAAACGGCACCAACTGGTTTGCCTCCGACCCGCGCAGGTCCGGCGAGAACAGCACAGGCGGTATTCAAAAGACCGTAGGATCTTTCTCTCCCCAGCCGGAATACAACGTTGCCTTCCGTTATGAGGCACCGCGCGATATGCAGGCGCACCTTGGCTACGAGAACATTGAAGCTCCGACCACGGGCAGTGCCTACCTGGCTGTCTTCCTCAATAACAGGATGATCTGGCCGACGGCAGACGGCTCCTACGAAAAGGCGGAGGATTGGTTCCTGCTGGAGGGTGAGAGATCGGGCAGACGTGCTGCGGCAATCAGCCGAGAGCTCCTTACCCTGCGCAAGGGTGACGTGCTCCTCGTTGTCGGACGGCAGAAGGTCGGCAACAAGCCCTACCCCGTGATGCCTGTTCTCGGCATAGAGAAATAAAACACCATACAAAAAAAGCAAGCGTCATCGCTTGCTTTTTTGCATAAATACGCGCATGCTGCAAAAAATATCCGTATGAAGATACGTGATAGCCTTACTTTTCGGATATTAACCTACGGCAGAAGCATATTCGGCGTTTTGATCGGGACGCTGATCCTGTCTTTTGGAGTAGCTGTTTTCAGCATTCCCTACCGTTTGGTCGCGGGGGGGATCACGGGGCTTGCCATCATTTTGGAGGCGGCGATCCCTGTGCAATTTTTAACGGCAGAAACGTTTGCCGTTCTGCTTTCCTGGTTCTTTTTTGCATGGGGATGGATCTTCCTTGGTACGTCCTTTTCACTCAAGACCTTGATCTCCACGGCCGTTTATCCGTTGGGGCTTTCCCTTTTTGCGCCGCTTGCCCCGCAGGAGATTGCGGGAAGCGGGGCTATTCCAAGCAGCATGCCAAGTGAAAGCGTACTGATACTCGCGGCGGTGGTAGGAGGTCTTTTGATTGGCGTGGGGTGCGCGATCGTTTTCAAAAACGGCGGTTCAAGCGGCGGCACAGACGTTTTAGCTCTCATTCTTTGCCGCTATTTTCCGCGCATCAAGTGTGCCACGGCAATTTTAATATTGGATGCATTGATCGTGTTTTTCGGCATGGCGGTGATCCGTTCTCCCCTGCTGGCGCTCTTGGGGATTTTGCACGCCGTAGTATGCGCAACGGTGATCCGACTCCTCTATTCCGAAGAATAAAACCGACCGAGGATACTCGGTCGGTTTTATTTATTCTGCTTTGGTTTCACAGTACAGGCAGCGGTAGACGCGATTTTCTCGGTCAGTGAGCTTGAAGATATGCGGCAGCTCCTGCTCTGTGGTGGTGATGCAACGGGGATTCTTGCAACGGGTCACGTTGGTAAGGCGCGTGGGAAGCTCAATGCGCTTTTTTTCCACCAGCTTGCCGTCGCGGATCACGTTGACGGTAACGTCGGGGTCAACGTAACCGAGAATGGTCATGTCAAACTGCATATCGGCATCGACCTTGATGATATCCTTTTTGCCCATTTTGCGGCTGGGCACGTTTTTGATAATGGCCACGGGGCAATCCAGCCCGTCTAATTGCAGAAGGCGATAAATCTCCATACCGCGACCGGCGGTGATATGGTCGATCACGATACCGTTTTTGATGGAATCAATGTTCACAGTGTCACCTCCAGCAATTTGAGAATAAGAGCCATACGCATGTATTTGCCGTTTTTGACCTGCTTGAAATACACGGCGCGGGGATCATCGTCAATGGCGACGGCGATCTCGTTGACACGCGGCAGGGGGTGCAGGATCGAAAGGTCGGATTTGGCGGTCTTCAGCTTATCAGGCGTCAGGATATAGCTGTCGCGCAGGCGCAAATAATCCTCTTCGTTAAAGAAGCGTTCCTTTTGCACACGGGTCATGTAGAGGATATCCAGCTCGGGCATGACGGCAAGAAGATCCGTGGTCTGCTCGTAGGGGATGTTGTTCTTCTGCAAGACGTCCTTTTTGATATAGCTCGGAAGCTTCAGCTCTGCGGGAGAGATCAGAACGATGCGGATGCCCGTATAGCGCGAAAGTGCGGAAATGAGCGAATGAACCGTTCTGCCGAACTTTAAGTCCCCGCAAAAGCCAACCGTGAGCCCTTCAAAGCGTCCCTTTTCGCGGTGGATGGTCAAGAGGTCCGCCAGCGTTTGGGTGGGGTGGTTATGACCGCCGTCGCCCGCGTTGATCACGGGAATGGAGGCATTGAGCGAGGCAACGAGGGGCGCGCCCTCCTTGGGGTGACGCATGGCAATGATGTCCGCGTAGCAGGAAACGGTTTTTGCCGTATCGGCTACGCTTTCGCCCTTGGCGGCGGAGGAGGACAGCGCATCCGTGACCGAAAGGACGTTGCCGCCCAGCTCATACATCGCCGCCTCAAAGGACAGGCGCGTACGGGTAGAGGGCTCAAAAAACAGGGTGGCAAGCTTTTTGCCGTGGCAGGCCTCGGCGTACTTTTTCGGATTTGCGATAATATCCTCGGCCACCTTGATGAGCTCTTCGATCTCTTTGGTGGAGAGATCCTGTATATCGATCAGATTTCTCATAAGACGCTCCTTTTACTGTTTTGCGCCGTTGATTGCCAGGTAGTTCTTGATGCGCTCCACGTTTTCACGGTTTGCCGCATCCTCTTCGAGATATTCGATGATATCGTACACGTCCACAATGGAATATACCGGGAAGCCGAACTGCTCCTCGATCTCCTGCATCGCACCCTTTTCGGTCTGCCCCTTTTCCTTACGGTCTACCATGATGAAGGTAGCGGCGACCTTGACGCCGTCAAGGTGCGAAAGGATCTCCATGCTTTCGCGAATGGCCGTACCGGCGGTGATGACGTCCTCAATGATGACGACCTCTTCTCCTGCAGTGGGCACATAACCAACAAACACGCCGCCCTCGCCGTGATCCTTAATCTCCTTACGGTTGAAGAAGAAAGGCACGTTGAGGTCATTCTTCGAGAGCGCAACGGCGGCGGAAACGGCAAGCGAGATGCCTTTATAGGCAGGACCGTAAAGGACAGCCTTTTTCTCGCCGAGCTTTTCCTTATATGCCTTGGCGTAAAACTCGCCGAGGCGGGCGATATCATTACCCGTTTTGATCATACCTGCATTGATGAAATAGGGGATCTTACGGCCGCTTTTGGCGGTAAAATCACCGAATTTCAGCACGCCTGCGCTTTCAAGAAACTGAATAAATTCTCTTTTATAGGCTTCCATTTGTTTTCTCCTTTAATCTACAAATTCGGCGATGCAGCGCTCGTAAGCGGCGACGGGATCAGCGGCGGCGGTGATCGGACGGCCGACTACGATGTAGTCCGAGCCGATCTTCTTCGCCTCGGCAGGGGCCATCACGCGCTTCTGGTCGCCCACGTCGCCGTCCGCGAAGCGGAC
>JAZQWX010000163.1:0-1832 GCA_045632565.1 Eubacteriales bacterium | reverse complement strand
CAGCAGACCTACGAGGCGGTGGTGCAGAGCTGGTCGTTTGACGAGATCCTGTCCATTCCGCTTTCCCTCTCCGTCCCCACCGACTATTACGTGGAAAATACGGGTGTCGGCGAGGGTGAGAAGCGCCAATGGATCAAGCTGGATACCCCGACCGAATCGCTGAAGCTGAAGATCACGGGTATCATCAAGCCTGCCGAGGGCGTGACCTCCACGGCCATGAGTGGCTCGCTCGGCTACACCTACCACCTGACCGACTATATGATCGACCGCGTGATGAACAGCGAGATCGTGCAGTATCAGCTGGCGGAAGGCAACGAAAACTACGACGTGCTGACCGGCAAGCCCTTTGAGCTTTCCGAGGAAGAAAAGAGCGACGAGCAGAAGAAGGCGGAGTTCCTTGCCTACGTGCAAACGCTAAGCCACAAGCAGAAATACGATCTGCTTCTTGCCATGGTCGCCGTTATGCCCGAGGAGCAGCTCAAGGCCGCCGTGGACGGTCAGATGAAGGATCTGACCACGCGCGAGGACATGGAAGCCTTCATCAAGAGCATGATGTCGCAGGCGGGCGCGGAGGTTTCCGAGGATCTGCTGGACAGCTATATCAAGCGTCTTGACGACGAGGCCCTTTCCGAGCTGATCCGCACGTCGCTTGAAACGGCGGCAAAGGAAGTCTACCGTATCAGGGCGATCGAGGCTATGGAGGCGCAGCTGGTCACCGTCAGCCCCGCCGAGCTGATGATGGATAAGCAGGGCGTGCTGGCCATGCTGACCGACCGCATGATGAAAACGGGCTACCTGATGCAGAACTACGAGCTGCTGACTGCCCTGCCGCAGGAGGCGTATGCCGCCTACCTGATGGGCTGTTCGGACACCGAGATCGACGCGCTGCTCGACGGACTGCTCACCCTTCAGGGCAACGCCTATCTCTCGGCACAGGTAAAGGACGAGGCCTACCGCGCACAAAAGGCAGCGGGTATGCTGACGGCCATGCTGGCCATGCAGAAGGATGACGCGGCCTACGCCAATCTTTACGATCTGCACATGCCGAAGGATACCGCGAAGACCACCTACGAGGACAATCTTGCCGCCTTTGGCATCGTAAACAGAGAATCCCCCGATAAGATCGTGATCTACGTGGACACCTTTGAGTACAAGGAGGTCATCACCGACGCGATCGCGGATTACAACGCGGGGGTTGTCGAGGAAGACAAGATCAACTATACCGACTACGTGGCGTTGCTCATGTCCTCGGTGACCACCATCATCAATGCCATCTCCTACGTGCTGATCGCGTTTGTGGCGATCTCGCTGGTGGTTTCTTCGATCATGATCGGCATTATCACCTATATTTCGGTACTGGAGCGCACGAAGGAGATCGGTATTCTGCGTGCGATCGGTGCATCGAAGGGCGATATTTCCAGCGTATTCAATGCCGAAACACTTTCGATCGGCTTCGTTTCGGGCATGATCGGCATTCTTGTCACGCTGGTGTTGATCGTGATCATCAACATTATTCTCTTCGCCTTGACGGAGATCCCCAACCTGCAGGCAGCCCTGCCGTGGCAGGGAGCGCTCATTCTGGTGGGCATCAGCATGTTCCTGACCTTTATTGCAGGCCTGATTCCCTCGCGCATTGCCGCCAAGAAGGACCCCGTTGTGGCCCTGCGTTCTGAATAACCAAGCAAAAAATGCCGCGAAAGCGGCATTTTTTGCGCCCTTTTGCAAATGTCAAGAGGAAATGCGAAAAAAATTGGGATTTTTTTCAACACCTATTTTTGAAAGTTCACTTTCAAACATTTCGGCAGAGGTTTGCCAGCCGAAAAGACGGCGTG
>JAZQWX010000162.1:0-5478 GCA_045632565.1 Eubacteriales bacterium | reverse complement strand
CCAGGTCGCCGAGCATCTCCTCGGTAATCTTCTGCATGCGGATTTCGGTGTAACGCATGGCGGCGGCGCCGTCGCCGTCGATTGATCCGAAGTTTCCGTGGCCGTCGACGAGTGGGCAGCGGAGGGAGAAGTCCTGCGCCATGCGCACCATCGTCTGGTACACGGCCGCGTCACCGTGCGGATGGTAGCGGCCCAGCACGTTACC
Source organism: Eubacteriales bacterium (assembly GCA_045632565.1). GTDB lineage: Bacteria > Bacillota > Clostridia > Oscillospirales > CAG-272 > UBA1740. The sequence continues at coordinate 5,273 of JAZQWX010000162.1, read as the reverse complement.
GACGGTGGTGGCCGATTTGCGGAACGGCTTGTCGCTTGTCAGGTGATCCTCGTACATGGCGTACATGATGCGCCGCTGACCGGGCTTCATGCCGTCGCGCACGTCAGGCAGGGCGCGCGCGGTGATGACGCTCATCGAATATTCGAGAAACGAGGTCTTTACCTTCTTTTCCATGTTTTGGGGAACGATCTTCTGATTCGGAAATTCAATTCCCTCGCTGAGTTGTACTTTTCTCTTAATCATGGCTTCCTCTTGTTTTGCCGAATGAATCCTCGGCATTTTTTATGCCCCCGAGGGGGGTGGCAGGGGTTACACGTCGAGATTTTCTACGAACCTCGCGTTCTCCTCGATAAATTTACGGCGTGGCTCGACGTCGTCACCCATTAAGATGGAGAAGGTTTCGTCGGCCGCGAGCGCGTCCCCGATCTCCACGCGCAAAATGGTGCGCGTTTCGGGGTTCATGGTGGTTTCCCACAGCTGCTCGGGGTCCATCTCACCAAGACCTTTATAGCGCTCGGCCTCGATGTTGCCGCCCATTTCCTCAATAATACGGTCACGCTCGGCATCCGAGAAGGCGTATTTTTCCACCTTGCCGCGGCGGATCTTGTACAGCGGCGGCTTGGCGAGGTAGATATGCCCGCCCTCGATCAGCGGCTTCATGTGGCGGAAGAAGAAGGTCAGCAGCAGGATCGCGATATGCGCGCCGTCCACGTCCGCATCCGCCATGATGATGATCTTGCCGTAGCGGAGCTTTTCTATATCAAATTCATCCCCGATGCCGCAGCCGAGAGCCTGGATGATGGGAATGAGCGACTGGTTGGCGTATACCTTGTCCAGACGGCTCTTTTCCACGTTCAGCACCTTGCCGCGCAGGGGCAGAATGGCCTGATAACGGCTGTCGCGGCCGTCCTTGGCCGAGCCGCCTGCCGAGTCACCCTCCACAAGATAGAGCTCGGTCAGATCCTTGCGCCCCTCCTGGCAGTCCGAGAGCTTGCCCGGCAGGGTAGAGCCCTCCAGCACGCTCTTGCGGCGCGTCATTTCTCTTGCCTTGCGCGCGGCCTCGCGGGCGCGGGAGGCGGAGAGGGATTTTTCAATAATGACCTTGGCGGAGGCGGGGTTTTCCTCGAGGAATTCTGCCAGCTTGGCACTGACCACCGAGTCCACGAGGGTACGGATCTCGGAGTTACCGAGCTTGGCCTTGGTCTGGCTCTCAAACTGCGCGTCCTCCAGCTTGACCGAGATGATGGCGCAAAGACCCTCACGCACGTCCTCGCCCGAGAGGTTCTTGTCCGCATCCTTCAGGATACCCTTTTTGCGGGCGTAGTCATTGAGAACGCGGGTCAGCGCGGTCTTAAAGCCCACCTCGTGCGTACCGCCCTCGATGGTGGTCATGTTGTTGGCAAAGGAGATCAGCGTTTCGTTATAGCTGTCATTGTATTGCATGGCGACCTCGGCGATCGAGCCGTTCTTTTCGCCCTTCATGTAAATGACCTCGTTATGTACGGGGGTGACGCTGCGAACACCCGTGAGGTATTCGACGAAGCTGACGATACCGCCCTCGTAGCACAGCTCTTCCTCTTTTTCGTGGCCTGTACGCTCGTCACGCATGATGATCCGCACGCCCGCGTTGAGGAAGGCCTGCTCCCGCATTCTCGTCAGGATGGTGTCATAGTCAAAGGTGGTTTCCTCAAAAATTTCGGGGTCGGGCTTAAAGCGCACGTAAAGACCATGCCGCTCGGTCGTGCCCACGCAGGCAAAGGGACGCGCCACCGCACCGCGCTCAAAGCGCTCGGTGTACATATTGCCGTCACGGCAGTTCTCGACCTCTACCCATTCCGAGAGGGCATTGACGACCGAAGCACCCACGCCGTGCAGACCTCCGGCGATCTTGTAACCGCCGCCGCCGAACTTACCGCCCGCGTGCAGCACGGTGTACACGACCTCCAGCGTCGGCTTGCCGAGCTTTTCGTTCATACCCGAGGGAATGCCGCGCCCGTCATCCTTGACCGACACGCTGCCGTCATCGTACAGGGTGATGACGATGGCGTCACATTCGCCGGCGAGTGCCTCGTCGATCGAGTTATCCACGATCTCGTACACGAGGTGGTGCAGACCTCTGATTGAGGTCGTACCAATGTACATACCGGGACGCTTACGAACGGCCTCCAGCCCCTCCAGGACCTGGATCTGGCTGTCACCGTAATTTTCGGCACCATTTTGCTGTTCCAGTTGTTCTTTCAATTCTTCCATGTTTTCCTACCCCAAATATTTGTGGTCATCCTTTTTTCCCGATTGCACGCTTATCGTAGCACGTCAAATTCGGAAATTTCGGACATGATGAAAATTTTTGTGTTGTTTTCGGGAAACTCTCCACGAAAGCTTGTTTACTCCTCGTACCCGTCCGACTCGGCCCGTGCGCCGAGTGAAAGGGAGGAGATATGCGACAGGATCACGCGGTCTTTTTTGCCGTTTTCTCCGTCAAGGAGCAAAAAGGAGCGCGGAATATCCTCTTCTGCCGTGCTGACGCGACCCTCTTTTCCCGCAACCGAGAGAAAGGCGCGACCCGCGGCCGTGGTGGTGACGTTATCGAAATCAAAAATCCCGATGATCTCTTTTTTGCGAACAGTCTTGCCGTTACCGATGTGCAGGATCATAAAAGCCGCCCTCCACGTAGATCTCGTTGGCTGAAAGACCAAGGCGTTCCTTCCCCTCACAGGAGGTCAGAATGATCTGCTTTTCCCCGTCACCCGACAGCAGCACCGCGCGGCGGCTGCTGTCCAGCTCCGAGAGCACGTCATCAAAGAGGAACACGGGATATTCCCCCGTTTTGTCGCGGCATACCTCTCCCTCTCCCATTTTAAGAGAGAGCACGGCGGTACGCTGCTGTCCTTGCGAGGCAAAGGTTTTGGCTTCCTTGCCGTTAATATGGATCAAAAGATCGTCGCGGTGCACGCCGAAGAGCGAGCAGCCCGCCGCCATCTCCCGCGCGATATCCGATTCATACAGCGCGCGATAGGCGTTTTTGATCTCTTCCTTGCTTTGTGCCTCTTTCGTATCTCCCGCAAAAAAGAGAGATAGCGTTTCCTTGCCGCCCGATATGGTTTTCTGCGCTTCGGCGGCGTGGATGGCAAGATGCTCTACGTACTGACGCCGCGCCAGCGTGACCGTGGCACATTCCTCGGCCATGGCCTCGCTGTAGGAGGCAAGCAGATCGCGGTCAAGGTAGCCGTATCTCGAGCCGTCCTTTAAGACGGCGTTGCGCTGTTCGCGGAATTTTTCGTAGCGGGACAAGGCACGCACGTATCCTCTGTCAAGCTGTGACAGGGCGATATTGAGAAACAGCCGCCGCTCGGCAGGGCCACCCTTGACAAGATCAAGGTGCTCGGGATAAAAGAGCACCGCGCGGAAATGACCCATCATTTCCGTCAGCGTAATGGGCGCGCCGCCACGCAGCCTTTTTCTCTCACCGTCAAAATAGCGATAGGTCAGGGACGTTTCCCCATACTCCTTCTCTTCAAAAGAAAGGGAGATGGAAAATCCCCGCTCGCCGAAGCGCACCTGATCCGCGTCCGACGCGCCGCGGAAGCTTTTGCCGCGGGCAAAGGTATAGATCGCCTCGATCAGGTTGGTCTTTCCTTGGGCGTTTTGTCCGTACAGAAGATTGACGCCGGGAGAAAATTCAAGGCGCACCTTCTCCATGTTGCGGTAATTTTCCGCCAAAAAGGTGGTAACGTTCATATCATCCGTTCATACGGACGGGCAGTACCATATAGAAGAAGCTCTTTTCCTCGCTGGCCTCATGCGGACGGATGGTCACGCTCTGGGTAGGCGACTGGAAGGAGAGATCCAGCAGCTCGCCCTCGCTTGCGCGGATGCTGTTGATGAGGTAGCGGCAGTTAAAGCCGATCTCCAGATCCTCACCCTCGTGAGAAACAAGCATTTCATCGTACACCTTACCGTTGACCGAGGTCGAGGTGATGCTCATGACGTTTCCGTCCAGAATGATCTTCACGTAGCTGCGTCCCGAGCCGACGATGCGCTCCTCCGCGATCAGGGTGGCACGCTCGAGGGCCGCCAGCATGCGGTCACGCTCTACGGTGACGTGGATGGTCTGTCCCTTCGGAATAATGCGCTCGTAATCGATATATTCGGAGTCGATCATACGGGTAAAGAAGATGATATCATCAAAGAAGAAGATGGCGTGCTTACGCGCGATCTTGACGCAGGTGATCTCATCTCCGTCACCGAGGATACGGACAAGCTCGTTCAGCGCGTGGCCGGGAACGAGGAAGGAGAAGTCGAGCACGCTCACCTCGCCAACGTCGCGCAAGTCACACTCCACCGAACGGCGGGACAGGGTGTAGGAGTCACAGGAGATCAGCTCCATTTTTTTCTGCATGATGCGGAAATACGCGCCGCAGAGCATGGGGCGGGAATCCTGCTCGGCAACCGAGTGCAGGACCTTTCCGATCATGTCCTTCAGAATCGCGCTTTCTACCTCAAAGCCGCGCGGGCCGGACAGCTCCGGCATGGTGGGAAAATCCTTACCGGGAAGCGCGGACAGGGAGAAGGAGGCTTTACCGGAAGTAACGGTGGTGTTCAGATTGTCGTCTACGGCGATCGTCAGCTCATCCTCGGAAAGTACCTTAATGATCTGCAGAAGACGGGAAGCGGAGATGATGTAGCTGCCCGCTTCGATCACCTCTTCCGCCTCCAGCGTGGCACGCACGCCCTTGTTCATATCATAGGTAGAGAGGCGCACCGTGTTTCCACCCATCGTTTCGATCAAAACACCCTCGATGGACGGAATGGAATTTTTGGTGGATACCGTACCCATGCAGGGGTAGAGCTTTTCAAGCAGCTTCGATTTTTTGAAACGGATCTTCATGTCGCACGTCGCCGTCCCGAAGGGCGGCACTCCTTCTTTTTGTGTGTTTTCTTGTAGTATATTTCCAGTAGTATCCGTAGTAGGGTCTGTTGAAACTGTGGAGAAGTCAAAATTGCTATGTAGAATAACGAAATTCGGGATGAGAGGGATGTTTAAAAACCGTGTGAAACGTGTGATAAAAATGTGGAAAAACAGGCGTTTTTCAACAGGTAAAAGGAACGGGTCGCTTTTCTCGAAAAGCGACTTTCCGTCCTTCCCCTTACACCTTCAAGGTTGAGATCAGCTCGTTGACCTCGCTTTCCATACCGGGTACGATGTCCATTTGTCCTTTAATGAACTTGGTGGACGCGATGACGGTGGCGTGGTCACGCGAGAAGATCTTACC
>JAZQWX010000161.1:0-2365 GCA_045632565.1 Eubacteriales bacterium | reverse complement strand
CGACTGCTACGGCAGTCGGGGCTCTTTTTGTCTTAATCTCCGCCCTCAAGGGCGCGCACAGAGCGTGCGTATTCGCTGGGGGATAGTCCGTAAAACAGGCGGAAGCGGCGTGAAAAATAATGGATGCTCTCGTATCCCAGCATCTCGGCGATCTCGGTGAAATTGTACCGCCCCTCGCGGATATACGTCTTTGCCGCCTCCATCTTCAGACGGGTAAAGTAGGTCAGCGCGCCGCAGCCTGCTTGCGCGCGGAAGGCCGACTTGACCGTGGAGGGGCTGACCCCTGCAAAGCGTGCAAGCTCAGGCAGCGTCACCGTGCTCCCCAGATGCTCCTGCATATAGGCGCAAAGGCGTTCAAACAACGCTCCCTCCGCATGATAGCGCTGGGGGGATCTTGCCCCCTGCTCCTCCTCCCGCAAAAGCAGGATCAGCAGTTCTTCAAGCGAGGAAAGGATCAGCTGCTCCGCTCCAAACGGCACCTCCGTCCGTTTTTCCATCTGCTTTGTCATGGGGTCGCCAAGCGGGGTAGAGAAGACCGTTTCGCTCTCCCGCAGGATCGTGGAGATCAAGGCCTTGCCCGTCCGCCCCAACAAGGTACGCAGTCCCCGCAGCCGCTCCGCCGACGCCGAATGGCAGGAAAAGGAAAGCACCACCAGATTGGGTGCTACCTCTCCGTTGGCTCGCAGGGTGTGGAAGACGTTAGGCGCGTGGAACAGGATCTCTCCGCGCCCAAGATGGAATTCCTTCCCGTCCTCGCACACGATCACCTCACCGCGATCCACGTATACGCATTCCCAGAAATCATGGGCCTCCCCCTCAAAACGGTAGGTGCTGGTATATTCAAAATAATGTATGGTATAGATTTCTTCAATCGAAACTTCCTTTTTTAGCTTGGTGCCGATGTACATAGTGTGTCCCCCCTTTTTTTGTCCGCTTCATTATACCATGGTTGGCCAAAAATGTAAATAGTTTGTCCGAAATTATCAATACAATTTGACAAAAAAGCCGTAAAATGGTGACGATGCCAAATAAAGGTTGCAAACGTTTCCCTAAAGTGGTATAATGATGGCATCGATAAAAGGGAGAGGTTTGTTCATGGAGCTTACTGTGGGAGAGATCGTATCCAATTTTGCTGTTACCCTTGATGATGAAAAACTGATTCCGTACGGCAACGGACATATTAACGAAACCTTTGTGGTGGGGAAGAAGAACCGCTACATTCTGCAAAAGATCAATACGGGCGTTTTTGCCGATCCGCGCGGCATGATGGAAAACATTGTGGGCGTTACCGCGCATTTGCGGAAAAAGATCATCGCCGCAGGGGGTGATCCCGACCGCGAAACGCTGACACCCATCTATACCAAGGACGGCAAGCCTTATTTCGTGACCGATGACGGTAAATGGTACCGCATGTACCTGTTTGTCGAGGCACTTTGCTTTGACCGTGTAGAGGATGCTCGCCAGCTTTACCACGCCGCACGCGCCTTCGGCCGCTTCCAGCGCCATCTGGCGGATTACCCCGCAGAAGAGCTGCACGAGGTGATTGCCCGCTTCCATGACACCCCGAACCGCTTTGCCCAGCTGACCGACGCGATCAAAGCAGACCGCGCAGGGCGTCTTTCCGACGTGCAGGCGGAGGTGGATTTTGCCCTCGCCCGTGAAGCGGATGCCCACGTGGTGGTGGATGCCATCGCAGAGGGAAAGGTGCCGCTGCGCGTCACGCACAACGATACCAAGCTCAACAACGTCATGTTTGACGCCGAAACCAAGGAAGGCCTTTGCGTGATCGACCTCGATACCGTCATGCCCGGCTCGCTGCTCTACGATTTTGGTGACGCGCTCCGCTTCGGCGCGAACGCGGGGGATGAGGACGAGCGTGACCTTTCGAAGATCTATTTCCGCATGGATTGTTTTGAAGAATTCGCCCGCGGCTTCATTGAAGAGCTCGGCGATACCATGACCCCCCGCGAGATCGAGCTGCTTCCGTTCTCGGTCAAGCTCATGACCTACGAATGCGGCATCCGTTTCCTTGCCGATCATCTCAACGGGGATACCTATTTCCGCGTGCACCGCGAGGGTCATAATCTGGACCGCTGCCGCACCCAGTTCGCGCTGGTGGCGGATATCGAACGCCGCATGGACGAGATGCGGGCCATCGTGGCTCGCTGCCTTGCCGAGCGTAAAGCTTAACGAACGAAAAGGAGAAGGCACATGAAAGACTTTGTAAGAGTTGGTGTTGTCGGCCTTGGCCACCGCGGCCTGTGGGTCGTGCGTGAAACCCTGCTTCCCAATGAAAGATACCGCGTGACCGCTGTGTGCGATCTGTACACCGACCGTGTAGAGGAAGCACAAAAGGCGGTCACCG
>JAZQWX010000160.1:0-20920 GCA_045632565.1 Eubacteriales bacterium | reverse complement strand
ATTTTGGGAGAGCCGCGCAGCGGCTGCCTCCGGATCGGGCGTGAGGTGAGAGAGGCGCGGGAGCACCTCGGCGCGCAGATAGTTGCGGTCATATGCGGTGCTTTCATTGGTAGAATCGGTCACGTAGGAAGCGCCAAGCTCCCCGAGCGCCGCGAGAACGTCCCTTTTAGAAAGCAGAAGCAGGGGGCGCACAAAGGGCATCCGCACGGGCGGAATGCCGCACATACCGCGCAGGCCGCTGCCGCGGAGCATATGCAGCAGCAAGGTTTCAAGATGATCGGTGGCGTTATGCGCGGTAGCGCACACGACATAGGCGGCGTTTTCCGCCATCACGCGGGACAGGGCGGCGTAGCGCACCTCTCGCGCGGCGTATTCCATGCCCTTGCCGTGTCCTTCTTTTGCAAGGTAAGCAGGCGCGTCCTCACGCGCAAGAAAAAACGGAACGCCGTGTTCCGCTGCCAGCTGCTCGCAGAAGGCGGCGTCACGCTCTGCCTCTTCCCCACGGATGCCGTGGTGAACGTGGCAGGCGGCGAAGGGAATTTCCCTGTTCTTGGTATAGGCGTTAAGAAGATGAAACAGCAAAACGGAATCCGCCCCTCCCGACAGGGCAAGAAGCACCCCGCGGGCAAGAAGCGGTTCCATGCGGTGTTCACGAATGCACCGAAAAAAGGCATCCTCGGCGCGGCGGCAGGCCTCGCCGCCTGCGAGCAATTCTTCCCTCATCGGTTCTCTTCACTCTCGTCCAGCGTGCGGAATTTGGTGAACTGGCCGATCCAGCCCATTTTGACGGTGTCGGTCGAGCCGTGGCGGTTCTTGGCCACAATGACCTCAGCCACGTTGGCGTTATCCTGATTGCCGCCGTCCTGATCTTTATAATATTCGTCACGGTAAAGGAACATGACGATATCCGCATCCTGCTCGATAGCACCCGAGTCACGAAGGTCGGACAGCATCGGCTTTTTGCTGGTACGGGATTCGGGGCCACGGGACAGCTGGGCGCAGCAGATAACGGGCACGCCGAGGTCCTTGGCCATGATCTTAAGGTTGCGGGAGATGTCTGACACCTCCTGCACGCGGTTGTCGATATTTTTACCGCTCTGCATCAGCTGCAGGTAGTCGATGACCACAAGAGAGAGGTTCTTGACACGGCGCAGCTTGGCCTTCATGTCGGTAACGGTCACGCCCGTGGTATCGTCCACCAGGATCTCACAGCCCGACAGGTGCGCGGCCGCATCTGCAAGGCGCGGCCAATCGTCTGCCTTCAGCTCGCCGCTACGCAGGCTGTGGCTGTCCACGAGTGCTTCGCTGGACAGCATACGGTTGACAAGCTGCTCGCCCGACATTTCAAGCGAGAAGATGCACACGGTGCGCCCCGTGCTTTTGGCAACGTTGGTGGCGATGTTCATGGCAAAGCTGGTCTTACCCATACCGGGGCGCGCGCCGACTAGCACCAAGTCACCCTTACCCATCTCGACCAAGACGCGGTCAAGACCGGAAAAGCCGGTGGTGGTGCGATCCTGCTTGCCCTGATTGGCGGCAAGCGTTTCCAGCTCGCTGTACACGTTGGTCATGATATCGCGGATATGACGGAACTCACGCGATTCGCGGTTCTGGGCGATCTCAAAGATCTTTTGCTCGGCCGCGTCCACGATATGCCGCACCTCGCCCTGCTCGGCGTAGGCGGTTTCGCTGATCTCGTCACACGCGCCGATCAGGCGGCGCAAGACGCTTTTTTCATGCACGATGGTGGCATAATCCCCGACGTTTGCCGCGGTGGGAACGATCTTGGCGATCTGGGCGACGTATTCCATACCGTTCTGATCCGAGGAATACGTGCCGTTTTGCACCAGGGTATTCACAAGCGTCACGGGGTCGATATTGCGTGAGGACAGGAACATATCGCTCATCGCGGCATAGATCGCGCGGTGCTCGTCCAGATAAAAATCCTCTGCGCTGACAATGCCCGTTACCGTGCCGAAGCATTCGGGCTTGATGAGGATCGAGCCGAGCACGGACTGCTCTGCCTCGATCGACACGGGCATCTTCTTAAAAAGATCACTGTTCATGAGGAAAACCCTCTCCTACTTTTGATTAAGCTTCTACTTTGACGGTAAAGGTGGCGGAGATCTCGGTATACAGCTTGACGGTGGCGTGATAAACGCCATGGTTTTTAATGGTTTCTACCTCCATTTTGCGGCGGTCGATGACGATGCCCGCCTGCTTTTCAAGCTCCTCGGCCACGTCCTTGGCGGTTACCGCACCGTACAGGCGGCCGTCTGCGGCGCTTTCACGGTGAATAACGAGCTCCAGCTCCTTCAGCTGTGCGGCGGTGGCGTTTGCGGCCTTTTTTTCCTCCTCGATCTTGAAGCGGCGGGATTCCTCCTTGCCCTTCAGGTCGTTTTGTGCCTTGGCATCAGCGGCGATGGCCAGCTTCTGCGGGAACAGGAAGTTGCGGGCGTATCCGTCGGGCACGTCGATGATCTGATCCTTTTTACCCTTGCCCTTAACGTCTTTTGTAAGAATGACTTTCATATGTTTTCTCCTTTTTCGGACTTAATTGTTATCTAAATAGCGGTCAATGGATTCACGCAGGCGCAGAATGACCGTCTGCATGGACTCGCCCTCGACCTGTGCGCCTGCCACGTCATAGTGGCCGCCGCCGCCGATGCGTTCAAGAACCAGTTGCACGTTGATGCTGCCGTCCGAACGGGCGGAAATATGCACCTTGCCGCCGATATTCACCAGCGTGACCGAAGCGGCCACACCCTTGACGGTCAGCAGCTTATCGGCCGCCTTGGCGGCGATGATGCGGTAGGTTTCATCCGCTTCACCGTCCACGTAGGCGATGGCTACGCGGTCGCGGTAAATGAGGACGTTCGAGTGGAAGCGTGCTTCCTTGGTCAGGTCCTCTACGTCCGCGCGGAAGAGGTCGTTACTTTCACCGGGAATAGCGCCCTGCGCGCGCAGATACAACGCCGCACTGAAGGTACGCGTACCCGTATTACGGGTAAACTGCTTGGTGTCAAGCAGGATGCCTGCCAGCATCAGCTCGGCCTCCTCCTTCAGGACGCTGCGCGTGCTCATATGCTGCTCAAGGATCTCCGCCACCAGCTCGGATGCCGAGGAGGCAGAGGGCTCGATATAGGCCACGACCGGCTCTTTCTCAAATTCCGTGGTCTTGCGGTGATGGTCAATAATGGCGACATCACGGACGTTACGCACGATCTCCGGGCTTTCCACGTGCGCCATATTGTTGACGTCCACCACGATCAGGAGCGTGTTGGGACGGATCAGATCAAGACCCGCACCCGCATCCACGAACATATCCTCATAGCCGTCAAGATCCTGTAATTTATCAAAGCAGGCGGCAAGGTTTCTGTTTTCGGGATCGACGATGACGTGGGGATGCACGCCGCACATCATGGCAAAGCGGGCCATGCCGACGGCCGCGCCGAAGGAGTCAAAGTCCGGGAAACGGTGGCCCATGATCAGCACGCTGTCGGTACGCGCCATCAGGGTGGCCAGCTCGCTGGCTACCACGCGGGAGCGCACGTTGGCACGCTTCTGGACGGCCTTGGTCTTACCGCCGAAGAAATCATCGCCGTTCTCGGTACGGAGAACCGCCTGGTCGCCGCCGCGCTGGAGCGCCATATCGAGGGCCGCCTGGGCGGATTCCTCTTTTTCACTTAAGGTCTTACCAAGCGTGGAAACACCGATGGATACGGTGATCGGCATGCCGTCACCCACGCGAACCGAACGAACGCTGTCAAGAACGTCAAAGCGGCGCTCAACACAGCGGCGCAGACCGCTTTGGTTAAAGAAAGCGATATATTTATCCTTTTCGTAGCCCTTGAGCACGCCGCCCATGTCGGACACCCAATTTTTGATGGCGTCCTCTGCCGCGGTGGCGGCGGAACGGTAGGTGCTTTGCACGTACTGGAGCAGCTCCTCGATGTTATCCATAACGATGTAAGCGACAACCGTGGTTTCCGCTTCGTGCAGAGCCGAGAGCTGCATGTAATCCGTGCAATCGGTAAAGACCACGAACCACAGCGAGCGGTCGCGGCCATCAACGCGGATGCCGTCATAGCGATACAGACGGTCACCAATGGTGGCGATGGCCTCGCCCTTTTCAATATCCTCGGCCGAGATGGCGCACACGTCATCGATCTCCGCCCCCACGACCAGATCGTGGCGGCCGACCATATCCACCAGCATGCGGTTACACCACACGATATGCCCCTCCAGGTCGCACAGGAAGGCAGGCTGGTGCAGGTTGGCGATCACCAGCTCAAGCCCCGAGCCGAATGACTCACGCAGGCGGCGGGCACTGGTCACGCTTTCGCTGCCAAGGCGAATGGCCGCCCATATAAAGAGAAGCAGCAGATAGGAAAACAGGCCGAGCAGAATGGCCAGTGCAGGGACGATATCCGTCACGTCCGAGAGCGTGCCGAATACCACCAGGATCACACAGGCCAGCGCCACGCACACAACGATGTCCAGCCGCGTGGCAATACGTTTGTTGTTATTTTGCATAATTACCCTTTCTTATCCGTTCCGCGACGGGAGCGAATGGCGTTTTTAAGGATCGAGATCGCGTGCGCCAAGCCAAGGAAGAGCAAGGCATGCGACAAATAGCAAAGACACAGGAGAAGAAACAGGATGAACCAGAAAAGATACGCCGGGCGACCGCCCTCCAGACGGCGCATGCCGCGCAGGATGCGGGGGATATACCGCAATCCGCCAAAAGCAAAGAGAAAGAGGAACACGGTTTGCGCGTTCATGAGCGTAAGCGAGATGACCGAGGCGTAATCACGCCAGAAAAAGTTGACGAGGTAGGTCACAATATACGCAAGGGACAGCAGCACGCCAAGTGAAAATCCACGGTTCTGCTCAGAATACAGCGGCTTTTGCCCGACCGTATCCGTCAGCAGGGAAAACAGCTGCAAAAGATAGGTGGCAAGGATCGAGAACGCAGCGGCAAACAGCACCGCAAAGGCGGGAATGAACGAGTAGATCTGCGTAAATAAGGTGGTCAGCTCCGAATGGGAGGGAAGCTTGATCGACTCTGCCAGCTCGGGGTTGGTAGCGACAAGGCTCGCAAGCGCCCGCTCCATGGCATGTTGGTATTCGGCAACCGTGGCGGACACCATGCCGTCCATCTGCTCGCGCAGATACAGGGAGAGGTCTTCCTTTCCTGCCGCAAGCATGCTGCCGTACAGGGAAAGAAGCAGGGCGGCGACACCCGAAAGGATCAGGATACAAGACACGGCAAGCGTTTGGCTGCCGCGATCCTCCTTGGCACGCACGCTGCGCGCGAGCGCCCCGCCGCCAAGCACCACGCCAAGCGACAGCACGAACGCAGGTGTGGTGGCAAAGAGAAGGACAAGAGCCGTATAGGCGCCTGCCGACAGGCAGGCAAGTGCGGTATTACCGCGCAAAAGAAGCAGGGCAAGCATGGCGGCGGCAAAGACGGCACCAGTCACGCCGGGCAATATACCAAGCGCCGCAGACGCACCCGCAAGCAGGATGAACAGGACAAAGAGAGCCTGTCCCCCAAAGGACAGGGGCGCATATTCTTTGATGGTATCGGGCGTTTTATTCACGGCAAGTCACCCCTTCCTCTCGTTTTCGACAGTTATTCATCTTATTATAGCAGAAAGATATGGGTTTGTAAACAGTTTCGGGAAACTTTCTTCCTGCTTTTTACCGCTCTCCCTTGCAAAAAGGTAAAAAAAGGTGTAAAATAAAGAAAAACGAGCAAGGAAAGGGGAAGAGATATGGAAAAGCTGAGCCTGAACAGTGCGGTCGGCAAATTGCCCGGCATAGGCCCTGCCCGCGCCGCCGCATTTGCGCGCATGGGCGTCCTGACGCTGCGGGATCTTGTCATGCATCTTCCCCGCGCCTATGAGAACCGCGGTGCGGTACGCCGCCTGTCGGATGCCACCCCCGGTGAACCGGGTGCGTTCCTTCTGACCGTGGGAACGGAGCCGCGGAGCGTGATGATCCGCCGCGGTATGACGCTGACGAAATTCCGTGCCTTTGACGAAAGCGGCACGGTCGAGGTGGTATTTTTCAACCAGAGCTACGTGCGCGACGTGTTTCACGTTGGCTCGGTTTTTCGCTTTTTCGGGCGACTTGTCCTCTCGCGCAGCGGCGCGCAGCTTTCCTCCCCCGCCTACGAAGCAGTCATTCCGGGCGAGGTGCTGCCTGCATTCGTAGCCAAATATCCCTTGACCGAGGGACTTTCGGACAAGGTTGTGGAAAAAGCGGTGACCGCCGCCCTACGTGCGGTGTTGCCGACGCTGTGTGACTATCTGCCCGAAAAGGTGCGGCAAAGGCAGGATCTGCCTACCCTCTCCTATGCCCTTTTGGGCATACACGCTCCGCAGAGCGAGGAGATGATCTCCCGCGCCATGCGGCGCATGATCTTTGACGAGCTGTATTGCTTCTCACTCGGCATGGCACTTTCTCGCGCGACGCGTGTCAGTGAACGCGCACTTCCCTGCCCGCCGTGCGACCTTACGCCCCTTCTTTCCCATCTGCCCTACCGTTTGACGGGGGCGCAGGAGCGCGTGATCGACGAGATCCGAGCGGATATGGCAAAAGAGGATGCCCCGCCCATGAACCGCATTCTGGTAGGGGACGTGGGCAGCGGCAAAACGGTTTGCGCCGCCGCGGCCATCTACACAGCCGTGAAGGCAGGTCACCAGACCGCCCTGATGGTGCCGACCGAAATTCTTGCAAGACAACATTACGCCGATCTTTCACCGCTTCTGGAAGGGCTTGGTGTGCGTGTGGCACTTCTTCTGGGCGCTACCCCCGAGCGCGAGAAAAAGCGCATCCGCGAGGCGACCGAGGGGGGCGAGGTGGATCTTGTGATCGGCACGCACGCCCTGCTCAGCGACAAGCTGCATTTTGCCGATCTTGGCTTGACCGTGACCGACGAGCAGCACCGCTTTGGTGTGCGTCAACGCGCGGCCCTGAAGCAAAAGGGAGAGGGCTCGCACCTGCTGGTCATGAGCGCGACCCCCATTCCCCGCACGCTGGCACTGACAGTGTACGGCGATCTGGATATTTCCCGCATTGACGAAATGCCCGCGGGCAGACAGCGTATTTCCACCTTTGCCGTGGATGACGGCTACCGCGAACGGCTGTACGGCTTTGTCCGCCGACAAGTAGAGGAGGGCGGGCAGGTATACGTGGTATGCCCTGCCGTGGAGGAGGCAGAGGCGCAGCCTGACGAAAGCGAGGTTTCTTTGGCCGATCTGCTTTCCGTGCGCGAGGATGCGCCCCCCCTGAAGGCGGCAACGGCCTTCGCGCGGGAGCTTGGCGAGGTGATCTTCCCAGATCTGCGCGTGGACTTTTTGCACGGTCGCATGAAGAGCACCGAAAAGGACGCGGTGATGAGCCGCTTTGCGGCGGGGGAGACGGATATTCTGGTATCCACCACGGTCATCGAGGTAGGCGTGAACGTTCCGAACGCCACGCTGATGATTGTGGAAAACGCGGAGCGCTTCGGCCTTTCGCAGCTGCATCAGCTTCGCGGCCGCGTGGGACGCGGCACGCGCAAATCCTACTGTATTCTGATGTCCGACGCGCGTGGCGAGGCCGCCCGTGCGCGACTGGATATTATGTGCAAGACGAACGATGGCTACCTGATTGCCGAAAAGGATCTTGAGCAACGCGGACCGGGTGACTTTTTTGCCTCCGCCTACGGCGGTACGTACCGCCAAAGCGGCGGCATGGATCTGCATCTTGCCACCCTGTGCCGCGACGCCGCCCTGCTTTCGGCGGCGGCGACCGAGGCGCGTGCGACCATCTCGGCTGACCCGACCCTCTCGCATCCCGCGCATGCGGCTCTTTGTGAGGAGGTTGAGCGTCTGTTTGCCATCCGTGACGCGTCCATTTCCTGATCTACTTCAACAGAAAGGACTGTACCATGCAAAACAAACCGCTTGCCGATCGCTTGCGCCCCACCACCCTTGACGAGATGGTGGGTCAATCCCACCTGGTGGGAGAGAGGGGCATTTTGCGCCGTCTTCTGGATGCGGGGCGATTTACCAATATGATCTTTTCCGGCCCTCCCGGCACGGGTAAAACCACCGCGGCCAACATCATTGCGGGTCGTTCGGGAATGGTGCTGTACAAGCTCAACGCCACCACCGCCTCTCTTTCGGACGTGAAGGAGATCGCGGCCTCCACCGGCAACGTGTTCGGTGCGGGCGGCGTGCTTCTCTATCTTGACGAGATCCAATATTTCAACCGCAAGCAGCAGCAATCCCTTCTCGAATACATGGAGGACGGGCGCATCACGCTGATCGCCTCGACTACGGAAAACCCCTACGCCACCATTTATTCGGCAGTGATCTCACGCTCCTCGGTTTTTGAATTCCGCCCTGTGACGGCAGAGGAATGTCTGCCCGCCATGCGGCGCGGCCTTGCACGCCTGAATGAGGAAAACGGCACGGCAAAGAACGCCACCGACGAGGTGCTGATCGCCATTGCCGCGCGAGCGGGCGGGGACGTGCGCTGCGCGCTCGGTATTCTTGAAAACGCCTACTTCGTGGCCGAGGAAGAATTGACCGAGGCCTCGGTGAACGAGCTTTCCCCCACCATCGCGGGGGCGTACGACCTGACGGGGGACGTGCATTACGATCTCTTATCGGGTCTGCAAAAATCCATCCGCGGTTCAGATCCCGACGCGGCGATCTTTTACTTAGCCCGCATTCTGGCAGGGGGGGATCTGCTTTCGGCTTGTCGCCGCCTGCAGGTAATCGCCAGCGAGGACGTGGGGCAAGCGTACCCCTTGGCGGCGGTCATCACCCGCGCCTGCTGTGAAAGCGCGAAGGAGCTGGGGCTTCCGGAGGCGGCCATTCCGTTGGCAAACGCCACCGTAACGCTGGCTACCGCGCCGAAATCCAACAGCGCGTATCTTGCCTATCACGCCGCCATGGCGGACGTGGAGGCGGGTCGCGGCGTGACGCCGCCCACACATCTGCGTGCACCGCTGTACAAGGGGTATCTGTACCCCCACGATTACGAAAATCATTACGTCAAGCAGCAATATTTGCCAAATGACCTCAAGGGGCGCAAGTATTTCTCCTTCGGTACGTCCAAGACGGAGCAGGCGGCCGAAGCGTATTACGAAATGATCCGCGCGACGGCAAAAAATAAGTAAATTTGACAAAACGCATCCTGTGTGGTATAATCGTATCAGAAATTACGTAAAAAGGATGAACCTATGATCCATCATTTTCTCATAAACCCTGCCGCCGGCAAGGGACAGTATACCGAGGCTCTTGCACGAAAGATCACACGCGCCTGTGAAAAGCGCGGGGTGAATTACCGCATTCACAATACCACGCGCCCGGGCGACGCCACCGATTACGTGCGTACCCACGCGGCCGACAAAAGCGAGCGCCACCGTTTTTATGCCTGCGGCGGCGACGGCACGTTCAGCGAAACCGTAAACGGCGCACCCTTTGCAGAGAACGTCGAATTTGGCCTCATTCCCATCGGAACGGGCAACGATTTTGAGCGGAACTTCACGGGACTTGACAACTTTTTCGACATTGAGCGTCAGCTGGACGGTACTGCCGTCAAGCTGGACGCAATGAAGATCAACGACCGCTACGCCTTCAACGTGATCAACATCGGCTTTGACAGCAACGTAGCCAAGAAGACGGGAGAGATCAAGCGCAGTCCCTTGGTTCCCACAGGTCTTGCCTACTCTGCCGCGCTTGCCATCACGCTTTGCAAGCCGTTCGGCACGCAGATGGAGATCGAGCTGGACGGCGGCGAGCGTATCGTGAGCACGCTGCTGCTCACCGCTATCGCAAACGGCGGCTTTTACGGCGGCGGCTTCCATGCTGCGCCGCGTGCGAGCCTGACGGACGGGCTGCTTGACCTTTGTATCATCAGCAAAATTTCCCGCGCGAGATTTATCGGCCTTGTCAGCTCCTACAAGGCAGGCACGCATCTTGACAATGAAAAGGCCTTGGATGTGATCCGTTACGTGCAGACCAAGAGCGTTTCCATCCGTTTCCCGGGGCCGGTCGGCGTATGTCTTGACGGCGAGGTGGAAATGACCAATGCCGTTAACATCGAGGTTGTGCCTCGCGCCTTCTCCTTCTCTGTTCCATGCGGCTCCTCCCTTGCGGAGAATGCGACGGGCAGCGAAGCAAAAGAGGAAGAACCAACACCGATCGCCTGACACACAGCGGCACAAGCGCCACGCGCCTTGTGCCGTTTTTCTTTAAGAGGATTTTATGGGACTTTTTGATAACAGACCGCTGGCTATCCTATGTTTTTTGTTTCTGCTGTCACTTGCGGCATGCGCCTTGCTTGGCGCAGCCTTTAGTCTGATTTATGCGGCCGCGGTGCTTCTTTTCTTTCTCGGTTTCCTGATCGTCACCCTATCTCGCCGTACACGGCGGCTTTTGTTTCTGTGCTTTTGTGTTCTTTTGATCCTTCTCGGTTCTGTGTGGGGACTGCTGCTGCATAACTACGCCGCACAGGGGGAGAAATTCGGGGATCTGCGCGTGACGGTAGAGGGTACGGTGACCGAGATCACGCAAACTGCATACGGAACGGAGCTTTATCTGTTTGCCGACCGTCTGAACGGCAAAGAGATGTACGGACTCATGCTCGTATCGGGGGTAGAGGCCGAGGTCGGGGTCGGCGATACCGTTTGCTTTGAAGCGTCGCTGACCTATCCCTCGGAATGGGAGGATGACGGACGGCTTCTGTCCCTGTCGGACGGCGTGTTTGCCCGCGCAAGGCTGGTGACCGATTTTCGCACAACCGAGAAAGAGCCTCCTCTCGCCCTGCGAGCCTTCTGCTTGCTTTCCGTTTGGAAAAACGCTTTATCCGACCATCTGCTTGCGGGCGTTAAGGGGGACAGCGGGGCCTTGATGAGCGCCATGCTGCTTGGCAGACGGGATCTGCTTTCCCCTGCGATCACGCGGGATTTTCAACGTGCGGGGCTCTCGCATATTTTGTGTATCAGCGGCTTTCATCTGGCATTGCTTGGCGGACTTGCCCTGCGGCTGTTCCGCGCATGCGGGCTTTCACGCCGCGCCTCATATGCTTCCATGGCGGGCGTGGTAGTCTTTTACGCGGCCCTGACGGGCTTTCCCGTATCGGTGGTGCGGGCGGGCGTGATGCTGCTTCTCGTAGCCCTGTCAAAGATCCTCTTTCACCGAGCAGACGGCATGACCTCGCTTGCCGTGGCGGCCTCCTTCATTTTGCTTGTCACGCCGTGTGCCGTGTACGACCACGGCTTTTGGCTGTCGGTGGTGGCGACCTTCGGCATTCTTGTGTATTCGGAATGGCGGGAAAAGAGGCGCTGCAAGGAAAAACGCCCGCTTTGGCGGCGGATATCTGCATCCGTCATCGAAGGCCTGTGCGTCACGCTCTCGGCCATTTTCGCCACCCTTCCCCTTTCGGCCGTCTTCTTTGGGGAAACCTCGCTGATCGCGCCGCTGACCAATCTTTTGCTCGTTCCGCTTTTAGAGGGTTACCTGATCCTTTCACTTCCGGCCCTCTTGTTGTCGGCCTGTCCGCTTTCCCCGTTCTTTGCTTTTTGCGGAGATGCGATCCTGCGGGCAGTTTCCTCTTTTGCCGACCTGCGCGGGATCGTGATCTCGCTTGACTATCTATCGGTCAAAATTCTGCTGTTTCTTTTTCTCGGCACAGCACTTTTTCTCTTGTGCCTGCCAAAAGCAAAGCTTCGCTTCTGCCTTTTTGCACTGCTGCCGCAGGCAGCACTAATCACAATATTGTTAATTTTTCTACAAGCATTTTTGTTCTCACAGAACGCCCTATCTTACACAATAAATGACAAAAATGAGCTGTTCATTTTGTACAGTAAGGGAAGCGGGCTTGTGTGCGACGCCTCCTCCGGCGGATATGCGGCAACGGCCTCACTTTCGGACGCGTTATCCGCTTTGCGTCTGACCGAATGCGAGGGGTATCTCCTCACCCATTATCACAAGGAGCACACCGAAAGCACGCGGGATATTCTTTCACGCTGCAAGATCCGCACCCTCTACCTGCCAACGCCGCAAAGCGAGGCGGAGGAGGCGCTGTACCGAGAGATCAAGCAGAATGCCGAGGCAGCAGGCGTTGCCTGTGTGCGATACAACAAGAAAGACCTTATTCCGCTTGGAAATTTGAGCTTTTCCGTGATTGCGGATACCACGCACGGTAACCACCGCGAGGGCGTGTACGCCGTGCGAGGCGAGACAGATCTTCTTCTCTATCTCGGCGGTATCTTTCAGACCGAAGAAAAGCACGCTGCGGCAGAAAACACCGTGAAAAAGGCTACCCATCTGATCCTTGGCACACACGGCTCCATGCCGCGCGAGCCGTTTCCTTACACGAAATTTAACCACCGTCTTCGCCTTGTGCTTCTTCTCAACCCAAGCAGGCTGCCGCCCGCCCTGCAGGCGGCTTTTGACTCCCGCAAAATCCTCTATTATACGCAAAAAGAGAGCATGTACATCCCTTTGAAGTAAACGAAATTCCCACACTTGAAAAAGTCAATTTTTTGCAAATACATTTCAAAAAGAACTGTGCTATAATTATTGTAGAGGAAAAAGCAGGATGTTCACGTTTTGCAATGTTCCATGCAGGTTTTGCTATTTACTTTTTTAAGACTCCGTTTTATAATGACAGCAGTACCAAATTATATTTATCGGGAGGTTTTTTCCAATGCTTGAAAGCAAGTTTATTTTGACCGGCTTTGCCGATGAGATCGACAGCAACACCACCGTTCAGTTCACCGAGTTCAACAATCTTGGCATTTCCTACTACGAGCCCCGCGGCATCGACGGCAAGAACATCTCTGCCCTGTCGCTTGACGAGGCTCGCGCCCTGAAGGCCAAGATGGATTCCTTTGGCATCCGCGCTTCCTCGATCGGCTCTCCGATCGGTAAGATCTCCGTCCTTGACAATTTTGACGAGCATATGGAAAAGCTCCGCCACGTGATCGAGGTTGCCCACGCGCTGGAAAGCAAGTACATCCGTATTTTCAGCTTCTATTATCCCGAGGAGGACGGTCCCGAGAAGTGGCGCGGTGCGATCATGGATCGCATGAACGCCATGGCAGAGCTGGCCGAAAAGAGCGACGTCATGCTGCTGCACGAGAACGAGCACAAGATCTACGGTGAAACCGCCGAGCGTTGCCTGGACATCTTCCGCGAGGTGAACTCCCCTGCCCTGCGTGCCGTGTTTGACGCAGGCAACTTCGCCTTCTGTGGGCTGGAGGCATATCCGCACGCCTTCAACCTGCTGCACCCCTACATCGAATATCTGCACATCAAGGATGCCGAGATGGCAGGCAAGATCGTGCCCCCCGGCTACGGCGCGGCCAGCATCAAGGAGGTGCTTGCCGATCTGGCCAAGGATAACCGTCAGTACTTTGTAAGCCTGGAGCCGCACCTTGGCTTCTTTGACGGTCTGGCTGACCTGACCTCGAACCCCAAATTCGCCGATATTCCGCAGTCCGGCAAGGACACCTTCAAGCTGGCCTACGACTGCCTGCTGGAAGTGATGAACGGTATCAAAGCATGAAAACGAAAATTACAAACGGTAAGATCCTGCAAGGGGAAGAATGGCTTTCGGGCCTGAACCTCTATTTTGAGGACGGTATCATCACCGAGATTTCGGCGCAGAATATACCGTGTGACGAGGAGATCGACGCGCACGGTCTGTACGTTTCCCCCGGCTTTATCGACCTGCACACCCACGGTGCGGGCGGCGCGGACTTTATGGACGGCACGGTAGAGGCCTACATGACCGCCTGCCGCATGCACGCCACCCACGGCACGACCGCCCTGTACCCCACGGCACTTTCCGGCAGCCGCGAGGATATTGACGCTTCTTGTGCCCTGTTTGTCGAAGCAAAAAAGCAGCCGAACCAGACGGCCAAGATGCTTGGTCTGCACCTGGAGGGTCCGTATTTTGCATACGCCTTCCGCGGCGCACAGGACCCTGCGCATCTGCGCAACCCCGATCCCGCCGAATACGAGGATCTGATCACCAAGTATCCCGAGATCAAGCGTTGGTCCTGCGCTCCCGAGCTGGAGGGCTCGGAGAAATTTGCCGAATATTTGCGCGAGCATGGTATTTTGGCGGCCTTTGGACACACCGAGGCCGACTGCCGCGATGCGTACCGCTTGTATGATGCAGGCTTTACTCACATCACGCACCTGTATTCCTGCACCACCACCGTCTACCGCAAGAATGCCAAGCGTTACGCTGGGCTGGTAGAGGCAGCTTATCTGCATGATGGGCTCACCTTTGAGATCATCGGCGACGGTATTCACCTGCCGCCCGAGTTGCTCCAATTCGTGTACAAGTTCAAGCCCAAGACGCACGTAGCGCTGATCACCGACTCGATGCGCGCAGCCGGCATGGGCGAGGGTGAGAGTATCCTTGGCGGTCTGAAAACAGGCCAGCCCGTTATTGTAGAGGAGGGCGTTGCCAAGCTCCTTGACCGCACGGCCTTTGCGGGCAGCGTGGCCACCATGGATCGCGTGGTACGCAACATGGTAAAGCTCGGCGGTGCGACGCTCGCCGATGCCGTCAAGATGGCAAGCGAGACCCCCGCCGCGATCATGGGCGTGACCGACACGGGCAAGCTGGAGGTCGGCCTTGCGGCAGACATCCTGCTCTTTGATGAGGACGTCAACGTAGAACGGACGATCGTCGACGGCAGAACCATTTACAAAAAAGGAGAGTAATGATCATGCTCGGCAGAAAGAACGACATCCACATTTTATGGTCTAGTTCTTGCAAATACCTTCCCGGTAGCCGTGTAGACGAGCACACCCATGATTTCTTTCATTACATTTACATCCTGAAGGGTCAGGGTGAGATCCGCATTGGCAACGCCACCTGCGAAATGCACCCGAACGATATCTACCTGATCCCGCCAAACACCACGCACGGCTTTTTGAACACCCATGAGTCCTCCAAGCTGCTTTGTGCGGAGATCAAGTTTGACGTGCACGATTCGGATTATCGCAAGACGGTACTGGGACTGCCGCACATACTGACGGTCAAGAACACACCCGTTTCGCGCATTCTCATGGACATTTACAAAGAAATGCGAGTAAAAGATTCGTTTTCGGAAGCCATCTCGGCGCTGCTCATGCAGGAGCTGTTCTCTTACCTGCTGCGTGCTTCCTTTGGAACGCATGAGGCGGTCAAGCCGCAGCCCAAGCAGGATGGTAACACCAAGGGCGACGATCTGTCCCGCGTGCTGGATTACATTTTCGAAAACGTGCAGAACAACATCACGCTGCAGGATCTGGCCAACATCTGCTGTCTCGAAAAAACCTATTTCTTAAAGAAATTCAAAACGCTCACGGGCTACACGCCCATGGCGTACGTCCGCAAGGAAAAGGTCAAGAAGGCCAAGGAGCTGCTCATCTACTCGGATATGAACATCACCCAGATCTCCGAGGCCGTGGGCTTTGAAAGCATCCACCACTTCTCCAACGTCTTTTCCAAAGCAACCGACATGTCCCCCAACAAGTTCAAAAAAGAGCATATGCTGGAAAATTAACACACAAAAAGACCCTGCCGATCGGCAGGGGCTTTTTGTGTTTTGATCTTATTTCAGAAGCGCGCCGCTGTCGCCATCGATGAAGGCGGTAGCGTTGTTGTGACGGCGCAGGATCGTGCAGGGCACGGCGGGGGTGATATCGGCATTGACCATGTTATACACGGCCTCTGCCTTGGTAGCGGCGGGAACGGTGCAGACGACGTAGTCTACGTTCACCAGCGTGGGAATCGTCAAGGTCAGGGCGTGAGTGGGCACGTCCGAGAGCTTTGCAAAGCAACCGTCGTTGACCTGCTGGTTGCGGCACTTCTCGTCAAGCTCTACCTTCTTAACAGCCACCTTATCCTCAAAATCCGCTACGTGGGGATCGTTGAAGGCGATGTGGCCGTTTTCACCGATGCCCATGCAAACGAGGTCTACCTTGGCGTCTGCCAGCAGCTTGCCGTAGCGCGCGCACTCCGCGTCAATATCGGCGGCGTTGCCGTTGATGTAGTTGACGCTCTTGAAGGGAACCTTTGCGAAGATGGCACTCGCAAGGAAGTTGCCGAAGCGCTGGGGCGCGGCGGCATCGAGGCCCACGTACTCATCCATGTGGAAGGCGTTCACGCGCGTCCAGTCGATCTCCTTATCGGCAACGAGTCCTGCAAGGATCTCGTTCTGCGAGGGAGCAGCGGCGAAGATGACGCTGATGCTCTCCTTTTTGGAAAGAAGCTCCTTGATGATCGCGCCGGCGTGTGCGGCGGCGGCAGCACCCATTTCGGCACGGGTATCGTACTTTTTAACGGTCAGTTTGTCTTGAATAAAAATCTTTTCAGCCATGTCTGTTTCCTTTTCTCTTTTGTATTGGAATGATTCGGAAAATTCCACCATTATTATACCGCAAAACGGCTTGCTTGTCAAGCCGCCGTGCGATAAAATGCGAGAGTGGCGTTTTAACGCGCCACTCTCTTTTTCTGCAATCAGATCTTGCCGTTCAGCAGCATTTCTACCATGTCCATGGAGCCAGCAGCATCAGCGGCGGTGCAAAGCGGCTTGGTGCCGTTTGCGATGGCGTTGATGAAGTCGATATCCTCGGACTTGTAGCCGTAGTACTGATGGTACTCGCTACCGCCTGCGATCTCGATACCGTCAAGGTACTCGATGTTGGAGTCGCCAACACCCGCGGAAGCGGCGGAGTAGATCAGCTTACCGGTGTTGTACATGATGGTAGCCTCGCACTTGGGATCAGCAAAGCCGATGTTGATGTACGCGCTGGCACCGGGGCCGTGGATCTCGAAGTCGTGGATGCGGGCAGATGCCTGGTAGTTGGCACGCAGCGTACCGATGATGCCGTTCTCGAACTCGATCACGCTGGACCAAGCGTTGTCAACGGGAGAGTTGAAGCGACCGACAACGGTAGCGGCCTTCTTCGGCTCTGCACCTGCGGCGTAGCGAACGAAGTCGATGGCGTGTACGATATCGCAGTTGTAGGCGCTTGCGTAGTTCCAGCAGTCAGCGATGTCGCTGTACTTCATGAAGCGGCCGTCGATCTCGGTGATGGTGGTCACCTTGGAGAGTCTTTTGAGAACCTCCTGCAGCAGGGGAATGTGGCGGCGGTTCATGGCCACAGCGGCGGTCTTGCCGGTCTGCTCTGCGGTTCTGGCGAGGGAGTGTGCCTGGTAGGCGTTGATGCCGAGGGGCTTCTCGATCATGACGTGGAAGCCTGCCTTCATGCAGTCATCGGCTACGCGGAAGGTGCAGTCGGGGTTTACGAGGCAGAACACAGCGTCCATTTCCTCGTTCTTGAGCATGTCGTGGTACACGGCGTAGGTCTTCTTGACACCGTACTTTTCGGCAAGGGCCTTTGCCTTTTCTTCATGCAGGTCGCAAATTGCAACAACCTCGCAATTCTCGATCTCTGCCAGGCTGGGCATATGCACGCTGGATGCGATACCGCCTGCACCGATGATACCAACTTTTACTTTCTTTGCCATGGTTATTTCCTCCAAATTTAGTCAATATAAATTTTTTCACCGGTTTTGGCAGACCGATAAACTGCATCAATAATAGCTACGGCACGTTTACCATCCGTGGCATCGATAAACGGCCGTCTGTTTTCGGCGATCGCCGCGGCAAAATCCGCAATCTGCGCCTTATGCAGAGAGTGATCCATGCCGTCCGGTCGGTTGCCGGTTACTTTTTGGGAAACGCCGCATTCGAGGTTGTATGCGGAGTTCTTGAAATCCGAGAACGTGATGGTATCCTCGGTCAAAATGACCGTGCCCTCCGTGCCCGAGATCTCCAATCTGCGCTGGAAGCCGGGGTACACGCAGGTGGTAGCCTGGATGACGCCGAACGCGCCGCTTTTGAACTCGACCAACGCGCTGACGATATCCTCGACCTCGATCTTATGGAATTTGGTGTCGGCAATCGCCTGCACGGACACCACGGGGCCTGCCACGTATTGCAGAAGATCCACGCCGTGGATGCCCTGATTCATCAGTGCTCCGCCGCCGTCCATTTTCAGCGTGCCCTTCCAGTTACTGGAGGCGTAATACTCCTCCGAACGGAAGTACTTCATGTAGATATCTGCCGACACGATTTGGCCGAAGTGGCCCTCGTCCACCGCCTTTTTGAGGGCGGCCACGGCAGGGGTATAGCAGAGCTGGGAAATGACGGTCAGCTTCACGCCCATACGGTCGGCCTCGGCGATGATCTCGTCTGCCTCGGCAGCTGTGAAGGCCATGGGCTTTTCGAGGATCACGTGCTTTCCTGCGCGGATGCAGGCAAGCGCCATGGGCGCGTGCAGACCGCTTGGCAGACAGATAGACACGATGTCCACGTCAGGGGATGCGATCAGCTCCTCGGCAGAGGAGAAGAGGTGGATACCGTAGTTTGCGGTGAATTTTTCACCGCCGGGGCGGTACGCATCGAATGCGCCGTACAGCTTCAGCAAGGGGATCTCCAAAATGGCTTTGGCGTGATAATTGGCAATCATGCCACAGCCGAGGATACCGACGGAAAGCTTCTTTTCCATCATGCTTCCTCCCCACGGGAGAGCTTATCATAGTATGCACCGGTTTCCTTGATGGCGGCGGAGGTAGACCAGAAGGCCTCGTCCAGCTCAAATACGCCGTCACGGTCGGTGATGTAGGCGGCGGGATACGCGGGATGGTAGCTCTTCATCTGCTCCCAATTGACGTAGTTCTGACCGCCGTTCGACTCTACCACGCCGACCTTCATGCCGCTAAGGCGGGAAAGGCGGGCTGCCACGCACTGATTCCAGCTGACCATGACGGGGTTGACCGTGAGGTCGGCACAGAAGGAGACCATGCCGTGCGCCTTGGCAAAGGCGTGCATACGGGCAGACATGGTAAGACCTTTGGCGATAGGCTTGAGCGTCAGAGCCTTGTAGCCGAGCGCATAGCGCTCCTCAAGAGCCTCCATATCGTGTACGCTCTCGTCAGCGGCCACGCAGACGGGAAGGTCACCCACGAATACGTGGTTTTCCTCGGCAAAGGGCTCTTCCAGCAGGATGATGCGATCCAGGAAGCCGTTTTCACGGCAGAAATCAAGCAGATCGAGCAGGCGCTCCTTGGTATCGTAGCGGCCGTTTGCATCGAGGTAATACAGGATGCGGCCGTCCTCGGTGTGCGAGGTCTTGATATCCTTGAGGGCGGTGTGGATCTCGAGCAGGCGGTTTTTGTCCCACGCGAGCATTTTGCCGTAATCGCCGTCCTTATCGGGATCGGAGCCGATCTTGATCTTAAAGAGAGGCGTGTTGTTCTCTGCCATACGGACTACGTCGGACACGAGCGCGCCGTAGGTGATCAGCGGCACGTTGGCCAGCTTTTCCTGACGCTCACCGTCAAAGGTGGCGATATCGTCGAAGCCTGCCTTGCCCTCCTCCTTAAGGTAGAGCTGCCAAGCGGCAAAGTCAACGGGAACGAGCGCGTTGAGCACGAAGGTCTTGCTCACGCCCTCCATTTTGGTGACCTTTTTGGCGTAGGCGTACACCTCGGGGAAAATGGCGTCCAGCAGCGCGCCCGGATCGGCAAATTCGCGGCCTGCCACGAGGGACAGCGCGTATTTGGTGACCGAGAACATCATCTCGTTGCTGTCGGCCTCGCCGTAGGTTTTGAACACATTGGCATCCGACCACAGAACGCTTTGCAGACCGAGACCCACGCCCACGTTCTTTTCACTTTCCATGCGGGCGGCGATCTGCCACAGGCAGGTCAGGGCGTTGCCCTTAAAGCCAAAGGCTGTTTTCAGGGGCTCCTTCTCCACGCCGCAGGAGGTGCTGACAATGTACATAGGGTTCTCCTTTCAAAAAGGGGGATTAGTCCTGGAGGTAGATTTTTGCGGACATCGGGCCAACGCGGTAGCCTGCCTCGAACTCGTCACCGTCAAAGCGGACGTTTGCGAGATTTTCATCGTTGATGAGCACCTCGCCGCAGCCCTCGTCCTTGGACTTCTTACCGGCAAGCAGGATCTTGACGGCGTCGGTGATCTCCTTCATGGAGGCGATGATGTTATCCTTGCCCTCCATGTAATTGGCGATCTGGTCGAGCAGCGAGCCGTAGAGGTTGGCGTTATCGATGGTGAAGGAGTAATCCTTGGTGGTGGTCATGATAGCGGCATGGAAGAGCATAAAGCGGGGCTTTACGCAATGGTAGGAGGCGGTTGCGCCGTTTGCGAAGCGAACGAAATAGTTCTCGTAGGACTGGCCGTCGACCTCGGTAGCACCGACAAAGGTTGTGCTGACAGGCTCGGACTGTGCCAGACCGCAGATGCCCTCCACGGCGTGGATCGCATAGTTGAATTCGTCAACGCCGACGGTGATGGAGGCGTGCAGCAGCTTGCCCTTCTCTTCTGCGGGCATGTTGACAAACTCCACGACCTCGGGGCAGTAACGAACAGAGGAGGAGCCGACGATCTTGGCACCGGCAGCCTGCAGCTCCATCAGCTTCTTGCAATCGGAAAGGCAGCCGACGATGGGCTTATCGATAAATACGGGCTTGCCCGCGTTGATGAAGGCCATGGCATAGCCGAGATGCTTATCCCAGTTGCAGCCCTGTACGAAGCCGATATCGGCATAGTCCACAAGCTCCTCGATGGTAGCGCAGACCTTGTCTACGCCGGCCTTTTCCACAAAAGCATTTACCTCGTCCTCGCCGCGGAAGCCGTCGTTATATACGGCCGCATAGCGCATGCGGTTGCCCTGCGCCAGATAGCGCGAGAACATTTTCGGATGCGAAACGTCAATGTTTATCAAACCGATTTTAATCATGATAATACTCCCTCATGTATCATATTTTTTCAGTGCTTTGGCGGCAAGACGGAAAGCACTTCCCTTACCGCAAT
>JAZQWX010000159.1:0-3062 GCA_045632565.1 Eubacteriales bacterium | reverse complement strand
GTGACAGGACTTGAACCTGCACGTATAGACACCAGATCCTAAGTCTGGCGCGTCTGCCATTCCGCCACACCCGCGCGTGATTATTCTATCACACCAACAGCACTTTTGTCAAGGTGGGGAAGAGAAAAATCCCCACCGCGGTGGGGATTTTTCTTATGCCTCCTCCGGCACGCGCCAGTCAATCGGCGCGATGCCGTTCTGCTCAAGGAACGCGTTGACGCGCGAAAACGGGCGGCTGCCGAAAAAGCCGTTGTAGGCCGAAAGCGGACTCGGATGCGCCGACTCGAAAATGCCGTGAATGGGGTTTGTCAGCAGCTTTTTCTTCTGCCGCGCATTATTCCCCCATAAAATGAAGGCGATCGGCTGCTTTGACTCGTTTAACAGGCGGATCACCTCGTCGGTAAAGATCTCCCAGCCCTGCCCGCGGTGGCTGTTTGCCTGCGCGCGGCGCACCGTCAGCGTCGTGTTGAGCAAAAGCACCCCCTGCTCCGCCCACGCCGTCAGACATCCGTGAGAGGGCGGATCGATGCCAAGGTCACTGCGGAGCTCCTTGAAAATGTTTTGCAAGGACGGCGGCTGCGGTACGCCCCGCATTACCGAAAAGCACAGGCCGTGCGCCTGATTCGGCTCATGGTAAGGATCTTGGCCGAGGATCACCGCCCGCACGCCTGCATAAGGAACGGCCTTCAGCGCGGTGAAGATGTGGTACATATCGGGGTACACGTCATAGCGGCTATACTCCGCCTTGAGAAAGGTGCGTAGCTTTTTGTAGTATTCCTTTTCAAATTCGGGCGCAAGCAGCGCGTCCCAGTCGTTTCCCAGCTGTAGCATGGCGTACTCCTTCTTTTTTTACCATTATATCATATTTCTTAAAAAAAGGCAAATCCTTTGCATAAATTCCGAAAAAATGGGTAATCATCCTTCCGAAAGGAGAGAAACATGATGAAAACCTGGATCACCTACATCCTATCCCTTGTGCTGTGTGCGGCGGTGCTGTCCGTCATGCCCATACATGGGGAAGAACAAATCTACGAAAACGTGGTGCGCCTGCACATCCTCGCCGCCTCGGACAGTGAAGAGGATCAAGCGAATAAGCTTGCGGTGCGGGACGCGCTCTTGGCAACCTACGGTGCGGAGCTGGATTGTGATAGCGAAGCGGATGCCGAGGCGCGCGTGCGCGCCTTGATCCCCGATATCAAGCAGCTTGCCGAAGAAACACTGCGCGCGCGCGGCTCGCAAGTACCCGTGACCGTTACCTTTACCGATGAAAAGTATCCCGAACGCACCTACGGAGAGCTGCATTTTCCGGCGGGAACATACCACTCTCTGCGTATTTTGATCGGCGAGGGGGAGGGGAAAAATTGGTGGTGCGTCTTGTTCCCACCCCTTTGCGTGGGCGCGGCAACCGAGGAAACGGTGCTGCCCGAGGTGGAGGAAGATCCTCCCGCAGGCTTCACCGACAGCCAATGGGGGCTGGTCAGTCGTGACGGAAAATACGAAATTCGTTTCAAAATTCTAGAATTATTGTACGGCAGATAGAATTTCAATCCCTAACTCTTGCTTTTTTCTTCGTTCTGTGCTATGATAAGAGCATCAAAATCAAGGAGTTGTCATGGAGCTTGTCATCGCCAAAACCGAAAAACAGCTTGCCGACGTAGAGGCGCTCTATCTATTCGCCTTTCCGCGCGAGGAGCGCAAGCCCTTTTCTCTCATGCTGAAAAAATGCGAGGAGGGAAGCATGGAAATGCTCGCCATGGAAGAGGACGGCCGCTTCCTCGGACTTGCCATTATGATCCTGCACGGAGAGATCGCCCTGCTCGATTACCTTGCCGTGTTGCCCGAAGCTCGCGGAGGCGGTGTAGGCACGTGGACGCTTGCAGCCCTCAAAAGTCGCTACCCCGACCGCCATCTCCTCATCGAGATCGAGGATCCCGACGAGCCTGCGGATAATACCGCCGAGCGCGTGCGCCGCCGCGCCTTCTATCTGCGAAACGGCATGACGCCCATGCCCTATAAGATCTGGCTCTTCGGTATCAAAATGCTCGTCCTCACGGACGGCGCGGACATTTCCTTTGACCGCTATCACGCCATCTTTGGCGACGTGTTCTCCGAAAAGGCGTATCAGAACGTCAGCCTCGCGGAATAAAAAAGATACCCGCGCGTTGCGCGGGGATCTTTTTGTCAAAGCGTTTCCACCCGATTTTGAATTTTTCCTTCAAAAAATGCCTTTATGTTAGAGCAGATCACATTTAAGCATCTCACGCGCGACTCATACGCGCCCCAGGACATATGCGGTGTAAAGGACACGTTGGGGTGATCCTTAATGGCATAAAAGGGGTGATCTTCACGGAACGGCTCGATGCTGTACACGTCCACGCCAAGGCCGCCGAGCTTGCCGCTTTTAAGGGCCTCGGCCACCGCCGCCTCGTCGGTCACAGCTCCTCGCGCTACGTTGACAAGGATCACGCCGTCACGCATCATAGCAAGGCGGCGCGCGTCGATCATACCGCGTGTCTGTTCGGTCAAGGGCGTGTGCAGGGAGATCACGTCCGACTCTCGGCAGAGCGTGTCAAGATCCACCTCGTTTGCCTCTCCCTTCGGATGCTGACGGCAGACCAACACGCGGCAACCGAGCGCCTCCGCCACACGGGCGACCTGCGAGCCGATCGCGCCGTAGCCGGCTACGCCCCAGGTCTTGCCCGCCAACTCGTGATACACGGGCACAAGGTAGTTGGCGGCATCCCCCTCGGAGTACGCGCCGCTTGAAACATGGCGGTTAAATTCGGGCAGATGCGTCGCAAGCGACAAAGCCATCGCTACCGTCACCTGCGCCACAGACGGGCCGGAATAGCCGGGCACGTTGCAGACCGCAATGCCGCGCTCGCGCGCGGCGGCAAGGTCGATGTTGTCATAGCCCGTGGCTGCTTCGCAGATCAGGCGCAGATTTTTCGCGTGCGAAAGAGCCTCGCGTGTGATCTTCACCTTGTTCTGGATCAGCACGTCACAATCGGCTATACGGTCGCAAAGCTCCTCGGGGGAGGTCGCGCGGTATACCGTTACCT
>JAZQWX010000158.1:0-7356 GCA_045632565.1 Eubacteriales bacterium | reverse complement strand
AGATCAATAAAGCTGGAATGGTTCATCAGCACAAGACAGGGCTCTTTTTTGCCAAGCCGTTCCATGCCGATCTTTTTACATGTGAAATGCGTTTTTTTCAATTCAAAGAAGGACAAAACGTAAAGAAGCAGACGAAAAAGCAGACTTTGCCGCGCGGGCTTTTGATGCTTTTTGCGCGGTATGGCCAAAACGGCCCGATAATCCTTATTGCGTACCTTGATTTTCATGTCTTTACTCCAAAATTGACGCTTTGCTATCATTATACCATACACACGTGGTACTTGCAATAGATTTTCGTTAACATTTTTTTCACAATTTTCCTTTTGAAAAAATGATGCAAAAAATTGAAAAAGGCTCAAAAAAATGCTATACTGTACATAATAGATCTTCTCAAAGGAGCTTTTTATGTACTGCACAAGAAACGTAACCGACACCCTTACCTGGGTAGGTGCCAACGACCGCCGTCTTGCGATGTTTGAGGGCGTATATTCCGTCCCCCGCGGCGTATCCTACAACTCTTACCTGCTCCGTGATGACAAAAACGTGCTTTTTGACACGGTGGACCGTGCGGTCGCCGGCGTGTTTTTCGACAACGTGAAGCACGCCCTGAACGGCGCACCCCTTCACTACGTGGTGGTGCTGCACATGGAGCCTGACCATTCCGCCACGCTTTCCGACCTGCTTGCCCGCTATCCCGAGGCCAAGGTGGTCTGCAACGATAAGATCTTCTCCATGATGGAGCGTTTCTTCGGTCCGCAGGACAGAGAGCGCGTGATCTTTGTCAAGGAGGGGGACACCCTTTCGCTCGGCCGCCACACCCTGCGCTTTATGATGGCGCCCATGGTGCATTGGCCGGAGGTCATGGTGGCTTACGAGGAAAGCGAGCATATTCTCTTCTCTGCCGATGCCTTTGGCACGTTCGGGGCGCTGGACGGCGCGCTGTTTGCCGATGAAGTGGATTTTATGCGCGATTATCTGGATGAAGCACGCCGCTACTACTGCAACATCGTGGGCAAATACGGTGCACAGGTGCAAGCACTGCTCAAAAAGGCCGCCACCGTGCCAATCGACCTGCTGTGCCCCCTGCACGGCTTTGTATGGCGCAAGGATATCGGCCTGTACGTGGAAAAATACGCGAAGTGGAGCACCTACACGCCCGAGGTGCGAGGCGTGATGATCGCCTACGCCTCGGTGTACGGCAACACCGCCGTGGCCGCCGAGATCCTTTCCGCGCGGCTTTCGGAGCGCGGTGTGCCCGTGACGGTATTTGACGTATCGGTCACCCCTGCCTCACAGATCGTGGCGGCGGCGTTCAAGTACAGTCATCTGGTCTTTGCCTCCACCACCTACAACGCGGGCGTGTTCATCTCCATGGACGAGCTGCTTCAAGACCTTGCCTCTCACAACCTCTCGTGCCGCACGGTTTCCTTGATCGAAAACGGCTCTTGGGCGCCCTCGGCGGGCAAGGGCATGCGCGAGATTTTGGAAAAATGCCGCGACATCACCTTCCTTACAGACACCGTTACCATCCGTTCCGCCCTGCAGCAGGGTGAGGAAGAGGGCATCTTTGCCTTGGCGGACGCGATTGCCGCCGACGTTGCGCCCGCGCAAAAGGAAGTGCCGCACGGCGAGATCGAGGCCGCTGCCTTTAACAACATTTCCTACGGCCTGTTCCTTGCCTTTGCCCGCGAGGGAGAGAAGGACAACGGCTGTGTGATCAACACCGCTTCCCTGTTGACCGACAGTCCCAAAACCGTAAACGTATCGATCAACAAGCAGAACTACACGCACGATATGATCCTGCGTACGGGTGTTTTCAACGTGTCCGTCTTGACCGAGGAAACGAGCTTTGATACCATCCGCGATTTCGGCTTTGTCAGCGGCCGTGAGGCAGACAAGTGCGCGGGGCGCACGGACCTTGCCCGCGCCGAGAACGGCGTGCTGTATTATGCCGGCACAGCCAATACCGTGATCTCCTGCCGCGTGCTGAACGCGATAGACTGCGGCACGCACACCATGTTTATCGCCAAGGTGACCGAGGCACGCGTGTTGTCGGATAAGCCCTCCGCCACCTACGCGTACTATCATCAGCACATCAAGGCACAGCCCGCCGCCCCCAAGTCCAAGGGGTACGTGTGTACCATCTGCGGCTACGTATACGAGGGCGAGGAGCTGCCGCCCGATTTCGTGTGCCCGCTCTGTAAGCACGGCACGGATTTCTTTGAGCCTGTAGCCTAAGTGGACTCGAACCGAAAAGCCCACCGGCGAGAAATTTTCGCGTCTTTTGGCGTCGCTCGCCTTGAAAAGTCCGCACTTGTCTGCGGCTCGTGCCACCCAAATCCATCGAAAATTTATTCGACGGTGGGTGCTTTGCAGTTTATATCGTGCAAATATTTAGGAGAGATGAGGCAAAAATTAGAAGCAATATGCGGATATTGCAAGAATTTTTGCCGAAATATAGGCAAATATTTGCCGATAGAAACCTTATCGGTTCGAGCCCGCTTAGGCTATCCTAACCGAAGGGGGAGAACGTCAGTTCTCCCCCCTTTTTATGCGAAATGCTTGACAAAGGTGAAATTATATGGTATAATGCATGCAATATCGTTTGAAGAAAGGAGAACATCGGCAACCATCATGGAAGGTGACAGTACCACGCGAAGTAGCGAAAAGCCTCCCTTATATACCTTAAAAATTGTAAGACATAGCCTGCGTTTTCGTGAATGAACGACGGGTTGTGTCTTTTTGTGCTTTTTTCGGACATAACAAATTTTTAAGACAACCGTCTTGGGAGGTTTATTTTGGATTACCTATGGATGCTGCTGTTGCAGCTTTTACTGATTGCTTTGAATGCCGTTTTTGCCTGCGCGGAAATTGCCGTTTTGGGTGTAAGCGACACAAAATTAAACAAGCTGGCTGACGAAGGAAACAAGCGCGCCCGCCGCCTTGCCCGTCTGACCAAGCAACCCGCGCGCTTCCTTTCCACCATTCAGGTGGCCATTACCCTGTCGGGCTTTCTCGGAAGTGCGTTCGCGGCCGACAACTTTGCCGAGCCGCTTGCCAATCTCGTGATTTCCTGGGGTGCGTCCCCCACATATTTCGTTACCTACGAAAAGATCGCCTTGATCCTTGTCACGCTGATCCTTTCCTACGTCACGCTGATCTTTGGTGAGCTGGTGCCCAAGCGTGTGGCACAGCGCAAGGCCGAGGGCGTTGCCCTTGCCCTCTCCGCCCCGATCTCCTTTATTGCAAAGCTCTTTGCCCCGATCGTATGGCTGCTGACGGTATCGACCAACGCCATTCTGCGCATGCTGGGCATCGATCCCAACGCGAACGAGGAAGAGGCCTCCGAGGAGGATATTCTTCTGATGGTGGACGTTGGCAACCAGAGCGGCGCCATCGACAACGAGGAAAAAGAATTTATTCAGAACATTTTTGAGTTTGACGATCTGACGGCAGGGGAGCTGGCGACCCACCGCACGGACGTGGCACTCCTTTGGATGGACGAGGATATGGAGGCGTGGGACAATACCGTCCACGAAAACCGCCACACCATGTACCCCATCTGTCATGAAACCGTAGACAACGTGGTAGGCGTGCTCAACGCCAAGGATTATTTCCGCCTGGACGAGCATGACCGCGACACCGTGATGCGTGAGGCTGTGCGCCCCGCCTATTTCGTACCCGAGGGGGTCAAGGCTGACCTTCTGTTCCGCAACATGAAAAAGACCCGCAACCGCATTGCGATCGTTCTGGATGAATACGGCGGCATGCTGGGCATTGTCACCGTCAACGATCTCGTCGAGCGACTGGTCGGTAACGTAGATGACGAGGAAGAAGCGCCCGAAGAGCAGATCGAGGAGATCGCAGCGCTTGAGGACGGCCGCTTCCGCATTCGCGGCACGGCTGTGATCGGCGATGTGGAGGAAGCGCTTGGCATTGAGCTCTCGGATGATGACTTTGATACCTTTGGCGGCCTTGTGTTTGCCGCACTCGGTCAGATCCCGGAGGACGGCACGTCCTTTGACGTAAGCACCGACAAGCTGGAGATCCACGTGGAAAACGTGGTGGATCATCAGCTGGATTCCGCCGTCGTTACCATTCTTCTCCCCGAGGAAGAAGAGGAAGAGGACAACGTAGCCGACGAAGACTAATACAAAAACAGGACAGAGAGTTTTTCACTCTCTGTCCTGTTTTTTTGATTACAGGTGCAACACGCGCTCCTTGATCTCCTGCGTGCGTCCCTGGTTCCAGTACTGCGTGCCGATATAGCCGCAGGTACGGCGGGCTACGTTCATTTTGCTCTGATCGCGGTTATGGCATTCCGGGCATTCCCAAACCAGCTTGCCGTCCTCGTCGGTCTTGATGGCGATCTCGCCGTCAAAGCCGCATACCTGACAGTAGTCGGACTTGGTGTTCAGCTCCGCATACATGATGTTTTCGTAGATAAACTTCATGACCTCCATAACGGCAGGCAGGTTGTCCTGCATGTTGGGAACCTCCACGTAGCTGATCGCGCCGCCGGGAGAAAGCGCCTGGAACTGTGCCTCAAAGGCCAGCTTGTCAAAGGCGTTGATATCCTCGGTTACGTGGATGTGGTAGCTGTTGGTGATATAGTTTTTATCGGTCACACCCTCAATGATGCCAAAGCGCTTTTGCAGGCACTTGGCAAACTTGTAGGTAGTGGATTCCAGCGGCGTGCCGTACAGGCTGAAGTCCATGTTTTCCTGCGCCTTCCATTTGCGGCAGGCGGCGTTCATGTATTCCATGACCTCCAGCGCAAAGGGGGTGGCCGAGGGATCGGTGTGCGACTTGCCCGTCATGTAACGGACGCATTCATAGAGGCCCGCATAGCCAAGCGAGATGGTCGAATAACCGCCAAAGAGCAGCTTGTCGATCGTTTCGCCCTTCTGCAAGCGGGCGAGCGCGCCGTGCTGCCAAAGGATGGGGGCAGCATCCGAGAGCGTACCCATCAGACGGTTATGACGGCACATCAGGGCGCGGTAGCAAAGATCCAGACGCTCGTCAAAGATCTTCCAGAACTTTTCAATATTGCCGCCCGAGGTCAGCGCCACGTCCACGAGGTTGAGCGTAACAACGCCCTGGTTGAAGCGGCCGTAGTACTTCGGCTTGCCGTCGGCATCCACGTAGGGTGTGAGGAAGGAACGGCAACCCATGCAGGTGTAGCAATGACCCTCGCCGTTCTTGTCCACCTTGAGCTTGAGCATCATTTTTTCGGAGATGTAGTCAGGCACCATGCGGCGTGCGGTACACTTGGCAGCCAGCTCGGTGAGGTAGTAGTAGGGGCTGTCGGCGTGGATATTGTCCTCTTCCAGCACGTAGATGAGCTTCGGGAACGCGGGGGTCACCCACACGCCCTTTTCGTTCTTCACGCCCTTATAGCGTTGCAGAAGAACCTCTTCGATGATCAGAGCAAGGTCACGCTTCTCCTGCTCGTTTCTTGCTTCACCGAGGTACATAAACACGGTCACGAACGGCGCCTGTCCGTTGGTGGTCAACAGGGTCACAACCTGATACTGGATGGTCTGTACACCGCGGCGGATCTCGTCGAGCACGCGCTTTTCGGTGATCTTGCTGATCATGGCTTCATCGGCATCCAAACCCGAAAGCTCCTCCTCTACCTCGCGGCGCAGCTTTTCACGGCTGATCTGCACGAAGGGGGCAAGGTGGGTGAGGCTGATGCTCTGACCGCCGTACTGGTTGGAGGCCACCTGTGCGATGATCTGGGTGGCGATGTTGCAGGCGGTGGAGAAGGAATGCGGCTTTTCGATCATCGTTCCGCTGATGACCGTGCCGTTTTGCAGCATATCCTCGAGGTTCACGAGGTCGCAGTTATGCATATGCTGGGCA
Organism: Eubacteriales bacterium; assembly: GCA_045632565.1. Lineage (GTDB taxonomy): Bacteria > Bacillota > Clostridia > Oscillospirales > CAG-272 > UBA1740. The sequence continues at coordinate 1,488 of JAZQWX010000158.1, read as the reverse complement.
AAATAGTCGGCATCGTGGAAGTGGATGAGGCCGTTATCATGCGCTTCTACAATATCCTTCGGCAGAAGGATACGGCGGGTGATGTCCTTGCTGACCTCGCCTGCCATGTAGTCACGCTGCACCGAGTTGACGGTGGGGTTCTTGTTGGAGTTCTCCTGCTTGACCTCCTCGTTATTACATTCGATGAGGGACAGGATCTGCTCGTCGGTGGTGTTGGCCTTACGGACCAGCGAACGGTTGTAACGGTAGGTGATGTATCGCTTGGCAACCTCGTAAGCACCGTGCGCCATGATATGCGTTTCCACCAGCTCCTGAATTTCCTCTACCGACAGGGCGCGGTTCATCTTCTGGCAGGAAAGCTCCACGCTCTCGGCGATGCGGCGCACCTGCAGGGGGGTCATTCTATCCTCTTCGGGAACGGTTTCATTCGCACGGGTAATGGCGGAAATGATCTTGGTAATGTCAAAGGGCACTTCCGCGCCGCTTCTTTTAATGATTTTCATACGTCTTCTCCTTCTTCGTCTATGTCGTTCTATATCTTTCGCCCGAACGGACGCAAAATGGTCGAGCATTACTATTATACCATATATAGTGTGTTTGTCAAGCGATTTTAACAATATCTTGTGTTTGAAAAGTAACCAAACTTTTGCCCCTTTTTTTGTTCAAATTGCCGATAGCGGCGTTTGCCGCGCAAAATGCTTGCATTTTTGTCCGTTCCGTGATATAATAGCGGCAGTATTGAGAAAGCAGGCATTTTGCTTATGAAATTTGACCTTATTATCCCCGAGATCGAGAAGATCATCGGCTATGAGTTCCATGATAAAGCCCTTTTGCGACAGGCCTTTACGCGCAAATCCTACTGTAACGAGGCACGCCAGCGGGGCGATCACGGTATTGAGAGCAACGAGGTGCTGGAGTTCTGCGGCGACAGCGTGCTGAGCTCTGCCATCATCACCATTCTGATGGAAAAATGCTCCGAGCGCAACGAATACGGTATGATCACGAAGTTAGACGAGGGCGCGTTTACCGTCATCAAAAGCAACCTGACCAACAAATCCATGCTCAGCCGCAAGATGGCGGAGCTGGGGATCGCCCATCATTTGCTGGTGGGCAAAGGGGATGCCAAGGTCAAGATCCACGAGCAGCCCTCGGTCATGGAGGACCTGTTTGAGAGCATTTTGGGTGCCGTCTATTTTGACAGCGAGCACAACCTGCCGCTGATCATCGACATCGTAGAGGAGCTGCTCGACACCGACGAATATCTCGAAAAGCACGCCGTGAAGCAATCGGCCAGCCCCTACAACGCCCTGCAAGAATTTTGCCAGGCGCGCGGGCTTTCCTTTGCGTTTTGCAAGATGGATCAGACAGGGCCGGAGCACCAGCCAACCTACACCTACGCCTGCCTTGTCGAGGATAGAGAGATCGCGCGCGGCAAGGGACAAAGCGGCACAAAGGCAAAAGCGGCGGCGGCCGCGGCGGCGCTGCCGA
>JAZQWX010000157.1:0-2032 GCA_045632565.1 Eubacteriales bacterium | reverse complement strand
ACCTTTTCGATAGCACGGTTATTTAGTTGAGCTTCGGTCGTCTGTAATGCCTCCTTGCGGTACAGATAACCAAGGATCAGATACACAAATCCACGCAACCGAATGTTATAAAAAGGTTCGCTTGCTTCGCGCTCGCGACACAGATCGTTTACATAATGGAGCAGCTCGTCACCGTCTATATTTTTGTGAAACACGCGAATGGGACATTCGCTGGCATTGTTCAGAAAACGGGCAAGGTGGCGCAGAGGACGGTTTTCGTGCGGCAGATCAAGAAAGGCATCTGCACGAAATTGCAAAACTACGTGATTGGAGTGGGGAGGGTCGATCTGCACGCGGTGGGGAATGCGTGAGTTGATGAACACCACGTCACCTGCTGTCAGGATATATTCGACCTCATCCACCCAAATGTGCTTGACGCCGTCTGTCATGGCTATCATTTCAATTTCATCGTGAAAATGAAGATTGCCAATGCTCGGTTTGGAAAGAGGATTATAATTTCGCCAAACGCGCAGGGGCATCTCGGGAACGTTAGATTTTACAAGTTCGTTATACATAAGCACCCCAAGTCATAATTGTACAAGTTTTTTACAAAATCAGTATTGTTTTTACGTTCTGTATCTTTTATAATGAGTATAGCATATGTTCCCATAAAAATCAACATTTTTTTGGAGGTTATCATGGCACAGGACAAAAGAGTAGCAGGTCTTGACGCTTTCAAGACCAATCAAGAGGAAAAAACCATCGACATCGCAAAGGTGCTTCGCGTCGGTATTATCGGTACGGGCTGGATCGCCGGCTCGCATATGCAGCAGTATGAAAAGATGCCTGATGTCAAAATCGTGGCACTTGCCGATATCGTTCCCGGAAAAGCAAAGGCGTTTGCTGAAAAATGGAATTTGACAGATTGCCGATGCTATGCATCCCATGCTGCCATGCTGGACGCTGAAGAGCTGGATGCTGTCAGCATTTGCACCTATAACTGCGCACATGCGGAATGTACCATTTATGCACTTGAAAAGGGCGTGAACGTTCTGCTTGAAAAGCCCCTGTGCGTGACCACGGAGGAGGCAGTTGAGATTTGCCGTGCCGAAAAGAAGAGCGGCAAGATCCTTTCCATCGGCTTCCAGCCCCGTTGCGATGCCAATATGAAGATGGTGAAGAAGATCGTGCAGTCGGGCGAGCTCGGTCAGATCTATTACATCCAAACGGGTGGCGGCAGAAGAAAGGGTATTCCTACCCCCTTTGGCACCACCTTCATTGAGAAGGATACGGGCGGTGTGGGCGCGTTGGGCGATATTGGCTGCTATTCGCTCGATATGGTACTCAATGCTCTTGGCTATCCGAAGCCCTTGACCGTGTCGGGTTACAAATCCGATTTCTTTGGAAAAAATCCGGAATACTACACCACCAAAGGCAGGCCCGCCGAGTATGCCGATCTCTTCGGTGTTGACGACTTCGGCGCGGGCTTTATCCGCCTGGAGGGCGGCATTGTGCTCGACTTCCGTATTGCTTGGGCGATGCACCTCGACACCCCCGGCGACACCATTATCATGGGTACCAAGGGCTCTCTCCGTATTCCCTCGACTGAATGCTGGAATGGCTCGATCGGCGGACCGCTTAAGATCTATCATGAGGTTGCCGGCAACCCCGTTTGCACCGAAATTCCCATGCTGCCGAGCGATCAGGAACAGAATTTTTACGACAAGATTCGTCTGTTCCTTGACGCAGTGAAGCAAGGCGGCAAGGCACCTGTTCCGACGAGCGAGATCATCTACAACCAGGCGATCATTGACGGTATTGTCAAGAGCGCCGAGCTTGGTCATGAGATCGAGATCAACATTCCCGAAATTTGAGGTGTTATATGAAGAAATTTAAGGTTGGATTGCAGCTTTACAGCGTGCGCGACGAGATGCAAAATGACCTGGAGGCAACGCTGAAAGCCGTTAAGGAAATGGGCTACGATTACGTAGAAACCGCCGGTTATTTTGACAGAACGGCCGAGGAATTCCGCGCGCTGCTGGATAAGTACGGC
>JAZQWX010000156.1:0-12370 GCA_045632565.1 Eubacteriales bacterium | reverse complement strand
CTGAAGAGCGCGACCCTGATGATCGAGGGACAAAACGCCTACGGATACTTAAAAAGCGAAAACGGCGTTCACCGTCTTGTGCGCGTATCTCCCTTTGATGCATCCGGCAGACGTCAGACCTCCTTTGCCTCGGTCGAGGTCATGCCCGAATTTGACGACGTAGATGAAAAGAGCATCGAGATCCGTCCCGAGGATATTGAGGTCACAGCCCACCGCTCCAGCGGCGCGGGCGGCCAGCACATCAACAAGACCGACTCGGCCATCCGCATCGTCCACCTGCCCACGGGCATCGTGGTAGGCTGCCAGACCGAGCGTAGCCAGCTGCAGAACAAGGAAACCGCCATGAAGATGCTGCGCTCCAAGCTGCTGGCCATCAAGCAACAGGAAAAGCTGGATCGCGTGGAGGACATTCAGGGTGTGAAGACCAACATCGAATGGGGCGCGCAGATCCGCAGCTACGTATTTATGCCCTACACGTTGGTCAAGGATACGAGAACCGGCCACGAGAACGGCAACGTGGACGCGGTCATGGACGGTGAGCTTGACGGCTTTATCAACGCTTACCTGAAAATGAACGCCGCCAAGGAAAGTGCACAATAAAAGAACACAAGCCATACAATGGCAATAAACAATAAGGAGAGTTGAACCATGAAGAAAAAGAAGATGCTGACCATCCGACAGACCCGCCTTTACGCAGCCGTTGCCCTTACCGTACAATCCTTTGCCTTCTTTATTCTGTTTTTGATCCTGTGCGCGAAGAAAAAGAGCATCTCCGCCGCATTTCTTGCCGTATCCGCCATGGGTGGCGGTGCAGCCGCTTACCTCTTCTATCAATTGAAGGAAGAAAACGACGCCATTGATGCCGCGCAGGCCTCTTTGTGCGACGCCGAGCTGGACGAGGCTGCCGTGGCCGCCGATCTGGCCTTTGGCAGCGAGGATGAGATCGCACCCGCACGCCGCCAGATCCCCCGTGAAGAGAACGTTTCCGAAGAAGAATTTCAATAAATGAAAATAACCTGCAAGTCCCCGACCGCCGTCGGGGACTTGTTTTTTCTGTTTCCTGCCTTCTTTTGACAAAAAGCGTGCTTTCACGGTGCTACAATAAAAGCAAAAAAGGAAGTTTGAGATATGATGACGAGAGAAAAGCAGGTACATGCGGCATATGCCGACGGTACCCTGACGGTGGGCATCGTGGGAGAGGTGGATCACCACTCCGCCCGCCCCTTGCGCGAGGAGATCGACCGTCAGCTATACCTGTACCGTCCGCGCGTGTTCCGTCTTTCTTTGGCACGCGTCAATTTCATGGACAGCTCCGGGCTTGGGCTGATCCTTGGGCGGCTGTCGCTCTGCCGAGAGCTTGGCTGCCCCATGCGCCTGAGCGACGTAAGCGCACGGGCGGCCATGCTTTTCCGCATGGCAGGGCTTGGACGGGCCGAGGGGCTTGTCATAGAGGAAACCACACAAAAGGAGAACGCCAAATGAAAGCACCGATCAACGAACTGAAAATGAAGATCCCTGCCCTTTCGGTCAACGAGGGCGCGTGCCGCGCCATCGTGGCCGCCTTTTGCGCCCAGCTTGACCCGAACATTGAGGAGCTGGCCGACATCAAGTGCGCGGTGTCCGAGGCGGTGACCAACTGCATCGTGCACGCCTACGCGGGGCGCGGCGGTGAAATTTACATAACCGTAGGCCTGTATGAAAACCGCGAGATCGCCGTGCAGATCCGCGACCGCGGATGCGGCATTCCCGACGTGCGCGAGGCCATGCGGCCACTGTACACCTCCGATACGACCGGCGAGCGCAGCGGCATGGGCTTTTGCGTGATGGAGAGCTTTATGACGCGCCTGCGCGTATCCTCCCGCCCGGGTCACGGCACGCGCGTGACGATGTGGAAAAAACTTTCGTGAGGCGTTCATGAATGAAAAAACACCTTCCCCTCCCCTAAAAGAGACGCGGAAGCGCAACGAAAAATTCAAGGACAATCTCACCCTGCTTTTGGCTTCACAGGCGGGGGATGAACGCGCCACCGACCGCCTTGTGCGGCAAAACGGGGGGCTTGTCAACCATATTGCCATGCGCTTTCTCGGCCGTGGGCAGGAAATGGAGGATCTGATCCAGATCGGCAACATGGGGCTACTGAAGGCGATCCGCACCTTTGACCCTGCGCGGGAATGCGCCTTTTCAACCTATGCCGTTCCCCTCATTTTTGGGGAGATCCGCCGCTTTTTGCGGGATGACGGCCCGATCAAGGTGTCCCGCGCGCAAAAGCGGCTGGGGGCGGCACTGGCCGCCGAGCAGGAGCGGTGCATCGCCGAGGGGCACACTGACGTGCATCTCGGTACGCTGGCCGCGCGGTGCGGCGTCAGCCCGGAGGAGGCCGCCGCCGCGCTGGACGCCATCGCGCCGGTAGCGTCCCTGTCCGACATGCTGTATCACGATGAGGACAGCCCCACCCTGGAGAGCACCCTGTCCGACGCAGATGCGACGGAAAAGGCGTTTGATCGCCTGGCCATTTCCATGGCCATCGACAAGCTGCCCGAGATGCGGCGCAAGATCATCCTGCTCCGCTATTTCCGCGACTATTCCCAAAGTGAAACGGCGGCCGCGCTGGGGCTGACGCAGGTCAAGGTATCGCGGGAAGAAAAAAAGATCCTTGCCTTTCTGCGTACCGAGCTTTCGGACGGCGTGTGACGGCACGGCTTTTTCTTTGTTAATAAAATGTGAATATTTACCAAAAAGCCTTGATTTTTACGTATCCTATGGGTACAATAGGAAACAGAAATTAGCACTCTTGGTTTTTGAGTGCTAATAGCAATATTTTTTGGAGGAATGAACGTATGACGATCAAACCGCTTGGCGACCGCGTAGTCGTGTGCGCCGTTGAAGTAGAGGAAACCACCAAGACCGGCATCATCCTGCCCGGCGCCGCCAAGGAGAAGCCGCAGGTTGCCGAGGTTATCGCCGTTGGCCCCGGTGGCAACGTGGACGGCAAGGACGTAACCATGTCCGTAAAGGTTGGTGACCGTGTTATCGTAAGCAAGTATGCCGGCACGGAGATCAAATGTGACGGACGCGAATACAACATCGTTCGCAACGATGACATTCTGGCCATCGTAGAGTAATAGGAGGATAAGAACATGGCAAAGAACATTTTGTACGGCATTGAAGCGAGAAACGCCCTGCTCCGCGGTGTGGATCAGCTGGCCGATACCGTAAAGATCACCCTTGGCCCGAAGGGCAGAAACGTGGTGCTGGACAAGAAATTCGGCACGCCCCTGATCACCAATGACGGCGTGACCATCGCCAAAGAGATCGAGCTGGAGGATGCCGCCGAGAACATGGGCGCACAGCTGGTGCGCGAGGTTGCTTCCAAGACCAACGATGCAGCCGGTGACGGCACGACCACAGCGACCCTGCTGGCACAGGCTCTCATTCACGAGGGCATGAAGAACGTAGCAGCCGGCTCTAACCCCATGGTACTGCGCAAGGGTATTTCCCGCGCGGTCGACGTAGCGGCTACCGCTCTGCTTGCCAACTCCAAGCAGGTTGCCGGCACGGACGATATTGCCCGCGTTGGTACGATCTCCGCAGGAGATGAGGTCATCGGCCGTCTGATCGCCGACGCGATGGAAAAGGTTTCCTCCGACGGTGTGATCACCGTGGAGGAGTCCCGCTCTGCCGAGACCTACTGTGAGGTCGTAGAGGGTATGCAGTTTGACCGCGGCTACCTCTCTCCCTACATGGTTACCGACACCGATAAGATGGAAGCTGTTCTCGACGACGCGCTCCTTCTCATCACCGACAAGAAGATCTCCAACATTCAGGACATTCTGCCCCTGCTTGAGCAGATCATGCAGGCAGGCAAGAAGCTCCTGATCATCGCCGAGGACGTAGAGGGCGAGGCTCTGACGACCCTGGTGCTGAACAAGCTGCGCGGCACGTTTATTTGTGTAGCCGTCAAGGCTCCCGGCTTTGGCGACCGCCGCAAGGAGATGCTGCGTGACATTGCCACCCTGACGGGCGGTGAGGTCATCACCGACGAGCTGGGTCTGGATCTGAAGGAAACCTCGATCGCACAGCTCGGCCGTGCAAGACAGGTGAAGATCACCAAGGAAAACACCATCATCGTAGACGGTGCAGGCGACGCAGACGAGATCAAGTCCCGCGTGGCACAGATCCGCGCTTCTCTTGAAACCACCACCTCCGACTTCGACCGCGAGAAGCTGCAGGAGCGTCTTGCCAAGATGGCAGGCGGCGTGGCCGTGATCAAGGTCGGTGCGGCTACCGAAACCGAAATGAAGGAAAAGAAGCTCCGCATCGAGGATGCCCTGAACGCCACCAAGGCGGCCGTTGAGGAGGGTATCGTGGCAGGCGGCGGCGCAGCCCTTGTCAACGTGATCGGTGAGGTAGAGAAGCTGGTCGAGTCGCTCGAAGGCGACGAAAAGACGGGTGCGCGCATCGTAGCGAAGGCTCTGGAAGCGCCCATGCGTCAGATCGCCGAGAACGCCGGCTTTGACGGCGGCGTGATCATCGACAAGATCAAGACCTCGGGCAAGGCAAACTACGGCTTTGACGCCGCAAAGGAGGTCTACACCGACATGGTGGAGGCCGGCATCGTAGACCCTGCCAAGGTAACGAGAAGCGCCCTGCAGAACGCCGCATCGGTTGCCGCAACCGTGCTGACGACCGAGGCTGTCGTTTCCGACAAAAAGGAAGAAAACCCCGCACCCGCCGCAAGCGCCGGCATGGGTGGCATGGGCGGTATGTATTAATTGCAAACAAAAAAGGACGGAGAATTTCTTCTCCGTCCTTTTTTGTGTCATTACAAGCCTTCAACCAGCAAGTCCCAAAGGTCAACGGCGAACAGGTCCTTTAAGGAAACCATCATCACGTCGGAAGGAGCAGCCAAAAGCGTTAAGACAGGTGCTTCATATTTCATTCTTTTGTTCTCCTTTTATCCTTCGTAAGCCGTTGCAGCCTTTCCGATCGCGTAAATCGCGCGGATCATATTGGCTTCGGATGCCTTGGCGCTTGCCAAGTTGCGGATGCAGTAATCCTGCACGCTGTAGTCCAACGTAGCGAGATCGTTACCGCTTGCATCCTGCAGGCGGAAGGTCATTGTTTCACTAAAGTGCGATTCGGGAACACCCTCGATAACAGCAAGCAGCACGCGTCTGCTGCCGACCCAGGCGGGGATGAATGCATCGGTGGAAACCGACTTGCCGTCAACGGTCAGGATGGCATCCAGCTCATTCAGGTGGCTGCCGTCTGCTGCGCCGATGGCGAATACAAAGTTGATCGTTTCACCGATCTGCAGCGTTGCCGCAGCAAAGGTGTAGTCGCTGCTCGTCTTGTTCAGCGAGCCGGGGGTCTTGCCAAGGATCTCGGCGTCATAGGTCGAAAGACGTTCGAGAACGTCCGCACTTGCCGTATCACCTGCAAAATAAGCTTTGGCTACGGTTGCGTAGTCCAGCGCTGCCCGAGCAAGGTTCGAAACCTTTTCGTTCGCATTACCGATATAGGTAGCGAGCAGCTCTGCTGCACGAACAACGATCGCGCGACCGGTTCTTTCACTACCGTCCTGCATTCTGTAATAGGGGGCGTAAGCTACGGCAGTATCTAACAGGTCCTTTGCATAAACCTCCTCAATAACAACCTTCCACTTACCGTCCGCCTGCTTGGTGGCAGGGTAATCAACACCATAGAGGCGCACGCCTGCGGCGGTTGCGCCCTCAACGGCATTGAGATATACGTTGATGGAATACGTAGAGCCGATGGTCAAGCTTACCGAGGTGTTCAGTTTGAAATCGTCCAACACAATGTCAGTCGCACCGACTGCGGGAAACTCTACGTCTGCGTCATACCAAACGCCGTCCACGTAGCAGCCGTTTGCGGCGTAGCCGCCGTTGCTTTCACGGAAAGCGGCCAGCAGATCGGCGATCGACGAGCCTTCCTCTGCCAGAACGCTGCCAAGTATTTTGCCGCCGCTTGCGTACTGTACGCGGTGAACGGCTGCAGGCTCGGACGTGACGGCAATTTCAAGGGAGGGGCTGACGTAAATGTTAGCGGACAGATAACGCACACAGAAGGCAACCTCATCCCCTGTCTTTACCTGCAGATCAAGCGTGGCAAGTGCCTCGTTGATCGCCTGTACACGGGCAGAATCGGCAGCCGTTTCGATCCTGTAATCCCCGTTCTTGGTGGAGGTCTGCCATGTGGCAAACTGCTCTACACCGTTCACGAGAACGTTCCACGAAAAGTCAGCGTTGTAAATCGTGGTAGCACTATCCCAGCTACCGAAATAAAGCTGATCAATATAGAGGGTTGCCGCACCCGATTTACCCCGTGGAACGGTGTACATAACACCCGCACCGTACCCCTTCATCGGGCGGAGCACCATGCCCTTGTAAGCAGCCTGGTCGGTATTGGGATTTTTCTGTGCAACAATGGAAGCCGCGGTCGGCCAGTTACCGCCGTTCGAGTTCCAGGCGTAGGGAACCTCATAATCCTTATAAGCGTTCCCCTCCGTGCGGTAAGCCGAGATCTTGTCAAAGGTCAGACCGTTTTCCCCTACCTCGTCAAAGCTGCCGATTTTGGCATCCCATGCGATGGCGGAGCTTTCTACGTCCTTGAACTTCTTTGCGGAACGGTCGTAGTAGACCTCATCAAAGAAGAGCTGCAGCTGCGTTTCGAATTGCGTTGCGGAAACCCAAACGTCAGGACTGCTCATAAACTTGTTGTCATAATAACCGATACCATCAGCGGTCACCTTGTAGGCATATCCCCACTGCGGTGTATTGCCCGATCCGCGGTTCGTTTGGGTGATCGTCAGACCAAAGACACTCTCTCTTTCGAGAATATCGGGGTACATGATCGGCACAAGATTCGTGCCGTAGGTCTGCGCATTTGCGCCCTCCATTGCCACAAGCTGCCAGTTGTTCTTGCTTACCATGCCCGCCGCATAGCTGCGCAGGTAATTCTTATACACGGCAATTGCCTCGCGGTAGGTCATATCGGCGGTGATTTTGTAGGTGGCGTTTGCTGCGGTGAAATAGGGATTGATGAGCATATAATCGTCAGAGGTAACCGTGCCGCCGTTGGCGATCACGTTGCCGCTTTCCCCATCGTACCACTTAAAGAAGGTTTCGTAGGATTCTCTGACCGTGGTTTCACTACCGTAATCGCCTGTCCATTTATCGCCTTTTTGAACGATGTCAAGGTCCAAGACCGGGGACATATAGCATGCACCCGAGATACGTGTAAAGCGAAGCTCGATGCGGTCGCCCGCCTTAACCTCAAAGGAACCAAGATTGGCGAGCAACGCCTGGATCTGCGTTACCTCCGTATCAATATTGATTTCCTGTGCTTCGATCAACGCCGTACCATTTAAATACAGGGAGAACCGATAATTCTTTTTGAGCGAATTGTGCAGCATATCCTTCAAGGATAGCGTTGCCACACCCTGCTTCATTCCACTCGGTACGGTATAGGCAAGCGCAACCGTGTTGCCCGAATACTGTGTGCGAAGCAAAACGCCCTTCAATTCCTCAACAGACGCCTGCTGTGTGAAGTTGACGCCTGCAACCATATACTTGTGTCCCGAAAGATCAACACCGTCGGTCGTAGGGTTGCCTGCCTTATAGCCAACCGAATTCAGCGTTGCAGCAAGCTCGGCGGTATAGGGAATCTCAATTTGAGAAGCGGCTTTTCCATTTTCGGAGGCAGGCAACAGGGACGATGCATTTCTCACAAGCGCAAGCTGTGCATTAAAATACGTCTTCGTCACACCGACACCGGTAAGGCCAAACCGCGGTTCATACGTCCCCGTGGAGGACACGGAGAAAAGGTTAAAGCCGTTGGTGAACAAGGCGTATTCCGTGATCGGAGAGAAGACGCTTCCCTTGGTGAAGGGATCTCCCTCTTTTTCCAAAGCGCCGGCAACCCAACCGGAAGAATACGTAACGTCGGAAAGGGAATCCAGATAGCGGAAATAACCGTCGATCGCCTGCTCCCACGTGTCGGTGGACTTGATGTAGCCTGCTTTGATAAGATCGGGGTTGATCTTGGCGGTGGCGCCCGTCAGGCTGCCGCTGTTGGCGATCGCCTTGCCGTTTGCATCGTACCAGGTCAGGAAGGTTTCAAGCGTGCTGACATTGGCCGGATAGGTCCACAATGTGTCGGCATTCGTACCGCTGTAATCCGCCTCGATCTCGGCAATCGCGGGAGCGGTGTAAGAAATGCTGATCTTGGCGCTGCGTACGCCATCGCGGTACCGCTCCCAAATATTACCGACAGATTCGCCGTTATCGAATTTGTAGTTATTCTGCGTCATCATATCGTAGGTCAGAGGCCATTTGCAGGTCGCCTTTTCGTCGGCTACGTTGTTATGGTTGACGAAATCGATATGATCCCCTGCCTGCACGGTCGTGGTAAACGTTCCCGCCGTGCCAACAGAGCCGTTTGGCTTCGACCAAACGCCGTTATCGCTGACAAAGTAAGAGCAGGATTCCTTCTCAGGCTGAATTCTGCCGATCTCTACACCGTTCTTCAAAACGATCAGCTGACAGGTATTGGCCGCGAACAAAACGTCCCTGACGTTCACGGTGATATTGCCATCATATTCCGCCGTATAGCGAATGGTCGTATCGTTACCGTAAACGGCGGTCTGATTCGTTTGGCTTCCGCCATAGGCGGTCTTGCTCGTAGAGGTACTCATCGTAGCACTACCGCGTGTCTGGCTGATAGAAATACGGCCGGTGGTAGAGAAAACGGTAGTATCTCCTGCAAAGTACAGCTCCAGGTAGGTAGCATATTGCCGGACGTATACGCCAAAGGGGGTGAAATTGTCCGGATTGTCGTTAAACGTACCAACCCCATTGACCTTCTTGTATCCAAGGGACCAGTTTCCGTTGAAGGTCAAAGGATATTTTTCCGTACCATCCTCATTTTTCAGAGAAGAAAGCGCAAAGAAACCTTTGTCCGCTACGCCGTCCTGGCGCGGCAATGCCGTGGTGTCGTAATTGCCGCTCGATGTAACGGGCAAATTTTCAATGGTGGGATAATTGCCCCCCATATTTAAATCAAAGCTTGTGGTAAAGGTGCCGGTAGTCAGATTTCCCTCATAGGCATACTCACCGAGAATGGCGATCAGCCAGTTGCCGAGAACCTCGCTGCACGCCTTTTGCGTCAGGGGAGAGTAACGGCCGCCGTGGATCGTTATGCTGCCACCGTTGCCGTCGGGAATCAGCGGGAAGCCCGAAATGGCTTCCAGCGTGGTAGAGAGGATGTTCTGACTCTTTACGTAGATATTCGAGGTACCGTTAGCATCACTTTGCGTGATGTTGCCAAGCAGCTTGTCCTCGGTCCAGCCATACTCGTCAAGCTTGTATTGGCGGACAAAATTTTCGGTCAGACGGTCGATATGCCAGGAGGCGGCGTGCACCAGCTTTTTGCCGTAGGCGTCCGACTGTGCGCCGATTGCCTGCCAGTTCATATTGTGCCACTGCGGATTGCCGCTTGCATTCAAGGAAAGACAGTTATTGGTGTTGGTATGGAAGTCGGTGTAATAGAAGGCGTCGGCGTTTTCCGCGATCAAATCACGCAGAATGCAAGCCTCGCTCTGGTCAAAGGCCGCAAGACCCGAGTTCTGGGAATATGTCTGCAAGTTGGATTTGATATTCGTACCGTCGGCGCTGTAAAGGCCGTCAACGTCGATCTTTCTGACGTATGCGCCCGTACCTGCCGCAACGGCAACATAGGCGTCCTTGGCCTTATCGTGATTGTAATCGCCACCCTCTGCGGCAACGTAGGAGTAGCCGCCGACCTGGGCGAAGTTCACGCTGAAGTTGCGGTTGATATTGACGTTGTTTGCGTTCCAATAGGTGTTTTGGTTGATACCGCCGGGAGAAAGGCAGGGCACGATAACCAAAATGACGTTATGGCGCAAATAGTCAAGAACAGGGTCGTTTTCCCAATTATTGAGAAGGTCGTAAAGCAGATAGTACGTACCGTAGATCGCACCCTTCTCATCCGACTGAGTACCCGTGTTGATGATCATCTTGGGCAGGTTGGCGGGGCCGGTGTATCCGGGCTCCTGCGTGGGGTCAAAGGTGTAGGAATAGACGTACTGTGTCGCACGAGTAGCGTAGGCATCGCTCCCCTCGACAAGGTTGTCAATATCCTTGTTCCACTTGTGCGCTTTACCCCAGATCTCACGGGTGACATACTTGCCGTATTCGTTGGATACGGCATTCATCTCCCCCACCAGATCGGAAGGAATATCGGCATACCAATCCTCGGCATCAAAGCCATTGGATACGATCGTGCCCGCATCGATCACCGCGTCGCCAAAGCCAACCATTTTGTCAAAGGCGGCGATGTAGGTCGCATAATCGGTGCTGATGCTGTGCGTACCTGCGTCGTAGCCGTTTTGGTATGCGTTGCCCGCAAGCCCCTCATACCAATGCGAGATCGGCACATTGCCGAACACGACGTCCCGCGCGAATACACTATTATAGGTCAATCCCTCTACCGATGCGGCCGCAAAGGCAGTAAACGGGATCATCGGCAAAAGCATACAAAGCACGAGCAAAACTGCCAAAATCCGTTTTTTCATCACATTTCTCCTTGAGTACAATGTCTAGATTTTTGATTATATCATAACAAAAAGCGTTCTCTGAAACAATGTCAGTTTTATATATGTATTTGTGGTTATTATACACAATGCCGTTTTTCCGAGAGCACTCAATATAACGTAGTATACAATAGCAGAAGAGAAGAAGTAGAATACAAAAGTAAAGTGTTTTATTCGCCAATCATTATTTTTACACGAAGCACTTGCAAGGACGCGAAAGAAATGGTATAATGGTAACAACAAAATTTCACAAAAGGAGCTTTTCTTATGGCTATGAAGACCGTAAAGGACAAATACCTGGTGGTTGGCGCGGATTTTGCCGGCTATCCCTTGAAGGAGGCCGTATGCGCCCACCTGCGTGCCAAGGGCTGGAAGATCACTGACCTGGGCGTGACCGATCCGAACACCGAGGACACCGAAATGATGTTCCACCGCGTGGGCCTGCGCGTTGGCGCGCGTATCTCCGAGGGTGAATTTGAGCGAGCTCTCCTTTTCTGCGGTACGGGAATGGGTATCCACATCGCGGCAAGCAAGTGCCCCCACGTCCATGCGGGCGTGGTAGAGAGCGTTCCTGCCGCCCTGCGTGCGATCACGGGCAACGGCGTCAACGTGCTTGCCATGGGTGCTTTCTACGTAGCACCCCAGATGGGCTGTGACATTGCCGACGCTTACCTGAATGCCGAGCTTGGCAGCGGCTACGAGTGGTGGTACAATTTCTACGAATTCCACAAGCTGGCCATCGACGAGCTGGAGGCATTCGATTACGAGCAGTACAAGGCAAACGGCTTCCGCGCCGAGCATCTCGGCGACTTCCCCTTGAAGCTGGAAACCAAGCCGGAATAAGGAAAAACGAATATGAAACAACTGACCGCTTTGGCAAATAGTGCCGTGTGGGCAGTAGGACGGGGCGAGGAATACAACTGTAACCTCGCCTTCTGTCTATCTGCCGAGGGTACGGGAGAGGGGCTTTTGCGCGTTACCGCCGCGAACCTCTACCGCCTGCACGTAAACGGAGTGATGCTGGCCTACGGCCCTGCGCGCGCCGCAGAGGGCTACGCGCGCGTGGACGAGATCCCCTTTTCCTTTGAAAACGGACGCGCGGAGATCGTGTTTGAGGTTGTAAATTATCATATGCACAACTTCTACCTGAACTGTGAGCGCGGCTTTTTTGCCTGCGCGGTCGAGGCAGGCGGGCGCGTGCTGTACACGGCACGCGATTTTACCTGTCTTTCCCTCGATGATCGCGTGCAACGTGTGCAGCGTTACGGCTATCAGCGTCCCAGCGTAGAGCTTTACAGACAAAAGGTCTGCCGCACCGCCCTGTATGCGGGCGACCGCTCTGCCTATCCCGTCGAAAAAACAGAGTCCGTTCCCTGCCCCACGCTCCTTTCGCGGGACGTTCCCTACCCGAGCTTTGTGCGCGAGTCTGCCAAGGCGATCGAGCGCGGCAGCGTCACGGTCGACCCGTCCCTGCCCGTGTGGTCGGATCGCTGCATTAATTTGGTGGGCACGGTGCTCGACGGCTACCGCCGCGAGGAATGCGAGGAGATGCTATCGGACACGGCAAGCCGCTTTACCTTCCGAAAGAACGGTGCAGGCGGCGACGGCCGTTATACCGTATATCGGTTTGATCGTTCTCTTGCGGGCTTTTTGACCCTGCGTGTGCGGACGGAAACGGGCGTTTCCCTGTACGTGACCTACGATGAGATCGATTACCGCACCGAAGAGGAAAAGGCA
>JAZQWX010000155.1:0-7480 GCA_045632565.1 Eubacteriales bacterium | reverse complement strand
TACGATCCGACTTCTGTTCGCGCCCGCTATATCGTCAACGCCGCAGGCGTGTTCGCGGACGAGATCGCCCGCATGGTAGGGGATAATTCCTTCTCCATTCACCCCCGTCGCGGTGAGTACGTCCTGCTGGATAAGGAATGTGGCGGCACGGTGTCCCATACCGTCTTCCGCACGCCGAGCAAAATGGGTAAGGGTATTCTCGTGTCTCCCACGGTGGACAACAACCTGCTTCTCGGACCTACCTCGGTGGATATGGAGGACAAGGAGGAAAAGGAAACCACCGCAGAGGGGCTTGCCCTTGTGATGCGGGAGGCTTCCGAAAACCTGAGTACCCCCATCCCCTTTGGTAAGTCTATTACCTCCTTTTGCGGCCTGCGGGCCGTTGGCAGCACGGGCGATTTCATTATCAACGTGCAAAAGGGACGCTTTGTGAACGTCGCGGGCATCGAATCCCCCGGCCTTTCGGCCTCGCCTGCGATCGCGGAATACGTATGTGAGCTGCTTGCCGAAAACGGCCTGACGCTTACGAGAAAAGAGGGCTTCAACCCCATCCGCGAGCCGAAGCACGCCTTCCGTGAGGCAAGCATTGAGGAAAAGAACGCCATCATCAAGAAAAACCCCGCCTACGGCCGCATCATCTGCCGCTGTGAGCACGTCACCGAGGGCGAGATCCTGGACGCCATTCGCTCCAACCCCACCGCGCGGGATATCGACGGCGTTAAGCGTCGCACGCGCTCGGGCATGGGCAGATGTCAGGGCGGCTTCTGCGGCCCGTACGTAATGGAGCTGCTTTCCCGTGAATACGGCAAATCCTTGGAACGCGTTACCAAATCGGGCGGAGAGTCCGTGATGGTGATCGGCAAAACGAAAGGGGAACTGTGATGAAAAAGGAACTTGTGATCATCGGCGGTGGCCCCGCCGGTATGAGTGCGGCCGTGGCCGCTTACAAGGCAGGCGTGCGGGATATGCTGATCCTGGAGCGTGATAACGCGCTCGGCGGCATTCTGCAGCAGTGTATCCACAACGGCTTCGGCCTGCATAAATTCGGGGAAGAGCTGACAGGTCCCGAATACGCCTGGCGTTATGAAAAGCAGGTGCGGGAGCTGGGTATTCCCGTCAAACTCGGCACGATGGTGCTTTCGGTATCCGAGGATAAGGTCATCACCGCCACCAACCCGCAGGACGGCGTGTTTCAGATCGAGGCAAAGGCCATCATCCTGGCCATGGGATGCCGCGAGCGTCCGAAGGGCGCGCTGAATATCGCAGGTGAGCGTCCCGCGGGCATTTACAGCGCGGGCATGGCGCAAAAGCTGGTCAACATGATGGGCTACATGCCGGGCAAAAACGTGGTCATCCTCGGCTCGGGAGATATTGGCCTGATCATGGCGCGCCGCATGACGCTGGAGGGCGCCAAGGTGCACGCCGTTTGTGAGCTGATGCCCTATTCCGGCGGCCTTGCTCGTAATATCGAGCAATGCTTAAACGACTTCGGCATTCCGCTGAAGCTCAGCCATACCGTGGTAAAAATTCACGGCAAGGAACGCCTCTCGGGCGTGACGATCGCGCAGGTGGACGCACGCCGTCAGCCGATCGCCGGCACGGAAGAGTATATCCCCTGCGACACGCTCCTTCTTTCGGTCGGCCTGATCCCCGAAAACGAGCTGTCGAAAACCGCAGGCGTGTCGCTTGACCGCATGACAAACGGCGCGCTGGTCGACCAGGATCGCGAAACTGAGATCCCCGGCATCTTCTCCTGCGGTAATGTTTTGCACGTGCATGACCTCGTGGACTACGTGTCCGAGGAGGCCGAGATCGCAGGACAGGGTGCTGCCGCCTTTATCGACGGCAAAGAGGAAAAGGGAATTTCCGTTTCCCTGCGTACCGACGGTAAGATCCGCTATACCGTGCCCCAGCGCATCACGGCAGAGAAGGACGTGCGCGTGTATTTCCGTGTGTCGGACGTATACCGTGACGTGACCGTGAAGGTCAGCTGTGACGGCAAACCCGTCTTGTCGAAGAAAAAGCAAAAGCTTGCCCCCGGCGAGATGGAGTGCGTGACGATCCCCGCCTCTGCGCTTACCGGAAAAGAGCTGTATTTTGAAGTGGAGGGTGCTTAAGATGGAAAGAGAGCTTACCTGTATCGTATGCCCCCGCGGCTGTCAGATGAAGATCGTCATGCAGGGGGGCGAGGTCGTTTCCATGGAGGGCAACGCCTGCACGCGCGGCAAGACCTACGCCGTAGCGGAATGCACCGATCCGCAAAGAACCGTGACCTCTACCGTCCGCTGTGAGGACGGCTCGGTGCTGCCGGTCAAAACCGAGGGCACGGTTGCCAAGGCCGATATGGAGGCCTGCATGCGCGCCATCAATGCCGCCAAGGCCAAGCTGCCCGTGTCCATCGGGGACGTGATCATTGAAAACGTGTGCGGCACGCGCGTGATCGCAACGGCCAACAAAAACGCATGAGATATTGCAATTCCTTGCGCCGTGGTGTATAATAGTGATGAAAAAACAACGCTTGGAGGGAAACACCATGGCAAAGAGCCTTTGCATTTCGGATATCGGCCGTGTGATCGCCGCCGTTCGTACGGAGGCGGAATTTGAGGCCGCCGTTTCCTCGCCCGCATTGCTGATCTTTGACCTTGCCCCCGACTTAATGAAGCTGCCTGCGCGCATCAAGCGTGCCAGGGCAGCAGGTAAAAAGCTGTTTCTTCACATCGACCTTGCCAAGGGCATCGGTCGGGATGAAAGCGGCCTTCTGTTCTTGCGCGGACTTGGCGTCGACGGCATCGTCAGCACCAAGGTCAGCGTGATCAAGCAGGCGCGGGAGAAAGGCCTTTTTACCGTTCAACGCTTCTTTATCGTGGACTCGCAATCCGTGCACACCACCGTGGAGGCTGTGAAAGCCTCAAGTCCCGACGTTATTGAGGTCATGCCGGGTATTGCCTGCAAGGTGATCGCCCGCCTGCGTGAGGAACTGGACATTCCCTTGATTGCCGGTGGGCTTATCGAGAATAGAGAAGAGGTAGAGGCGGCCATGAACAGCGGTGCTTCCGCCGTTTCCACAGGCAAAGCAGAGCTGTGGGCTTATTAAACAATAAAAACAGCCTTGCAATGCAAGGCTGTTTTTAATTCTGTTTTGCCACCGATTTGTATTCGTCGTAATAGCGGTAATACGGACAGGCAGCGGTCTGCCCTTGCGTGTAGCGGTAATATTCGTCCTCATCAAGCGACACCGTGCAAAAGTACTCGCCGTCCTCATCCTGATCGTAATACAGGCAATCCTCGCACCGTGAGGCCATGGGCTTTTTTAGCTTTTTTTCCATTTGTTTTCCCCCACTTTATCATTAGCATACCACATTTTTCGGAAATTTGCAAGGGGAGGGAAAGAGAAAGCGGGAAAAATGCACAAAAACGAAAAAAACCGCAGAAATATTTGCTTTTTCGGTTGACTTTTTCGTGATTTCGTGGTATGATAATCAGTAAAATACAGGTTAACAAAGGAGAGATCGTATGGCATTCTATTGTGATGAACCGTCGCGTACCTTTAATGAGTATCTTTTAATTCCGGGCTACACTTCTCCCGAATGTATTCCGGCAAACGTTAGTTTGCGTACCCCCCTTGTGCGCTATAACCGGGGGGAAGAACCCGCAATTTCTCTGAATATTCCGATGGTATCCGCCATCATGCAGTCGGTATCCAACGATACCATGGCTATCGCCCTTGCCAAGGAGGGCGGTCTTTCGTTCATCTACGGCTCGCAGTCTATTGAGGATGAGGCCGCTATGGTCGCCCGCGTAAAGGGCTACAAGGCAGGCTTCGTGGCAAGCGATTCCAACCTGCGTCCCACCGATACGCTGGCAGACGTTCTCGTTCTCAAGGAACAGAACGGCCACTCCACCATGGCAGTAACCGATGACGGCACGCCGAACGGCAAGCTGCTTGGTATCGTGACCGGCCGCGACTATCGCGTCAGCCGCATGGAAACCACCCTTCCCGTATCCGAATTCATGACGCCCCTTGGCAAGCTGATCACGGCAGGGAAGAACACCACCCTCAAGGAAGCCAACGATATCATTTGGGATCACAAGCTCAACTCGCTTCCGATCCTGGACGATGAGGGACGCCTGCTCTACTTTGTATTCCGTAAGGACTACTCCCAGCACAAGGAAAACCCCATGGAGATCCTCGATGCGGACAAGCGTTACATGGTCGGCGCGGGCATCAACACCCTCGACTATGAAAAGCGCGTTCCCGCCCTGATCGAGGCCGGTGCCGACGTTCTCTGCATCGACTCCTCCGAGGGCTATACCTGTTGGCAGAAGAAGACCATTGACTTTATCCGTTCCAAGTACGGCAACACCGTCAAGGTCGGTGCCGGTAACGTGGTTGACCGCGACGGCTTTATGTTCCTTGCCGAAGCAGGTGCAGACTTTATCAAGGTCGGCATCGGCGGCGGTTCGATCTGTATCACCCGCGAAACCAAGGGCATCGGCCGCGGACAGGCTACGGCTCTTATTGAGGTTGCCGCTGCGCGTGACGAATACTTTGAAAAGACCGGTGTGTACGTTCCGATCTGCTCGGACGGCGGCATCGTGCACGACCACCACATGACCTTGGCCCTGGCCATGGGTGCTGACTTCATCATGCTGGGGCGCTATTTCGCTCGCTTTGATGAAAGCCCCACCCCCAAGCTGATGGTCAACGGCCAGTACGTGAAGGAATATTGGGGTGAAGGCTCCAACCGTGCTCGCAACTGGCAGCGCTACGACCTCGGCGGCAAGAGCAAGCTGTCCTTCGAGGAAGGTGTTGACTCCTACGTCACCTACGCCGGCTCGCTCCACGATAACGTGGCAAAGAGCCTCTACAAGGTCAAATCCACCATGTGCAACGTTGGTGTGACCAACATCCCCGACCTGCAGAAGAACGCCAAGATCACACTCGTATCCGCCACCAGTATCGTCGAGGGCGGCTACCATGACGTAACCCTGCGTTCCACCACCCAGAAGCTGTAACAGAAAATAAAAGTGCCGAGGCATCGCCTCGGCACTTTTTTATACAATAGGTTGTTCAAAAACAGAAACGTAAGGAACGACGTTCTGCCAATTCGTCAGCAGCATGAAGCCGTGATAGAAAACGCCAAGCGCAAGGAAGGCGTAGGTGATAAAGGTTGCTGTCTTGGTGTCCCGCGCGTTTTCACGATCGTTCAGCCGCGGGAACGCGATCGCCAGAAGCGGAATAAACGCAACCATAAAGCGGATCATCATCCGCACGTTGATGAACACCACCGAGAAGCAGAAGAGAAGCAGTACGTAGTGCAGGGCGCGCTCGTCGCGCTCCTCTTTGTTTTCCAGGTTGTTGTAGAGGATCAGGGTGAAGATCAGGATCGCGCCGTACAGCACGGCCGTCTTGATACCGCCGCCATAGCCGCTGAGCCAGGTATTATCCTCATTTGTATAGTTGGCAAAGCGCTCCAGCACCAGAATGATCAATCGCGCCAAGTCTTTGGCGTGGAAGCAAAGGACCACCGAGCCCGTGAAGAAAGACGCCCAGGTAAGCGGCGTGTTCCGCAAGTGCCGCACAAGGTAGACCAACAAGAAAAACAGGGCGACCTTGTGAAAGGGAAAGCCAAGCAATACGATGATCGCGTAGCGGATGGGCTTTTTTTCCTCGAGATACCGATAGGCCAGCAAAAAGAAGGCCACGGCGATATAATGCCGCATGATATCAAAGGAGGTGTAATAGTAGGGGAAGGAAAGAAGGATAAAGACCGAAAGCAGTACGTTGTCCGAATGGCGGTAAACGAACAGACAGGTAGCTCCCATGATAAAGAGGGAGCAGAGAAGGAACAGGGTGGTCGGTGTGCCGCCAAGCAGACCGATGAGCTGGCAAAGATAGTAAAAGCCAAGCTCCACACGCGGGGAATTGAATTCTCCCGAGGTAAGATCCGATACGCTTGAGTTGAACACGCGGATATAGTTCTTCGTATCGTAGGCCATGGATTCCGCGCGCAGGCCGCAAAGCAGGGCTAATTGGAGTGCGGTGATGAAGAGATATACCGCGCGCCGCTTAGGCGAGGCCTTGCGCGGCTGAAGCCCCAGGATCAAAAAGCCAAGCCCCATATTGACGGCAAAGTTGATAATATAGATCAGCATAGACGCGCCCCCTTATCGCCGTAAAAGAGAACGGCACAGCGGGGCGGGAAGCGTGCAAAACAGCGCGCTGGCAAGATAAGTCTTGCCGCGTTTTTTTCTTACACGGGAAAGGAACGCGCGCGCCTTCTTTTTCTCGCCCCTTGCCGCAAGCTCGCGCGCACAGCACAGGCGGTAGCGGTCAAGCAGGCAGGATACGGCCCGCTTGACGTCCTCCCGCACGTCCGACGCGGAAAGGATCTCCTCCTCCCGCCGCGCAAATACCCAATCGGGGTTGAAGCTGCCGTTTTGGGTGGCCGTGCTGTCCTCGCGGATATACGTATTGGTGACCTCAAGCGATATGGCGGCTTTGTGACGCAGGGCAAAGCGCAACCACATATCCACGTCCTCGCCAAGCCGTTCGCCGCGCGCAAAGCGCAGCTCTTCGTCTACAAGGACGGAACGTCGCAGGCACATGGCGTTGGTGTGCCAGATGGCATCACTGTAACGGTTCAGCAGGTCAATGACGTTATCGGTCATAAAATCCGGGCGCGGAATGCAGTCCTCTTTTTCGTACAGCGTCTCCACGTGTTCGCGTAAAATACCGGCAGAGGCGTATTCCTCACCGTCCGTATCCTGCACGCGGTAGGAGGTGAAAAACAAGTCTGCCTCGGGATAACGCTCAATTAACGCGTTCAGCGTGGCCAGATGATGCCGCTCGTAGCGGTCATCTGCATCGAGAAAGCAGATGAAATCACCGCTCGCCGCCTCTATTCCCGTGTTTCTTGCTACCGAAACACCGCCGTTCTCTTGGGTGATCACGCGCGGCGCGCGATAGGAGGCAAGAAGCTCTTCTACACCGTCGGTCGAGCCGTCGTTGACCACAATGACCTCGAAATTCCGATAGGTCTGTGTCAGCACGCTGTCAAGCGCGCGTCCGAGGGTCGCTTTTTTGTTGTAAACGGGGATGATGACCGAAAATTTCATCGCGGATGCCTCCTTTCCCTGTGAAAAATGGGAAAAACAAGGTTTTTCCCAATGCGTTTTATTTGTGCAAGTCTTCCTTGATCTTGGTGGTGGAGATCTCCGGAGTTCGGGGCAGATAGACCACTTCACACAGGTCGGACAGGAAGTCAAACTTTCCCTTCCAGTCATCGCCCATGACAAAGGTGTCCACATGGTAGTTTACCACATCATCGCGCTTCTGGTCCCAGTTTTCCTCCGGGATCACCAGATCCACATACCGGATGGCTTCCAGCAGCATTTTCCGCTGTTCATAGGTGAAATAGCTCTTCTTTCCCTTTTCGTTCCGGTTGAACTCTTCTGTGGACAGCGCCACAATCAGATA
>JAZQWX010000154.1:0-17149 GCA_045632565.1 Eubacteriales bacterium | reverse complement strand
TCGCGGTCGTAGATCGCCTTGACGATGGGCACGATCACCCGTCCGACGCGGAGCAGACTACCTGTTTTCAAAGTAGCGTAGCGCGTGAGGTTTACACCGTACAGCCAATCGATATAGGTGCGGGCAAAGCCCTCTGCGGCGAGGTTTTCATACTCATCCTCGGACTTGAGGTCAGCGGCCGCGGCGCGGATGGTTTCGGGCGTCTGATCGGGAAGCCACAGACGCAAAAGCGGCTTGCTTCCCTCAAGGGCATGCGAGATGCAAAGGCGGACGATGATCTCACCCTCGCGATCTGCGTCCCCTGCGTTGACGATCGCCTCTACGTCGGGGCGGTTACAGAGGGCACGAATGGTGGCAAACTGCTTTTCCACGCCGGAGTCGGGTGCTTTGTTTTCGCCACGGCGGAGTGAAAAACGGAACTCCTTCGGAAAGCAAGGGATGTTGTCCATTGACCATTTTCCGTCTTCTCTGCCCGGCTGATAATCCTCGATATCGGAGAGAGAAAAGAGGTGACCGAATGCCCAGGTAACGATATAATCCTTGCCTTCCATGTATCCGTCACGCCGCGTGGTGACACCAAGCGCGGCGGCGATATTGCGCGCAAGGCTCGGCTTTTCGGCAATGATGAGCTTTATGGCACTCCCCTCCTTTCCCGTCATGTTCAAGAGAAAATCAAGCGTTCTTCAGTACGGCGATCGCCTGCTTATAATCGGCCTTTCCAAACACGGCAGAGCCGGCAACCATCACGTCCGCGCCCGCCTCAATGGCGGCGGTGGCGGTTTCTTCGTTGATGCCGCCATCCACCTCGATCTCAAAGGAAAGACCGCGTTTTTCACGCTCTTTCTTCAGCTGCCGCACTTTATCTAACGTATATGGAATGAGTGCCTGTCCGCCGTAGCCTGCCTGCACGGTCATGACCAGCACCATGTCGCACAGGTCAAGGTAGGGGTATGTATACTCGATGGGGGTTTTGGGGTTCACGCAAACGGCGGCCTTTTTGCCTGCCGCGCGGATGGTTTCAAGAACCTCACGCACGCAAGCACACGCCTCGGTGTGGATGGTGATGATATCCGCGCCCGCCTTGATGAAGCGCTCTACGTAGCGCTCGGGCTTCTCGATCATCAGGTGCACGTCAAACACGGCGTCCGTTTTGTTGCGGAGCGAAGCAATGACGGGAAAGCCAAAGCTCATGTTCGGCACGAACATGCCGTCCATGACGTCCATGTGCAGGTAATCTGCACCGGCATCCAAAACGGCCTTGGCTTCCTGTTCAAGCCGTGAAAAATCACAGGAGAGGATAGAGGGTGAAATTTTGATCATGATCACGAGTCCTTTCTTGACATCTTTTTGTTCTTTTGTTTCGGTTCACATCGCGGTCGCAGAAAACGCATGTTCCCTGTTTTACTTGACCGCATATCTTATAGGTGGGCGGCAACGATCCGTATACCGCCGCACGGCAAGGAAGATAAGAGTGGGGACGTGACACGCATGCGCCGCGTGGCGGAATACTGTCAATGCAGCGGGAAACCGCTGCATTTTATTTTTGCAGCAGACAAACGGCATGCGCGGCCATTCCCTCGCCGGCGCCGGTAAAGCCAAGCCCTTCCTCGGTCGTCCCCTTTACGTTGATCTGCCCGATATCACAGGAAAAGGCGGTGGCGATATTCTGCCGCATTTCTTCGATGTAAGGAGCAATCTTGGGACGCTGGGCGATCAGAGTAACGTCGAGGTTCGAAAGGGCGTAGCCCTCTTGTTTCATAAAGGAAGCAACCTCCCCAAGAAGGAGAAGACTGCTGATGCCGCGATACTTTTCATCGCTGTCGGGAAAATGATAACCGATATCCCGTGCGCCAAGCGCGCCGAGAACGGCATCCATAACCGCGTGTAGCAAGACGTCGGCATCCGAGTGGCCAAGAAGGCCTTTTTCGTAGGGGATCTTAACGCCGCCGAGGACGAGGTCACGCCCCTCCATCAAGCGGTGCACGTCATATCCGTGTCCAATACGCATCGTCATGAATTGGCCTCCCTTGCCCGTAATACAGCCTCTGCGCGAAAGAGATCCGCTTCGGTCGTGATCTTGAAATTTTCCTCGGTGCAGTCAACCAAACGAACAGCCTGTCCGATCCGTTCGCAAAGCATGGCATCATCCGTCGCGACAAACTTTGCCTGCCGCGCGGTATACGCCGCGGCACGGTAAAGCGTTGCGGAAAAGACCTGCGGCGTTTGGGCATGCCACAGCGTGTCACGGTCGATCGTTTCCAGGATCTCGCCGCGAGAGTTGGCGCGTTTGACGGTATCGTGAACGCGGCTTGCCGCTATGGCGGCACCGGTTGCATAAGCAACCCCTACCACGTCGGCAATCTGTTCGGGACGAATGAGACATCTGGCGGCATCATGGATGGCTACAAAGCGCGTTTTTTTCGCATCGATCGCATCAAATCCGTGAAGCGCGGACTCCTGACGCGTGCTGCCACCAATGACGGCACGGCGGAATTTTTTGATGCCGTACTGCTCCATCATGGCTTCGACCGCAGAAAGCTCCTCTTCCCGTGTGACCACGATGATGTCATCAATGGAAGCGCATTTTTGAAATGCAAGGGCAGTGTGCGCCAAAACCGGCACGCCGCACAGGGGAAGCATTTGCTTGGTCCGTCCGTCCGGACGGGCCATGCGACTGCCAACGCCGGCCGCCATCAAAATGGCTGTTGTGCGGGGACGGCGACGGCCGGTCAAAATGCGAAGAACGCGAAGGATGCGTTGTGTTGCTTTCGACATAATTTCACTTCCTGTAATACACAAAATGGGCAATGAGAGAACGGACGCGACCGCCCTCTTCGATATTCGGTGCGGTCAGAACCACGCCGTCCCCCGACATCAGGTAGCTTGCTTGCAGATCCTCCACGCGGGTGCGAAGGAGAATATCGCCCGACGTAAGAAGCAAGAATTCACCGTTCCGCACCGAAAGGCAACCGCCACGCCCCACGATCTCGTCCACGTCGCCCGTTCGCTCGGTCACGTAGCGGATCGCCTGGCCGTGCAGCTCCTGCGCGCGGTCACGGCGGTACGCGGCACTTTCGGGATTTTTATTTTTGAAGAGCTTTTTCCAGAATGCCATATATCCGTCCTTTCGGGAAGGAGGTCTTCCTGCGTAAGATTTTACACTATATTATAGCACAAACAAAGAAAAAAAGAAAGAAAAGGAGATGAATTTTTCGCATTATTTCCAAAATTTCAATGAAATTCAAAAAAGCATGGCGTTTTTTCCCCCACTTTTCCCCCGCCGCCGTTTTTTGTAGGCATTTTGAGGATATTTTTGCCAATTATTTGTGCAAACAACACAAAAAAGCCGCAAAAAGTTTGTGCAATATTTTTTCGAAAAATTCGCAAAAACCCTTGATTTTTCAGGCTGTGGGGGGTATAATAGTATCAAAGTGGTGGAAAGTGGGGCGTTTTTCCCATTTCACCCTACCTTGAAAGGAGAAGCGTGCCATGTTGTTCGTTGGCGAATATAAGCATTCCATTGACGCAAAGAACCGCTTGTTTATTCCCGCCAAGTATCGCGACATGCTCGGCGAATCCTTTTATATTACAAGAAAGATGGAGAAATGTCTAGCGATCTATTCCGAAGCGGAATGGAGCAAGCTGACAGACAAGCTCAATACCCTGCCCGACTCTGTGGTTGGCAGCATCAAGCAGTTCTTATATTCCAAGACCATCAGCGCTACCCCCGACTCCCAAGGACGTGTGGTGCTCCCCCCCGAGCTGCTTTCGTATGCTTCTATTGACAAAAACACCGTCATCATCGGTGTTGGCGATCATCTGCAGATCTGGTCGGATACGCTTTGGGAAGAAAAAGAAAACGCAATCGATACCGAAGCCCTTATGGAACAGCTTCGTCAGCTTGGTCTGTAAGCCACGCAAGACATTCAAAATACGGCTATGAGCAACACAGCATTCGCGCACACCTCGGTGCTTCTGTCGGAGTGTATCGATTCCCTTTCGATCCAACCGAACCTCACCTACGTGGATTGCACGACGGGCGGAGGCGGACATTCGTATGAGATCGCCGCACGCCTTGGCAAGACGGGACGTCTTCTCTGCTTTGACCGTGATGAGGCCGCGCTTGCCGCTGCAAAGGAGCGCCTTTCCCCTTACCTTGATAAAGTAACCTTTATTCACCGCAACTTCACCGATCTTGGCGAGGTTCTGGATGAACTCAAAATAGACAACCTTGGCGGCGTGCTGGCCGACCTTGGCTGCTCTTCCCACCAGTTTGACACCCCGGAACGCGGATTTTCTTACCAGCACGATGCTCCGCTTGACATGCGTATGGATACGCAAGCGGCAAAAACCGCATATTTTGTCGTCAATACGTATGATGAAGCCGCCCTGCGACGCATTATATTTGATTACGGCGAGGAACGGTTTGCTCCCCGTATTGCAGCGCGCATCGTACAAGCAAGAGAGGAAGCCCCGGTGAACACCACCAAGGAATTGGTAGAGATCATCAAGTCCGCCATTCCCCGTGCGGCCAGAGAAAACGGTCCACACCCCGCAAAAAGAACGTTTCAGGCGATCCGCATTGAGGTAAATTCCGAGCTGGATGCCATCGAGCCGATGATACGATCCGCCGAAAAACGCATGATAAAGGGCGGCAGAATCGCTTTGATCTCTTTTCACTCCCTGGAAGACCGCATTGTGAAGCAAAGCTTTGCTTCCCTTTCCGCCGGTTGCACCTGCCCCCGCGATTTCCCGGTTTGTGTATGTGGAAGCAAGCCGAAGATCGAAGTTATCACCAAGAAACCGATCCTACCGAGCGAGCACGAGCTGATCGTCAATCCTCGCTCCCGCAGCGCAAAATTACGCGTTGCCGAGAAATTATAAAAAGATTAAAAAAGGAGTACCGTCATGACGCAGACCATCGCACTGAACGGCAGCATGCCCGAAATCAACCCCTTATACATAAAGCTTCGCCGCCGTTTTTCCTATCAGGGCGATCGCACGATCGGCGAGATCAAGGCGCAGGAAGCCATCCGCGACGGTTACGCTCCCTTTGCTACCCCCGCACGCCGCACCGTAAGCCCTGCCAAGAATGCGGCAGAATGCCACGTAACCCGCGCCAATTCCCTGCCCGCAAGACAGGCAAAGCGCAACGTTGCCGTTCGCACCTCCTCCATTTCGGGTGGCACGGCCATTGTATTGGTTTTGTGTGCATTCCTTCTTCTGTTCCTTCTTTTCTCGGGTGCTCGCATCACCGAACTCAAGGGTGAGCAGTCCGACATGAACAATCACGCTTCCGAGCTGCGCGTTGAAGATCGGAGCCTGAACCTTGCCATCGCCGATGCAGAATTGTTCGCGGCTGAGGGGGCCGGCGAAAACGGCGAAACGTATGGCGGTACAGAAACCTCCAATCTTCTTCGCGCATTTTCCCAAAAATAAACATTTTTGGGATCACCCAAACGTATAATAATAGCGACAGCCGCGTGCTGCCGCTATTTTTTTATGCGTTGGTGAAATTATGCTGAAAAAGAACTTTTCCCTTCTGTTTCAAAAACGGTGCTTGATACTTCTTTGTACATTCGCCATTCTGTTTGCATTTTTGACAGCTACGCTGTTTCGCATGCAAATCTTTTGCTACGAGGAGTACCAACAAAAGGTTCTCGAGCAGATCACTGTTGGCTCATCCCTGAAGGCAGACCGCGGCAACATTTACGACAGAAACGGTAATTTGCTTGCCACCACCAAGACCACGTGGCGCATCTACATTTCCCCCACTGACATCCGTGCCGCCATCAAAAAAAGGGGGCCACAAGTGGCGGAGCTGATTGCCACAGGTCTTTCAAAAATTCTTGAAAAGGACTATGACAGCATTTACAAAAAGACCCAAAATTTCTACCGAATCGATGAAACAATTGCAAAAAACGTAGATAAAAGCACGGCAGATCGCGTTATACAGTTCACCATGGACAACAATCTGGGTGCTATGATTCACGCAGAAGCCAGCACGGCTCGCTATTATACGCACGCCTCACTTGCCGCGCAGGTGATCGGCTTTACGGGCGGAGATAATCAAGGGCTTTTCGGTCTTGAACTGTTTTACAACAAATATTTGAGCGGCACAGACGGCCAATACATTACCGCCAAGGACGCGGCGGGCAGAGATCTGCCGTCCGGTTATTCCTCATACGTTCCTGCCGAGGATGGATACGATCTTACCACCACACTTGATCTTTACATCCAGACGCAGCTTGAGCTTGTTTTGGCCGATGCGGCAGAGGATGCCGGAGCAAAAAACCGCGTCAGCGGCATCGTTATGGACGTGAAAACGGGTGGCATTCTTGCTATGGCCACACTTCCCTCTTACGATCTCAACAACCCCTATCAATTGGATGAAGCCTCCCTTTCTCTGCTTGCGGAATACCGCGAGGGGACAGAGGAATACAAAAACAAAAAATCCGAGCTTCTCTATACCATGTGGAACAACAAGGCCATTACCGAAACCTACGAGCCGGGCTCTACCTTCAAGATCATAACGTCGGCCATGGGGCTTGAGGAGGGCGTCATCACCCCATCCTCCCCCTTTCATTGCTCGGGCGCTTACACGGTCGGGGGCGTGGTCATTCATTGTCACAAGCGGCAAGGACACGGTTCTCTTGACTTTGCCAAGGGGCTACAGCAGTCCTGCAACCCTGTTTTTATGCAGGTGGGAGCGCGCGTGGGGGCTGCCACCTTTTACCAATACGTCAAGGATTTTGGTTATCTGAACAAAACGGGGATCGATCTGCCGAGCGAGACCGGCAGTATTTTCCACAAGCCGGAAAACATCCATGAGGTAGAGCTGGCAACCGCCTCCTTCGGCCAACGCTTTAACGTGTCCATGATCCAGCAAATTACGGCCATTGCCGCCGTAGCCAACGGCGGCTACGCCGTCACGCCGCATCTCTTGTCATCGATCAACAAAAGTGACGGCGAGCCCTTGCTTTCCTACGCAACCAAAACGAAAGACCCCGTGGTATCAAAGGAAACCTGCGCCACGATCAGCAAAATTCTGGAAGCGGGCGTTTCACAAGGCGGCGGTGCCAAAAATGCCTACGTTCCCGGTTATCAGATCGCCGCGAAAACCGGCACGAGTGAAAAACTCAACGGCAAGCGCATTGGCTCCTGTGTGGCCTATGCACCGGCAGATGATCCCAAAATTGCCGTCATTATTATGGTAGATGAACCGAGCTGCCCGATCATTTACGGCAGCGTGGTGGCCGCGCCGTACGTATCCGACCTGCTGGAAAACGTTCTTCCCTACCTTGGATGCGCCCCTTCCTATACAGAAGAGGAAAAGGAGCTGCTTGCCATCAAGGTGGAGGATTACGTTGGCCTCTCCCGCGCAGAGGCGGAGAAAAAAATCCGTTCTTTGGGACTCTCCTTTGAATATGGGGACGAGGGCGGCGGCGATACTATCACCGCGCAAGCTCCTGCCCGCGGTGCTACGGTTACCAAAGCAGGAGGACGCATCATTCTCTACACGGGAGGAAATCAAAAGCAAACAACCGTCGTACCAAAGGTTATAGGGCTTAGTGCCGCAGAGGCGAACGCGGCCATTCTGAACGCAGGGCTGAACATTCGCATTGAAGGAGCGACAAATTACAGACTGGAGGAAGGCGCAACGGTTGTGGCCTGCTCACACACAGCGGGCGTAGCTATCCCGAAAGGGAGCGTTATAACGCTCACCTTCCGCCATCTGGATGCCGATGAATAACGGACGTGAATCAATCTAAAATCCAAGAATGAGGTGTCCTATGAAGCTTTCTGCTCTTCTGCTCCCGGGAGAATTTTCTTCCCCTTACGATCCTGACGGTATCGAGGTCAGCGATGTTTGCTGCAAAAGCGACCGCGTTACACAGGGCTGTCTTTTCGTCTGCATTCGCGGAACACGGTACGACTCCCATCTCCTACTGCAAAAGGTCGCCGCACAGGGCGCGGCGGCAGCCCTGATCGAGGACGGTGCGGGTTACTCCGCCCCCGAGGGATTTCCTGTTTTTTCGGTTGCGAACACGCGGCGCGCACTTTCCTTTGCCTGCGACCGTCTTTGCGGCCACCCAAGCCGCGGTATGCGTTTGATAGCCGTTACGGGAACGAACGGCAAGACGTCGACCGCCTCCATGATCTACAAAATTCTGACGGCGGCGGGAAGGTCTTGCTCCCTGATCGGCACTGTTGCCTGCAAAAGCGAGCTGCGCCGATACGAGGAAGATCCGCAGCTCGAAAAAAGAAGCACGATGACCACGCCCGATCCCGACGTTCTGTATCCCATGCTGAAAAAAATGCGCGAGGACGGCATCGAATACGTTGTCATGGAGGCTTCCTCGCATGCCTTGGCCCTCGACAAGCTGGCGCCGCTTACCTTTGAGGTCGGCATTTTTACCAATCTGTCGCCCGAGCATCTCGATTTCCACGGAACGATGGAGAATTACCTTTCTGCCAAGGCTCGACTCTTTTCGCAATGTGAATATGGTATCCTAAACTTTGACAGCGAATATGCCGAGAAAATCGCGCGGGGGGCGAGCTGCCGTATTCTGCGGTGCGGCGCGGTTTACCATGAGGAATACAATGCCGAGGAAATTCGAAGCCAAGGGGCGAGCGGCTCCTCATACGTCCTTGCCGCCCCCGGTGTACGCACGCCTATTCACATCCCGATTCCCGGCAGCTTCAGCATTTACAATTCTCTGCTTGCCATCACCTGCGCTTCTTGCCTTGGCGTACCTTACGCAGTCGCCGCGCGAGCGTTACAGGATATGGAAGGCATACCCGGGAGATTAGAGCGGCTTTCCCTCCCCGGTGCCCCCTTTTCGGTATTTATCGATTACGCGCACACCGAGGCTGCGCTGCGTAATTTGCTGACCACGGTACAGCATTTCCGTCGGGGCGGCGAGAGGATCGTGCTCCTGTTTGGCTGTGGGGGCGACCGCGACAAGGGAAAACGCGCCCCCATCGGGCGCACCGCGGAGGAGCTTGCAGATTACATCATCCTGACATCGGATAACAGTCGCACCGAAGAGCCTGCCGCCATCATTCATGACGTTTTGCAGGGCATGCAAAACCGCTCCAAGCGCACGGTGATCGTCAACCGACGCCGCGCCATAGAAGAAGCCATTATGCACGCGCACGAGGGGGACATTATCCTCTTGGTTGGCAAGGGGCACGAACGATACGAGCTGGTCGGCACAGAGCAAAGACCGTTTGATGAGAAGGAAATCGTACAAGAAGCCTTTTTGAAACGGCAGCAGAAAAAAGGAGAGTTATGAGAATCAAACTGGATCGCGCCCTTTCGGCGCTTGAAATTTCGAAGATAACGCAAGGCAGATGTAGCAACGAGCCGATCACAGTCTTGCATCTTTGCACCGATTCCCGAGAGGTGCAGGCGGGGGATCTGTTCGTTGCGTTGCGCGGCGATCGGGATGACGGGCATCTGTATCTTGAGGATGCCGCAAGCAAAGGAGCAAGCATTTTGCTGTACGAAGAAGGGCGGCGAATTGTCGAGTCCATTGAAGGTGCTGTCATCATTCGTGTAAAAAGCACCGAGCGTGCACTTGTCGCCTTGGCGGCGGAGGCGCGCTCACGCATCAATCCAACCGTCATTGCCATCACGGGAAGCGTTGGAAAAACCACGACCAAAAACACAGTGGCGGCGGTACTGTCCACGCAGTTCCGCACGCACAAAACAAGCGGCAATTTTAACAATCTTCTCGGGGTTTGCCTTACCCTGCTCTCTATGCCAAGCGATACGGAAATTCTCGTATGCGAGTTGGGAATGAACCACGCACGCGAGATCGCCGAGCTTTCACAGCTTGTACAGCCGGACATTGCCGTTATTACGAATATCGGGCGCGCGCATATCGGGCAGCTTGGCAGTCGCGAGGCAATTGCACAGGCAAAGCTTGAGATTCTGGAGGGCTGCCGCGACGGGGCGCTCTTCTTATATCCCGGGGATGAACGTCTTCTCACTCCGCCAAAGGATCGTCACTTATTGACCATTTCGGTCGGGCGCGGTCAAGAATGTATCTGCCGTTACGATCACGAAGCCTCCCTGCACGGCAAAATAGAAGCGGATTTCGTATGTAACGCGACCTATTATCCTCGCGTGTGCATCCCCGGGATCGGCTTACACCTTTGCTCCTGTGCAGCCTACGCCATCGCTATCGGCCAAACACTGGGAATCCCCGAGAAGAAAATACGAAAGGCTCTTTCCTCCCTTCCCGAAGAGGATATGCGGCAGCACGTGCTGAATATCGGAGAGGTGACGGTCATTGAAGACTGCTACAACGCCTCCCCGGAATCGGTGGGTGCGGCGCTATCCGCTCTCGTTGCCACGGCAAGGGAAACGGGCGGCAGGGCGCTTGCTCTGCTTGGTGATATGCTGGAGCTGGGCACAGAAACCCGCATCCTGCACGAGCAGGTCGGCTGGGCTTGCACAGATACGGGAACAGACCTTCTCTTCACCTTTGGCGCAGCAGCCGAAAGCATCGCCGTGGGCGCTGAGAAAAAGGGGATGGCAAGCGAGAGGATTTTTCACAACCCGGATCCTTCCGCCCCCAATATCAGTGCCATGCAGATCGCATCGGTCATGCAAAAGGGGGACGTTATTCTGATCAAGGCATCCCGCGCTTTGGCAGCAGAGCGAATCATCCGGTCGCTGAAAAATCTGACAAAAAATGGAAAGGAAACATCAACATGAGCGCTGCCACAGCCTGTCTGCTTTGCTTTATCTCCTCGTTTTTTGTTTGTTTTGTGTCGCTCCTTTGGCTCATTCCCCGTTTGCGCGCCATGAAAATGGGACAAAAAATTCTGGAGATCGGCCCCGTCTGGCATGCTTCAAAGGAAGGAACGCCGACCATGGGCGGTATCGTCTTTCTCATCTCTGCCCTTTTGAGCGGCGGTGTATGCTTCCTGTTCTTCTTGCCCGCCGAGGAAAAAAGCTCCCGCTTTGCTTTGGTGGCAACCCTTCTCTTTTGTATTGCGAACGGCGCCGTTGGGATTCTTGATGACGCGACCAAGCTACGGCACGCAAGGAACGAAGGGTTAACGCCCACGCAAAAGTTAATTCTGCAATCTACCCTCGCAGGCGCTTATCTATTCCTGCTAAGAGGGCAAAATCTCATTTCGGATACGTTGTACATCCCTTTGCTTGGTGAGCTTCGACTTGGAATCCTTTCCTATTTTCTTTTGCTTGTGTATGTAGTGGGCATCGTCAACTGCGCCAATCTGACCGACGGCGTTGACGGCCTTGCCGCGGGAGTCGGATCGGTCATCTTCGCATTCATGATGTTTTTTTCACTTGAAAGCTCCTTCAAAGCCCCATCATTCTTATCTGCCTTGTTTTTGGGCTGCACACTGTCTTTTTTGTTTTTCAACCGACATCCCGCGCGCATCTTCATGGGCGACACGGGATCTCTGTTCATCGGCAGCGCCGCCGCATCGATCCCCATTTTGCTAAAATCACCTCTGCTCGGGATTATCTTTGGAATTATCTATGTTTTGGAGGGGTGCTCCGTCATTTTGCAAGTGCTGTTTTACAAGAAAACAAAAAGGCGGCTGTTTTTAATGGCCCCCATCCACCATCACTTTGAACGCTGTGGCTGGAGTGAAAACAAAATCGTCCTTATCTTTTCCTGCATAACCGCTATCGCCTGTACGTTGGGTGTATTTCTTGGCTGATCGGAGGCAAGTATGATGAACGCGTCAAAGAAGCAGGGGCGGACTTTTCTTGCGAGAATCTGTCATCTGCCTAAGATTAACTTTGATTTTCCGACATCTCGAAGAGGAGATCCGCTTCTTTTGATGTTGATCGCTCTGCTTTCGCTTTTTGGTTCGGTGATGATATTCAGCGCCAGCTACGCCAACGCGCTTGCCCGCTACGGCGACAGCTTTTATTACATCAAGCGTCAGATCATCTGGCTTTTTGTGGGAGTGGCGGTCATGCTGCTCTTTTCCCGCCCGCCTGCTGAATTTTATAAGCGTTTTACCCCGCACGCCTTTGTGTTGACCCTTGTTTTTCTTCTCCTTGTGCTGATCATAGGGGAAAGCGGGGGTGGCGCCAAGCGTTGGATCGCCATCGGCTCTTTGACCTTTCAACCGTCCGAATTGGCCAAGACAACCCTTGTTTTGATGCTGGCAAGGCATTTTTCAAACAAGCGGGAAACGATTTTATCCGAAAACGAACGGAGGAGCTTCTTTGTGGGAACGCTCCTTCCGCTTGGATACATTGGTCTTGTTTGCGGCTTGGTTGCCCTCGAAAAGCATCTTTCCTGCATTATTATTCTTGGCGCACTTGGTGTCTTTTTGATGTTTGCAGGGGGAAGCCGTTTGAAATATCTTGGGATGTTTGGCGCGTGTGGCGTGGCAGGGGTCAGTGCTTTGGCTCTTTTGACCGACTACACCAAGCGGCGTATTCTGATCTGGCAAAATCCCGAAGCCTTTCCGCTTGACGGCGGTTGGCAGACCTTACAGGGCATGATGGCTATTGGGTCGGGGGGATTTTTTGGTCTTGGACTCGGCAACAGCCGCCTGAAATTCAGCTACGTGGCCGAGCCGCAGAATGACTTCATTTTTACCATCACATGCGAGGAGCTTGGTTTTTTGGGAGCTTTGCTCATTCTTGCTCTATTTGCGCTCTTCTGCATTCGCGGCTATACCATTGCCATGCGACACCCCGATCCTTTTTGCGCCCTTACGGTATTCGGCATCACAAGCAAGATCGCCTTACAGGTGCTTTTGAACGTAGCGGTGGTCACCAACTCGATCCCGAACACCGGCATTTCCCTGCCGTTCTTCAGCTACGGCGGTTCTTCCCTTGTCATGCTGTTTGCTGAGATGGGTATACTCTTATCCTTCTCGCGCGGCGCTCATATTCGAATGTGAAAGGAGCATTATGCGCGTACTGCTAAGCGGCGGCGGAACGGCAGGACACATCAATCCGGCCATCGCCATTGCCGATCTGATCAAAAAAAACGACCCCCACGCCGAAATCGCTTTTGTAGGCACGCCCGAGGGAATGGAAAATCGGCTTGTAAGAGCCGCCGGGTATCCGATGCATCATATACGCGTGCGCGGCCTCTCACGGAGTCTATCCCCTCGCAATTTAGAAGCACTCTTTCTGGCACTTACCTCCCCCATCAAGGCGCGCAGTCTACTGTCAGATTTTTCACCTGACCTTGTCATCGGAACAGGGGGATACGTATGCTGGCCTACGCTGCGGGCGGCCGCCGCAGAGGGCATCCCCTGTGCATTGCACGAATCGAACGCTGTCCCCGGCTTGACGGTGCGCCGCCTTGCGCCTTACATGGACGGGATCTGGCTAAATTTCAAGGAAGCTGCCAAATATCTGCCAAACGGATGCGTCGAGCCAATTGTAACAGGAAATCCGATTCGGGAAGGCTTTTTTCGATCATCGAGAGAGGAAGCCAAAGCAAGGCTGGGATTAAAAAAGGAAGACGTTCTGCTTCTCTCCTTTGGCGGATCGCTTGGTGCAGAGCGATTGAACGAGGCAATGATTCGCCTCATGAAGCAGGGGGAGAAAAGAGAATCTCCATTAAAGATCATACATGCCTGCGGAAGCAAGCATTACGAGGCATGCCGTGCACAGCTCGGCTCGGATACCGAAAAAAGCAAGCTCCTTTCGTATATTGAAAACATGCCCTTATACATGGCCGCGGCCGACATGGTGACCTGCCGCGCGGGGGCTATGACCATATCCGAACTTGCCCTTTGCGGCAGGTGCGCGATCCTTGTCCCATCCCCCTACGTGGCGGACGATCATCAACGCAAAAACGCAGAGGTTTTGGCTAAAAATCAGGCCGCTTTTTTGCTAGAAGAGAGCGATCTGCCCCAAAATAATGTCGAAAAAATGATTTTTTCACTTGTTTTTGACGAAAAAAAGCGAGAGCTTTTCGAGAAAAATATAAAAAGCTTTGCAAAACCCGATTCCGGCAGAATAATTTGGACGCAAATTCTCAAAATCGCAAGAAAATCCAAGGCAGAAATGCAAAAATAAATTGTTAACATTTTGTTAATTATGGCTTTTAGTGGTTGCAATCCCATATATGTTTATAGTATCATATAGACAACAAGTTCCGTCGTTCCCTGCGACGGAGGAGTAATGAAAATTCAGCGGAAGCGAGGAAGTAACATGAACGTACAATTTGATGACGATCTCTTTGGTAGTGGCATTAACATTAAGGTAATCGGTGTAGGCGGCGGCGGTAACAACGCGGTCAACCGCATGATTGCCACCAACATCCGCGGCGTGGAATTCATCGCCGTAAACACCGACGCACAGGCACTCCGTTCCTCCAACGCCAGCACGAAGCTGGTTATCGGTGAGAAGATCACCAAGGGTCACGGCGCGGGCTCCAACCCCGAGGTTGGTAAGCGCTCTGCCGAGGAAAATATCGATGATATTAAGCAGGTGCTGGAAGGCGCTGACATGGTATTCGTTACCACCGGTATGGGTGGCGGCACGGGTACGGGCGCAGCCCCCATCGTTGCCAAGGCTGCACACGAGATGGGCATTCTCACCATCGGTATCGTAACCAAGCCCTTTGCTTTCGAAGGCAAGAAGCGCATGGTGCAGGCCGAGCTGGGTATCGATACCCTGAAGGAGTTTGGTGACTCCCTGATCATCATCCCCAACGAGCGTCTGAAGCAGGTGTCCGACACCCGCATCACGCTGGCAAACGCATTTGAGATTGCCGACGAGGTTCTCCGCCGCGGCGTACAGAGCGTTTCCGAGCTGATCAACGTTCCCGGATTTGTAAACCTGGACTTTGCTGACGTAAC
Organism: Eubacteriales bacterium; assembly: GCA_045632565.1. Classification (GTDB taxonomy): domain Bacteria; phylum Bacillota; class Clostridia; order Oscillospirales; family CAG-272; genus UBA1740. The sequence goes on along the minus strand of JAZQWX010000154.1, from coordinate 2,320 downwards.
TGCCATCATGAAGGATGCCGGCTTTGCTCACATGGGTGTTGGCTCGGCTACCGGTGCTGATAAGGCACAGATCGCCGCAAAGGCCGCCATCTCCTCTCCCCTGCTCGAAACCTCGATCGCAGGCGCGACGGGCATTCTGGTCAGCATCACGGCTTCTCCCGACATCGGTCTGGAGGACATCGACCTGGCTTCCTCGATGATCGCCGAAGAGGCACATCCCGATGCCAACATCATTTGGGGTGCTGCTTTCGATCCTTCCCTGGAGGACGAGATGCGTGTCACCATCATCGCTACCGGCTTTGACAGCACCCGTGCAAACGAGAGAGCTGCCGTCAAGGAGGCTGTTGCCGCTGCTGCAACCGAGGTTACCGTAACCATGCCCGAGGAGAAAGAGGCCGAGCCGATCGCAGAGGCTTCCTTTGCCAAGAAGGCAAGCGCAGAGCCCACTATTTCCGATGACGACTTCAGCGCTATCATGAGCGCCCTGAAAAAGAGAAGATAATCTCTACATAAAAACCGCCGAGCATATGCTCGGCGGTTTTTTCAAAAAAAGAAAGGCAGAGGGGTTCTCTGCCGTTCTTTTTTATTACAGAATGCAGTGCACGGGAAGGCCGTCCTTATAAAGGGGCGCTGCCTCGCCACAAATGAGAGGTCGCAGATATGCGATGCAGGCATCGGTGACGCCATTTGCCTTTTCGTTGATGTACGCATCGGGAACGTGCTTCACCTGGTTGGCGATCGCGCAAACGGGAGAAATGCCGTAGGTGATCTTGTACGGATCGTCCGAGCGGATCATGGTTACCATGCATCCCGACTCACCCGCGAGGGCCGATACCACGGCATGCTCACCGGCTGCAACCGATTCCGAAAGGTCGGTAGCCGAGGCGAGGTGGGCCGCGCAACGCTGGGGCAGATTCAACTCAATGGAACGAACCTTGCAACCGAACTTCTCTTTCACGGCAAGCTCAAGCACCTTGCCCGCACCCGAAAGCTGGGTGTGACCGAAGGCGTCAACGCCACCCGTAAGGCCTTCACCGACATATTTGCCATTTGCATCGTGAATACCCTCGGAAATGGCAACGACCACGTTCGGGTGGCGATCGAGTGCCGCGCGGACATCTGCGAAGAAGGCTTCCAGATTGAAGTTCTTTTCGGGCAGATAAACGAGGTCGGGGCCAATGCCGCCGTCTGCGCCCGGCAGGGCGGCAGCGGTCGTCAGCCAGCCTGCGTCACGGCCCATGATCTCCACGATCGTGACGGCGGGGATGGTGTAAACCGCACAGTCACGCAGGATCTCCTGCATCGTAACCGCGACATATTTTGCGGCAGAGCCAAATCCGGGCGTGTGGTCGGTTACCACGAGGTCATTATCAATGGTCTTCGGAACGCCGACGATCTTTGCCTCATACCGGTTCTTTGCAAAGTATGCAGAGAGCTTGTCCACAGTATCCATGGAGTCGTTACCGCCGATGTAGAAGAAATAGCGGATATCGTATTTTTTGAAGATGCGAAGGATCTCAGCGTATACGCTTTCATCCTTTTCGGGAGGCGGGAGCTTTTTGCGGCAAGAGCCAAGTGCCGAGGAGGGGGTATTGACGAGGACGGAAAGACGGCTCTCGTCCTCAAATTCCTTGCCAAGATCGATAAGCTTTTCCGCGAGCAGACCTTCTACACCGTTACGCATACCGTACAGCGTGCCGATCTGACCGTTTTTCTGCGCGGCAAGCGCGCCCTTGATAACCCCTGCCAGCGTGGCATTGATGGCCGCGGTAGGGCCGCCGGACTGACCGACGATTGCATTTCCGTATAAAGACATGGGGATCATCTCCTTTTATTTATTCGTTTCATTATACCACAAATATCCATTCCCTGTCAACACCTTTTGGCATGAAAAAACGGGCCGCTTGCGGCCCGTTTCGGGTTTATCCAAGACATTTTACCTCAAGCGAGGTGAAGAGGGTGTTACCCGTAGAGGTAACGGTGACAGACAACCAATCGGCGGCACTACCGCGATAGGCAATTTCCGAAAGCGCCGTGCACTTATAGAAGGCCTGTGCCTCGATCGAGGTGAGTGCGGCGGGCAGGGTGATCTTTTTCAAGCCCGAGCAGCTCTCAAAGGCATTTTCAGCGATCACGGTCACCTTGTTCGGCAAGGCGATCTCTTCGATCGAGAGGCATCCTTTGAAGGCGTAGCCACCGATCACAGTCAAGGAGTTGGTTGCCGGGAAGGTCACGGTTTTGAGACTGACACAGCCGTTAAACGCATTCTCGCCAATAGCCTCCACGTATTTGGGGATATTGACGCTCTCCAGCTTCACAC
>JAZQWX010000153.1:0-13933 GCA_045632565.1 Eubacteriales bacterium | reverse complement strand
AGATCTTTAACACCGTAAAAAAATTTTTTTCAAAAAAAAGGCGCCGCCCTGGGGGAGCGCGTCTCTTTTTTTAGGACTTCCTGTCAAAGGAAAGGACGAGGTCGACCAGATCCCGCGAAGCGTTTGGCTTGCGGATAACGTCGGTGGATGCGCGCATCAGATCAATGCGGCGCGGATCGGAGAACACCTGATGGATCACGTCCGGAAGACGCATGGTGGGGGTAATCATGGCGGCCACGCCGCAGTTGCAAAGGAACTCGGCGTTGCGCTCCTCATGCCCCGGAATGGGGTTGCAGATCAGCATAGGCAGGCGCTTGGCCAGCGCCTCGCTCGTTGTCAGACCGCCCGGCTTGGTGACGATGCAATCCGCCGCATCCATAAGCAGGCTGATTTGATTGGTATACCCGAAATTCAGAACGCGGTGACGGAAGCCGTGTCCGTCGATCGCCGCCTTGGCCTTTTCGTTGTTGCCGCAGACCGAGATGACCTGAAGCTCCATATCCAGCTCATCGATCTCGCACACGGTCTTGAACAGCGAGCCGTAGCCCATGCTGCCACCCATGAGCATGATCACGGGGAGGTTTTCATCCAGACCGAGCAGGCGGCGCGCGCCGTCCTTCGGCACGGAGGTGGCGAATTCGGGGCGGATCGGGATACCGAGCGGCAAAATTTTATCATCCGAAAAGCCCTTGCGGCGCACAAAGGAGGCCGTTAATTCATTGGGGATCACCACGCGGTCGTTACGCAGGGTTTCCTCCCAAAGCGGGTGCATGACAAAATCCGTCAGCACACCGACCGTTTTGGCGGTGATGGTCTTTTTTTGGCGGATGATATCGAGAAATATCCCCGCAAACACGTGGGTGTAGACGATCACGTCGGGACAGTATTCATCAATGTAATCGGCCAGGTTCTTCTTAATGAGGCCGGAGGTGGTGCGGGTCAGCGAGCCGGTATAGGAATTGCCCTTGCGTTTCTCCAGCTTCCCGTAGATCATCGAGTAGGTTTTTTTGAATTCCGCCGTGCTGAGCAAATATCCCTTTGCAATGATGTTATACAGTCCGCGGCTGATTTCCATGCAGGTATCCAGCACCCGACATTCCACACCGCGACTCTCTAATTCCTTCTGAATAGCCACGGCCGTGGTGTTGTGTCCTTCCCCTGCCGTGATGCTTAAGATCAGTACCTTCATCCTTTTCTTCCTTTCCCGAAAAAGGCAAAGCAATTACGCGTTTCCCTCTTGCAAAAGCGTGGGGAAACGTGTATAATAGAATAGAATACAATAATATTATACATTTTCCCGACGAAAAAGTCAAGACGGTCGTGAAAATTCAAGGAGGTTCTTATGGAACAGTTATATACCATCCCCGTGAACGAGGCGTTTGATGCCTCTGCCGAGAACGCTGCGTGCGGCTGCCCGATGTGTGCCCTGTACAACAAGCTGGAGGAAAACGAGCTGGAGCTGATCCTGGGTGCTTCCATGATGGAGCCGGACGTGCGCCTGAAAACGAACGAGCTTGGCTTTTGCCACCGCCACTTCGGCATGATGTTCACGCGCAAGAACCGTCTTGGTCTTGGTCTGATCCTTGAAAGTCATCTTGAGAGCGTGAAAAAGAGCCTGTCGGGCGAGGGGCTTGCCGCCCTGCTGACGGGCGCGGGCAACGATACCCTGAAAAAGCTGGGTAAGCTGGAGGCGAGCTGCTACGTCTGCTCCCGCATTGAGATGCATTTTTCCCGTATGTATGACACGGTGCTGCTGCTCTATCGCACGGACAGCGCCTTCCGCCGCAAGATGGCGGCGCAGCCCTACTTCTGCCTGCCGCATTACCGCCGCCTGCTGGAGGTTGGCAAGAGCGCCTTGCCGAAGAAGGAATTTTCCGAATTTTACGAGCACGTGTCCGACGTGGTGAAGAAATACGCCGCCGAGCTTTCGGGGGACGTGAGCTGGTTCTGCAAAAAGTTTGATTACCGTTATCAGGACGAGCCGTGGAATAATTCGAAGGATGCGGTGGAACGCGCCATCCGCTTCCTGTCCGGCAACGAGGGTGCGGGGGTCGATAAGAAATGATCATCGAGAGCCTGCATATTGATTGCTTTGGCTGTCTTGAGGATTTTTCCTGTACCCTTCATCCCCGACTGAATATCATCGAGGGGGAAAACGAGGCGGGAAAAAGCACGCTCTCTGCCTTTATCCGTTACATGCTGTACGGCTTTGGGCGCGTGGGCGGAAGCGAGCTGGCCGAAAAGAAAAAGCGCATCAATTGGCAAAGCGGCCGCGCCGCCGGCAGCATGACCGTGCGGGTGGGGGATCACCGCTACCGCATTGAACGGAGCACCACGCAGATCACAGGCCCGCGTGGGAAGGAAAGCTACCGCGACACGGGCACGCTGATCGATCTGGAGAACCGCATGCCGCTTTCCTGGAACGAGCAAAAGACACCCGGTGAACGCTTTCTCGGCGTGCCGGAGGCGATTTTCCTTTCTACCGCCTTTTTGCCGCAGATCGGCGCGCGCATCGGCGGCACCGACCTGAACGAAGCCATTGAAAATCTGCTGTTCTCGGGAGATGAGAGCCTGAACGTCCAGCGTGCCTTGGACAAGCTGGAGACGCTGCGCCGCACGCTGCTGCACAAATCCGGCAAGGGCGGCGCGCTGGCCGACCTGACCGTAAAAGAGGCCGAGCTGAACGCCCGCATGGCGCAGGCCGAGAAGGATAACCTGACGATCTTTGAAAAGGAGAGCACCCTCTCCACCATCAAGCGGCAGCTGGCAACGGCCGAGAAGGCCGAGGAGGATGCCGCCCTTCACGAGGAACAGGACAAGGCTGTTTTGCTGCTCGACCTCTACCGCCGCCTGCACGAGGCGGAGGCCGAGATCGCCGAGCGAGAGGCGGCCCTTAAAAACATGGACGGTCTTCCGATCTACCGCCTGCACGAAAGCGACCTGACCGATCTGGCGCTGGCCGGTCGCGCGGTCGAGGAGGCGAAGGCCCGATACACGGAGGCAAAGGAGATCCGCGCAAGGTATACCGGCACGGGGCTTGACAAGGATGCCGAGCTGTATCTGGAGCGCGCCGCCGCAGACGGCGGAACGTCGGCCATTCGCACGCTTTCCGAGAAGAAGGAAAAGCACAAGCTGCTGTCCTTGATCGGGGCAGGGGCAGGCGGGGCACTCGGACTTTTGTTTCTGATCCTGTCGCTGGCCGCACCCGCATTATTCAGCGGCTTTTTAGCCCTCCCCTATACGCTTTTTGTTCTGTTTTTGGCCGCGGGCGGTGTCCTTCTGTTTCACGCACTCCGTACAAAAGCTGCGCTTACTGCATTGTATGCGCGCTACGGCGCGAAAAATGCGGCCGAATTCCTTTCCCGCGCGGAGGCGATCGATCGCGGACGCGAGCAGGTGCACGCTTACCGCGATGCGGCGAAGGATGCCTACGATACCGAAACCAAATTACAGGCAGTCTATAACCGCGCCCTGATCGAGCTGGACACCGTGGCAGGCCGCTTCGGCACACGTCTGCCGGAGACCGACGTTCCCGCGTTTTTATCAGCCCTTTCCGAAAAGGCGCGTGCCGCTATGGAAAAGAAAAAGCTGCACGAGGCCAGAATTCACGCCGCGCAGGACGTGGCGGATGCGCTCTGTGCACAGCTGGTTGGCACGAGCGAGCGAGAGGCGCGCGCCCTGATGCCGACCGACCGCGAGATCCGCCCCGAGGACGTGCGTCCCGAGGAATGGCGCAAAAAGCGCGAATATTATGCATCCAAGGCTCGCTTGCTTGCCGGACAGGCGGGAGAGCTGGAGCGTGAGCTGGCTGCTCTGCGCGCACGCGCGGAAAATCCTGCCGAGCTGCAGGTAAAGCGTGAAACGCTGCGCGAGCACCTTGCGGCCACGCATGAGCAGCACGAGGCTTGTCTGTTGGCTCACGCGGCGATCGAGCAAGCGGGTGAGCGTCTGCGGGCGGAGATCTCTCCGCGTCTGTCGGATTCCGCTTGCCGCATGATGGACACCCTCACGGACGGCCGTTACCAAAGCGTGGGCGTTGGCCGTGATCTTTCGATCTCCATGAGCACGGGGGACGGCACGCACTCCTTGGATTATCTGAGCGCGGGTACGCAGGATCTTTCTTACCTCGCGCTCCGTCTTTCGCTGATCGATCTGCTTTACAAGGAAAAGCCGCCCGTCTTCTTCGACGAGAGCTTTGCCCATCAGGATAACGCCCGTACCGAGCGTATTCTGACCATGCTGGCAGAGCGTGCCGAGGACGGTCAGCAGAGCCTGATCTTTACCTGCCACACGCGCGAGAGCGAGATGGCCGCACGCGTAGCATCCGACTCTGCCGTCATCCGCATGCAGGTGAAATAACGCATTTTCAAAAAACTGTTGCTTTTTCAACTTTTTTGCCTTATAATAATAGTATTATTTATGTCTTTACGATAGGGGGAACAGGATATGCGAGAAAAAATACTCGTCATCGGTGCGGCCAACATGGACTTTACCATGCAGGTGCGTTCTATGCCCGCCGCGGGAGAAACCGTGACGGAGGAAAGCCGTTTTCATTACGCCGCAGGCGGGGGCGGTGCTGCCGCCGCAATGGCACTCTTACAGTTGGGCGGTGAGCCGATCTACGTTGCCAAGGTTGGCGCGGACGTGCACGGGCACAGACTGCTTCGCTTATACGCCGAGGCGGGTCTGGATATCACCTACGTGGCCGTAGACGGACGCAACCCCACGGGCATGCGCGTGATCATGAAAGAGGACAACGGCGACAGCCGCGTGGTCGTGTATCCCGGTGCCAATGCCAAGCTTCTTGCCTCCGACGTAGAAAAGGCGGTGGTAGCGGCAGAGCCGAACGGCATCTTTTTGCAGGCAGATCTGCAGCCGGACGTGCTGACCGGCGTTGCACGCATGGCAGAGGAGCGTGCCGTTCCCTTCTTCCTCGACACCACCGGCATGACGGAGGATTTCCCCTTCTCCTCTCTGCCGTCGGCCGAGATCGTTCTGATCGACGACAAGGACACCGAGGCGCTGACGGGCATCAAGCCCATCGGTGCAGACAGCTGTCTGAAGGCCGCCGTGGCGCTGGAAAAGAAGATCAAGGCGCACCACTACCTGATCAAGCTGAGCGAGCGCGGCATCTACGCCTATGACGGTCGCTACTGTCACCTGATCCTTTCACACGGTCTGCGTGCGGGCGAGGGCAAAACGATGGCTGACGCGGCATCGGTCGCCATTTTGCTGGAATATTGCCGTTGCGGCGACGTACAGGCGGCCTGCCGCTTTGGTCTGTCGCTCAACACCCTGCTTATTAAAAATCAACAGGACGCCACCTATTTCCCGAAAGAGGAAGAGGTCCGCGCGTTTTCCGAAAAGTATTAAGGAGAAGCATCTATGGAATACAGCTATAAGGAATTTACCTACGCCTCGAGCGATGGCAAGAGCCACATTTTTGCTTGCCTGTACACGCCCAAAAAGCGCACCGTGCGCGGCGTGATCCAGATTTTGCCCGCCATGTGCGACTATATGGGTCGCTATCACGAGCTGGCAGAGATCCTGTGTGACGCGGGCTTTGCCGTTTGCGGAAACGATCACCTTGGCCACGGCCACACCGCGCGCCACAGCGACAATCTCGGCTTCTTTGCATCCGAGGACGGCGCGGACACCGTGATCACCGACGCCCACAAGCTGACCCTGCTGATGAAAACGCAGTTCGGCGGCTCTCCCCTGATCCTTCTCGGCCAGGGTATGGGCTCTTTGATCGCACGCCTGTACGCGTGCAGCTACTACCGCGACATTGACGGTGCCATTTTCCTGGGCACGACCAACAACGCCATGGCCGGCGTGGGGCGTCTTGCGGCCAAGTTCTTAAAAAACCGCAAGGGCGAGATGCATCGCAGCACGTCGCTTGAGCGCATGGTCTTTGGCTTCCACAACCGCCGCTTTGACTGGTACGATCCCTACGGCCGTGACTGGATGACCCGCGATGAGGAGGAGGTTTCCCACATGGCGGTCGATCCCTACTGCAACTTTACCTTTACCGTATCGGGCTTCTACGATCTCTTTACCCTTTGCGCCCGTGCAAGCGCATCCTCTTGGGCAAGAGAATATCCGAAGAGCCTGCCGACCCTGATCGCCGCAGGTGACCGCGACCCCGTTGGTAAAATGGGCAAAGCGCCCCGCGCCACCGCCGCCCGCCTGAAAAATGCGGGAGCAAGCGACGTGACGCTGAAGCTGTACGAGGGCGCACGCCACGAGCTTTGCCGTGAAACCTGCCGCAAAGCATTTTTTGAAGACCTGCTGGCATGGCTGAACAAGCGCTTCTGATCCCGGCTGTCGTCGGCCCTACCGCCTCCGGCAAGACCGCGCTTTCGATCGCGCTTTGTCGGCGTCTTGAGGGCGAGATCCTTTGCTGTGACTCGATGCAGATCTACCGCAAAATGGACATTGGCACGGCCAAGCCCACGAAAGAGGAGCGCGCGGCCGTACCCCACCATTTGTGCGATTTTCTTGACCCCGGTACGCCCTACAGCGCGGCCGATTACGCGGCCGACGCCGCGCGTGCGGTGCGCGAGGTGACCGCGCGTGGCCGTATTCCCGTTTTTTGCGGGGGTACGGGACTGTACCTTGCCGCCGCACGGCGGGGCGAGGTAAACGAAGAGATCCCGGGGACAACCGCCCACCGCGCGCGCTTGGAGGCGATCGCGCGGGGCGAGGGCGGCACAGCCGAGCTGTACCGTCAGCTCCGAGAGCACGATCCCGAGAGTGCCGCCGCCACGCATGAAAACAACGTCCGCCGCGTGATCCGCGCGCTGGAGGTCTTTTATGCAACCGGCATTCCCAAAAGCGAATGGGATCGGCGTTCCCGTGAAAAAGAGCCTGCCCTGCACATCCTCCCCTTTGCCCTGCGGTATGACCGAGAAAAGCTCTACGCACGCATTGAGGCGCGTGTGGACGCCATGATCGCCGAAGGGCTGCTTCACGAGGTGCGTTCGCTTTACGAGGAGGGGCTGCTCTCTCCCACGTCGACCGCCGCGCAGGCGATCGGCTACAAGGAATTTGCCGCGCATCTGCGCGGAGAATGCTCCCTCGAGGAGGCCGTTCTGAACTTAAAAACCGCCACGCGCCGTTACGCCAAGCGTCAGCTTACCTGGTTTGCGGCCGACCCAAGCGTTTTGTGGCTGGATGCCGAGGACGCCCAGGGTCGCCCGCGCGGCGTTGAAGAAATCACCGAGCGAATCATTGCCGTTTACCGAGAAAAGGGCGGCAAAATCATACATGAAGGAGTTTACCATGAAGCCGAATGAACTGATTGCCCGTCTGGAGGCGGGTGCTCTTGAAAAATACCGCTACCTGTACGGCAGCGACGTGGCCGAGCAAACGGCCCGTTACGTAAAGGCCGTGCGCGAGTTTGCCGCGCTGTACGGAGAGGACCGCGAGGTGTTCCTGTTCTCCGTTCCCGGCCGTACCGAGGTCATCGGCAACCACACCGACCACAACCACGGCCGCGTGCTGGCGGCCGCCATTGACCGTGACATCATCGCCGTAGCCTCCCCCTCCCGCGAGAACGTCGTGCGCGTGCGTAGCGAGGGATATTCCGAGGATCGCATCGATCTTGCCGGCTGTGACGATCCCGAAAAGCAGAAATCCTTCAAGTCGGGCGCTCTTGTGGCGGGCATGTGCGGCGGCTTCCTCAAATACGGCTACAAGATCGGCGGCTTTGACGCTTACACCACCTCCCGCGTGCTCAAGGGCTCGGGCCTTTCCTCCTCTGCCGCGTTTGAGGTCATGGTGGGCAACATCCTCAACCACCTCTACAACGACGGCGAGGTGAAGAACGAGGAGATCGCGAAGATCGCCCAGTATTCCGAAAACGTCTATTTCGGCAAGCCCTGCGGTCTGATGGATCAGATGGCCTGCGCCGTGGGCGGCTTTGTATACATCGATTTTGCCGATCCGAAGAACCCCGTGATCGAGCCGATCTCCTTCTCGCTGGACGAGGCGGGATACGTGCTGTGCATCGTGAACACGGGCGGCAACCACGCCAACCTGAATGCGGATTACGCCTCCGTGCCGCAGGAAATGAAGTCGGTGGCCGCGGCTCTTGGCCGTGAGGTCCTGCGCGGCGCGACCGAGGCGGACATTCTTGCGAAAATTCCCGAGCTGCGTAAAACGCAGGGCGACCGCGCGATTTTGCGTGCGCTTCACTTCGTGCGGGAAAACGAGCGTGTGGCAGACGCCGCCGCTTGCCTGAAGCGCGGCGATCTTGACGGCTTCTTTGCCGATCTGCTGGCCTCCGGTCGCTCCAGCTTCCAGTATCTGCAAAACGTCTACACCACCCAGAACGTGTCCGAGCAGGGGCTTTCCCTCGCACTTGCGGTCACCGAGGGCGCGCTTGCGGGTAAGGGCGGCGCGTTCCGCGTACACGGCGGCGGCTTTGCCGGCACCATTCAGGTGTTCGTGCGCGAGGCAGAGGCCGAAGCTTACCGCGCGATCCCCGATGCGATCTTCGGTGACGGTGCGGCCATGATGCTGCACATCCGTCCCGACGGCGCGATCAAACTTGACGTGTAAAGGAGAAAAGGTATGGCAACGAAAAAAGCACCGGCACCCTCCCCTGCCAAGGTGGAGGCATCCGACAAAAAGGCGGCACTCGACACCGCCATTGCGCGCATTACCAAAAGCATCGGTAAGGGCGCGATCATGAAACTGGGCGAGCTGAGCGATCTGAACGTCAGCGCAGTTTCCACCGGCTCTCTGACCCTGGATATGGCACTTGGCATCGGCGGCGTGCCGCGCGGCCGTATTATTGAGATCTACGGCCCGGAATCCTCCGGTAAGACCACCGTGGCTTTGCACGTGGTGGCCGAGGTGCAGAAGATCGGCGGCGAAGCCGCCTTCATTGACGCGGAGCACGCGCTTGACCCCCTGTACGCCAAAAAGCTGGGCGTGGATATCAACAATCTTTTGGTTTCCCAGCCCGACAGCGGCGAGCAGGCGCTGGAGATCGCCGAGGCACTGATCCGCTCGGGCGCGATCGACGTGATCGTCATCGACTCGGTGGCCGCCCTCGTTCCCCAGCAGGAGATCGACGGCGACATGGGTGCTTCGCACGTAGGTCTGCAAGCCCGCATGATGTCGCAGGCGATGAGAAAGCTCTCGGGCGCGATCGCCAAGACCAACTGTGTGGTGATCTTTATCAACCAGCTGCGTGAGAAGGTCGGCGTGGTGTACGGCAACCCCGAGGTCACCACAGGCGGCCGCGCGCTGAAGTTCTACTCCTCCGTGCGTATCGAGGTTCGTAAGGCAGAGGCGCTGAAAAACGGCACCGACGTATACGGCAACCGCGTGAAGTGCAAGGTTGTGAAGAACAAGGTCGCGCCCCCCTTCAAGACTGCGGAATTTGACATTCTGTACGGCAAGGGCATCTCCAAATCCGGCGAGATCATTGACCTTGGCGTTCTGCTTGGTATTGTGGAAAAGTCGGGCGCGTGGTTCTCCTACAACGGCAGCCGCATCGGTCAAGGTAAGGACAATGCGCGCAAGTATCTCGAAGGCGAGCCTTCCGTGATGGCCGAGATTGAAGGAAAGATCCGCGAGGCAGCCAAGAGCACCGACGTGATCGAGCAGTTTGAGATGGAAAACGAGGACGACCTCGATATCCGTGATTTTGACGAGGGCGAGGAATAAGATGGCCGCCCGTATCCTGCGGCGTTCTGTGACCGAGGCGGGCAACCTGCGTCTTTCCGTATCAGAAGAGCATTTTGAAGGGGAGGTGCGCCGCACCTTTACCATCTCACGGGAGGACGACGCACGCTTGGGTTCCCCTGCGGCAGGTGAGGAGATCGACGGTGAGTTGATCTCCTCTCTTGCCGAGGCAGAGGGGAAGTTGCGCGCGCGCGCCAAGGCCGTTTCCCTGCTCTCCTACGGTGACAACAGCGCAAACGCGCTTTGCCGCAAGCTCCGCGCGCGCGGCTATGACCGCGAGAGCGCCGAGGCGGCGGTGGCGACCATGATCGGCAAGGGATATATCCGTGAAGAGGAGCAGGCCTCCCGTCTTGCCGTGGCCTGTGCCACGAGGAAGCTGTGGGGCAGACGAAAGATCCTATCCTACCTCCATGGCAGGGGCTATGACTTGACCCTTGCGCAGCGTGTGATCGACCAAGCGATCGCCGACGGGGAGATCGATTTTGAAGAAATCAAGCAAGAGCTGATCGCCCGCAAGCTGGGCGAGGATGCAACGGGCGAAGAGAAGCGCAGGCTGCTCTATCGCTACGGACACTAAAAGGAAAGCGAGGGAATGCTGTGACGGTCAAAGCAAGCGAGCTGCCAAGCGTGGCGGCCTTATCCTTTCTCGGTGATGCGGTGCATTCCCTGTATATACGCAAAATGCTGGTAGCCGGCGGCACGTCCAAATCGGGCAGTCTGAACGAGGCGGCACGCCGTTTTGTCAGCGCCGAGGCACAGGCCGTGCAGGCACGGGCCGTGGCAGTGCTGTTTACCGAAGAGGAGGGGGACGTTTACCGCCGCGCCTTCAATTCGGGGCACCTCAATCGCCCGAAGCACGCAAGCGGAGCGGACTACCGCGCCGCCACGGGTCTGGAAGCCGTTTTGGGGATGCACGCCCACCTCGGCAACACCGCCCGTATAGAGGAACTGATGAAAATTGCGATCGCCGCCGAGAGTGGCGACGGACAGGAGATAGACCATGATTCAGAAGATTAAAGGCACAATGGATATTTTCCCCGAGGATGCGGTGCTATTCCGTCATCTCGAGGGCATTATGAGAGAAGAGGCCGCGCGTTACGGCTTTGGCGAGATCCGCACCCCCACCTTTGAGTGGACGGACCTGTTCGTGCGCGGCGTGGGTGACACCACCGACGTGGTGCAAAAGGAAATGTACACCTTTGCCGACCGCGACGAGGAGCGCACCATCACCCTGCGCCCCGAGGGCACGGCGTCGGTCGCGCGCGCGCTGATCGAGTCCGGCAAGTACGGCGACACCATGCCGCAGAAGTTCTATTACATCATCAACTGCTTCCGTCATGAGAAGCCGCAGGCAGGCCGCTCGCGTGAGTTCTTCCAGTTCGGCACGGAAATGTTCGGCGCGTCCACGCCCGCGGCGGATGCCACGGTGATTGCGGTAGCGGCCTCCGTGCTTCGCCGCATTGGTCTGAAGTCGATCCGCCTGCATCTCAACTCGATCGGCTGTCCTGCCTGCCGCCCCGCGTACCGCGAGGCTCTGGTCAGCCATTTCTCCGCCCACAAGGACGAGCTGTGTGACACCTGTCTTGGCCGCTTGGAGAAGAACCCCCTGCGTCTGCTCGACTGCAAAAATCCCCCCTGCGCCGCGATCGCCAAGGAAGCGCCCCGCACGGTGGATTATCTGTGCCCCGACTGCCGCGCCCACTTTGATACGCTCTGCGCGTGCCTTGACAAAATGGGCATTTCCTACGTGATCGATCCCTCCATCGTGCGCGGTCTGGACTACTACACCCGCACGGTATTTGAATTCGTAGCCGAGGGCATCGGCGCCCAGTCCACCGTTTGCGGCGGCGGCCGTTATGACGGTCTGGTTTCCTCGCTCGGCGGCCCGGAGCTGCCCGGCATCGGCTTTGGCATGGGCATTACCCGCGTGATCCTGGCCATGCAGGCAGAGGGCATTCTGCCCCCCGCCCCCGCCACCCCACGCCTGTACATCGCCGCGCTTGGCGAGGCGGCGCAGGTATCGGCCATGGCGATCTGTGAACGACTGCGCCAAGAGGGCATTTACGCCGAGTGCGACGTGGTTGGCCGTAGCCTGAAGGCACAGATGAAGTACGCCAACAAGCTGAATGCCGCCTACACGCTGATCCTGGGCGACAGCGAAGTGGAAAGCGGCCGCGCCCAGCTCCGCAACATGGAGAACGGTGAGCAGACCGAGGTAGAGCTCGACAGCTTTACCCTTGACTGATATGGAACGCGAGAAGTTTTTGCCCGTTTCCGCCGCGGACGTTCGTGCCCGCGGCTGGGACGGCGTGGATTTTGTATACGTGACGGGGGATGCCTACGTGGATCACCCGTCCTTTGGCGTTGCCATCATTTCCCGCGTGTTGGAGGCAGAGGGCTTTCGCGTGGCGATCCTTTCCCAGCCGGACTACAAGAGCTGTGAGGATTTTCGCCGCTTCGGGCGGCCGCGCCTCGGGTTTCTCGTCACGTCGGGCAATATCGACTCCATGGTGGCACACTACTCGGTGGCGAAGCGCCGCCGTACAAGCGACTACTATTCCCCCGGCGGCAAGATGGGTCGCCGCCCCGACCGCGCGGTGATCGTGTACTGTAACCGCATCCGCGAGGCGTACGGGGACGTGCCGATCATTCTCGGAGGTCTGGAGGCGTCGCTGCGCCGCTTTGCCCATTACGATTATTGGGACGACCGCGTGCGCCGCAGTATTCTGGTGGACAGCCGCGCGGATATTCTGACCTACGGTATGGGTGAGAATATTCTGCGGCGGTTGGCACACCTACTTGACCGCGGCATTCCGATCAAAAAGATCCGCGACGTGCGCGGATGCGTATATCTTGCGCCGCGCGGTGAGAAGATCCACTACGATTACGTGGAATGCGGCGATTTTAACGAGATCAAGCAAGGCGGGCGGGCCTATGCGGACGCTTTCCGCCTGCAATACCGCAATCAGGACGCCATCACGGGCAAGGCCGTGGTGGAATATTACGACGACAAAATGCTGGTCGAGAACCCGCCGATGCCCCCGCTTTCAACCGAGGAGCTGGATGCGGTGTATGCCCTGCCCTACGCGCGCACCTATCACCCCGACTACGAGGCCGAGGGGGGCGTGCCCGCGATCGAAGAGGTCAAATTCTCAATCGCGCATAACCGCGGCTGCTTTGGCTCTTGCAATTTCTGCGCAATCACCTTCCACCAAGGGCGCGCGCTCCGCGCGCGGAGTGAGGAAAGCGTGCTCCGCGAGGCAAATCTGATCGCCGCCGATCCCCATTTCAAGGGCTACATTCACGACGTGGGCGGCCCGACGGCCAACTTCCGTGCTCCCGCCTGCCAAAAGCAGCTTGAGAAGGGCGTTTGCCTTGACCGCAAGTGCCTGTTCCCCACCCCCTGCAAAAATCTGATCGTGGATCACACCGCCTACGCGGCCATGCTCCGCAAGATCGAAAAAATACCGCGTGTCAAACGCGTGTTTATCCGTTCGGGCATCCGCTACGATTACCTTTTAGCGGACAAAAATCCCGAATTTCTGCGCCAGCTGGTCACACACCACGTCAGCGGTCAGCTCAAGGTCGCGCCCGAGCATTGCGCGGGTGCGGTGCTGGATGCGATGGGCAAGCCGCGCATCGGCGTGTACGAGGCGTTCAAGCGCGAATATTTCCGTCTGTCAAAGGAAGCGGGGCTGGAACAGTACCTCGTTCCCTACCTGATGTCCAGCCACCCGGGCTGCACCCTGAAGGAAGCGGTGGAGCTGGCCGTATGGCTGAAAAAAGAGGGCTACATGCCCGAGCAGGTGCAGGATTTTTACCCCACCCCCGGCACGGTTTCCACCGTCATGTACGCCACGGGCATTGATCCGCTTTCGGGAAAATCCGTGTACGTGGCAAAGGATTATCACGAAAAGCAGCTGCAACGGGCTCTGCTCCAATACGCCAAGCCGCAAAACGCCGAGCTGGTAAGAGAGGCACTGCATCTTGCGGGGCGCGAGGATCTCATCGGCTTTGCCCCCGAATGCCTTGTGCGCCCGGCACGTGGAGAAAACGGGCCAAAAGCCCCCACCCGTGTGTCGCAAAGAGGCAAGAAGCAGACTTCCAACACGGGCGTACAGTACAACGGCGCGCGCCGCAAGCCTGCCGCCAAAAAAGCACCAAAAAACCCGACGGTCAAGCGCGGCAAAAGATAAAAGAAGGGCATAGCCTGGGGCTATGCCGTTCTTCTTTT
>JAZQWX010000152.1:0-2258 GCA_045632565.1 Eubacteriales bacterium | reverse complement strand
CGGATGGGGGAAGGGGAAATCTTTCTTGCCGAGGCCTGCGAGTATCGCAATTCCTTTTTGTGCCTATCTCCCACCCTGGCGGTGGTGCTGAACGCCGAGCTGGAGCATACCGATTTCTTTCATACGGAAGACGAGGTTCGCGCCTCCTTTGTCGCCTTTATGCAGGGGGCGGAAACGGTCGTGCTCCCTTTTGCCCCTACCCGTGTATCGCTTGACCCACCCCAAAACGCAGGGATCATTCGCTTCGGAACAGAAGAAGAGGCCGACGTAACAGCAAAAAATCTTTCTCTTGCAGACAAGAAAACAAGCTTTGACCTCTACATACAAGGGAAAAAATGCGGCAGAGTGGAACTGGAACTCCTCGGCATCCACAACGTACAAAATGCTCTGGCGGCCGCGGCGGCCGCCTACGCCCTCGGTGCATCCCCTGATGCTACGGTCAGGGCGCTTTCGGGATTTTGCGGTGCACCCATGCGTCTTGAGCGCAAAGGAGAACAGGGTGGCGTTTTGTTCTTTGCCGATTACGCGCACCATCCCACCGAGATCCGCGCCTCGCTTGCGGCTCTTCGGCAGGTGTCCGCCGCGCGCGGCGGCCGCCTGTTTTGCCTGTTTCAGCCGCATACGTACAGCCGTACAGCCTCCTTTTTCTGTGATTTTATCAACGCCCTGTCAGCGGCCGATCGGGTCATTCTTCTCGACGTTTATGCCGCGCGGGAGCAAAATGAAAGCGGCGTTTCCTCCGCCGCGCTGGCGGCCTCGCTCTCAAACGCCCTGTATGCCCGCAATCATGCCGCCGCTATCTCGCTTCTTCGTGCCGAGATACGCGAGGGGGACGTAGCGGTCGTCATGGGGGCAGGCGATATCCACGCGATCTTTTTGTGCTTATGACTTGCATTTTCTGATATGCTGTGATATAATCAACAGGAAGATTATGTCGGGAGGATGCCATATGGAAGCGGACCGTTCCTTTGATTTCCCACTTCCGTCTGCCGCGCGTGAGGTCATGTCACGCCTGGATGCGGCGGGATACGAGGTGTTTTTCGTTGGCGGATGCGTGCGCGATCTTTTGCGCGGCGTCACTCCCTCGGATTATGATATGACCACCTCGGCCACGCCCGAGGAAATGCATCGCGTGTTTGCACACTACCGTACCATCGATACGGGCATCCGCCACGGTACACTGACCGTGCTGGCAGAAAAATCCGCCTTTGAGATCACCACCTACCGCGTGGACGGCACGTATGCCGACAGCCGTCACCCTGATGCCGTGCGTTATACCGCCTCGCTCAAGGAGGATGCCGCCCGCCGCGATTTCACCGTCAATGCCATCGCCTACCATCCCGAAAAGGGGCTTTACGATTATTTCGGCGGTTGCGCGGACATTGAGAAAAAGATCTTGCGTGCGGTGGGCGACCCCGACCGCCGCTTCCGTGAGGATGCGCTTCGCATTTTGCGCGCCCTGCGCTTCTCGGCGACCCTTGGCTTTGCTGTAGAAGAGAAGACTGCTGCCGCCGCGCGGGAAAACGCACCGCTGCTCCGGAACGTGTCGGCCGAGCGCGTGCGCGAGGAGCTGACCAAACTCCTGTGCGGTGATTACGCCGCCACCGTGCTTTCGGATTTTTCGGATATCCTTGCTATCTTGTTCCCGCGTTGGTACGGATGGCTTTCGGCAGGGGACCTGACCGCCGAAGAGGCGATCTCCCGCCTTGGTGCACAACTCTCCCATGCTCCGAAAGATCCTGTTTCACGCTATACCGTGTTTCTTGCGCCCTTTGTGCACGCGGAGCAGGCGGCCGCCCAGATGGACGAGCTGCGCTTTGATCACCGCACGCGTGACCGTGTAGCGAAGCTCCTTTCTCATCGCAATGATCCCTGCCGTGCAGAGATCCGTTCCGCCCGCCGTTTTCTGTCGGGACTTGGTGCGGCGGATGCCTGCCTTCTTCTCGATATCCGTCGGGCGGCCAAGCTGGCGGCAGGTGAAAGTGGGGAAGAGGAGCTTTTGCAGAAGGCCGTGGTACGCGCGCTTGTGGAGGAGGAGGGGGTATGCTCCTCCGTCGCAGATCTTGCCGTTAGCGGCAAGGATCTCTTTGCCCTCGGCTTTTCGGAGGGACGCGAGCTGGGGCTTGCCCTGAAAAGCCTGTTTGCCGCTGTGGCAGAGGGCCGTGTCAAAAATGAAAAAAACGCCCTGCTTTCCTATGCAGAGCAACAATTAAAGCGCAGATGAGGTGCACTATGAGTAAAGTACATTTGCTTGGTAA
>JAZQWX010000151.1:0-1750 GCA_045632565.1 Eubacteriales bacterium | reverse complement strand
AACCTGATGAAGGCGTACAAGGAAGACTCCCTCACCCCCATCAAGCGCGCGAAAAACGTTGCCGTGATCGGCGGCGGCAACGTGGCCATGGACGCGGCGCGTTGCGCCAAGCGCATGGGTGCGGAGAACGTGTACATCGTGTACCGCCGCGGCGAGGAGGAAATGCCCGCGCGGCGTGAGGAGATCCACCACGCGAAGGAAGAGGGCATTATTTTCCGTCTTTTGACCAACCCGACCGCCATTCTCGATGACGGGCGCGGCAACGTGGCGGGCATGACCGTACAGAAAATGGAGCTTGGTGAGCCCGACGCAGGCGGCCGCCGCCGTCCTGTGGCCATTCCCGGCTCGGAGGAGGATATCACGGTGGAGGCGGTGATCGAAGCCGTCGGCACGCGCCCCAATCCCCTGCTCCGCATGACCACCGAGGGACTGACGGCCAACCGCTGGGGCTGTATCGTCGTCGCCGAGGACGGCGTGACGACCGAAAAGGACGGCGTGTTTGCAGGCGGTGACGCGGTGACCGGCGCGGCTACCGTGATTCTCGCCATGGGCGCGGGCAAGGCAGGCGCGGCCGCGATCCTGGAATATATCAGGAATAATCCGTAAGAGGGTTTTATGCCGCTTTTTGCAAAAAGCGGCGCAAAAACCTTTATACGCGCCGCGCAAGCTTGGCGCAGGAAAGGATATGATAACATGATGAAAAAAACAGTATCGCTTCTTATATTGGGATGTATGCTGATTGCTTCCCTATTGTCCTTGGCTTCCTGCGCGAAGCTGGACACCACGGGACTGCTGGAGGCCGCGCCCGATCTGATCGCGCGATCGGCCAAGCTGAACGAGGTGTATTTCGGGGACGGCATTCCGCACGACCCGAACGCCACCCCCGTGGGTGACTACTACGAGGCCGATCGGGCGTATCTTGCCGAGGCAGGCTTTTTGACCATCGAGCAATTAAAGAACAAAACGCGCGGCGTGTTCTCCGCCGAATACAGCGAGATCATCTTTACCGCCAACCTCTCGGGCTTTGCTGTGGAGGGCAGCGGCTACACCTACGCGCGCTACGCGTCCAGCCAGCCCGAGGCTTTGCGGGATGAAAAGGAAACCATCCTCGTGTACGTGGGCGACGGCAAGCAGAACCCTTATCTGCTCGGCAAGAGCACCTACGATTATGCAAGTGCCGAGATCACGGACGTTGGCCGCGATTATGCCGAGCTGACGCTGTCGGTGCACACGGTCTACCCCGTTTGCGAGCTGTACCCCGAGGGCTATGAGGAAACCGCCCCGATGAAGATCCGTTTTGTGTACGAGAACGGCTGGCGCATCGACAGCCCGACCTATTGATATGAAGCAGGTAACGGTCATCAGCGTGGGAACGCTGAAGGAGGACTTTTTGCGGGATGCGGCCGCCGAGTATGAAAAACGGCTCTCGGCCTTTTGCCGCGTGGAAAACGTTAACCTGAAGGAAGAGCGCATAGCGAACGAAGACAACCCCGCCGAGATCGCGGCGGCCCTTGAGGCCGAGGGGGAGCGCATGCTTTCCCGTGTGCCGCCCGGCGCGTACACGGTGGCGCTCTGCGTGGAGGGAAAGGAGATCGACTCCCCCGCGCTTGCGCGTGAGCTTGGCGCGGCGCTCGACCGATGCGGCAAGCTGTGCTTTCTGATCGGCTCGTCGCACGGACTCTCCCCCGCCGTCAAGGCGGCGGCAAACGCGCGCATCTCACTCTCCCGCCTGACCTTTCCGCACGGCATG
>JAZQWX010000150.1:0-2010 GCA_045632565.1 Eubacteriales bacterium | reverse complement strand
GGAAACCCAACTCCTTGGCTCACAGAACGACATGGCTACGATCCGACTTATATCCTCCAGCCGATCCTCGATCAGCTTGGTGACCCAAGCAGGATCGGCGAGGAACTGACGGGCAACACCCACGCCGTCGATCTTTCCCTCGGCCACGGCGCGCGCGCCGACCTCGGCATCCATACGGCCGGCACAGACCACGGGGATATCCACAAATTTCTTGATGTGCGCCACGTCCTCAAGGTTGCAGTTTTCGGGCATGTACATCGGGGGATGCGCCCAATACCAGGAGTCGTACGTACCGTTATCCGCGTTAAGCATATCGTAGCCGGCATCCTGCAGGTACTTGGCGGCGCGCTCGGATTCCTCCATGCCGCGGCCTACCTCGACGTAATCCTCGCCGGGCATCGCGCCCTCACAGAAGCCCTTCATTTTGGACTCAACCGAGTAACGCAGGGATACGGGATAATCCGCGCCGCAGGCCTCCTTGATCGCACGGACGACCTCCGCGGCGAAGCGGTAACGGTTTTCAAAGCTTCCGCCGTACTCGTCGGTACGCTTGTTGAAGAATTCAATGGCAAACTGGTCAAGCAGATATCCTTCATGCACCGCGTGGACCTCTACGCCGTCCACGCCCGCTTCTTTACAAAGCTTCGCGGTCTTGGCAAAGGCCTCGATGATCTCGTGGATCTGTTCACGCGTCATCTCGGGACACTCGATATCGTGCGCCCAACGGGACTTTTGCGGCGAGGGAGAAGCCAGCTCATGCGAGGTGTCCAGGATCGGCTTCAGGATCGCGCGGGTAAATTTGTTCTTATGCAGGGGGGCTACCAGCTCGGTGATCGCCCAGGAGCGACCCATGCCGGCCGTGAGCTGAATAAAGAGCTTCGCGCCCGTTTTATGGATCTCTTCCATAAATACAGCCAGGTCCTTGAACATCTTCTCGTTCTGCCACAGCCACTTGCCCCAGAACGTATCGCGCAGGGGTGCAATACCGGGGATGATAAGGCCGACGTTGTTGTTCGCTCGCTCAAGGAACAGCTTGGCTGCCTCCTTATCAAAATGACAGCCTGTCAGCTCAAACCAGCCGAAAAGCGACGTGCCGCCCATCGGGCACATCACGATGCGGTTTTTGATCTCCACGTTTCCGATTTTCCAAGGCGTAAACAACGCCTCGTACTTTGCATCTGTTTCCTTCATTCAAACCGTTCCTTTCAAAGCTTATTTTTGCGGATACATGTTAAAACATTAACAATGTTAAGTATAGCATATCCCCGCGCTCCTGTCAAGGTTATGGGGCGGAGATGGTCGCAATTTTTGCATAGAAAAAAGAGCAACCGCGCGGTTGCTCTTTTCCTTTTAATTTTCCCAGTTATGGTAGACGTTCGTGATATCGTCGTTCTCTTCCAGCTTATCAAGGAGCAGCTGCATGAAGTTGCGGTCGCCTTCCTCGGTCAGCTCCACGTAGGTAGAGGGCACTTTTGCGCGCTCGGCAGAAGCAATGGGGTAGCCCTTAGCGGCGAGCGCCTCGCTGATGGCGTACACGTCATCCGGCTCGGTGTAGATCTCAAACACGCCCTCGTCACCCTCAAAGTCGGTTGCGCCTGCTTCGAGAGCATCCTCCATGAGCTTATCCTCCTCGATCTCGGCATCCTCGTCGGCGACGATGATCACGCCCTTTTCGGCAAAGAGGTAGGACACGCAGCCCATCGCGCCCAGATTGCCACCAAACTTGCTGAAATAGTGGCGCACGTCGGCCGCGGTGCGGTTTTTGGAGTCAGTGGCGGCCTCTACGATCACGGCAACGCCGCCCGGGCCGTAGCCCTCGTAGGTCATTTCCTCGTAGCTTGCGCCGTCCTTGTCGAGCGACTTTTTGATGGCGCGCTCGATGTTATCGTTGGGGATGTTGTTGGCCTTTGCCTTGGCGATCAGCTCGCGCAGCTTGCTGTTGCTGTTCGGGTCGCCGCCGCCCGCACGGACGGCCACGGCGATCTCCTTACCGATCTTGGTAAAGATGCC
>JAZQWX010000149.1:0-3211 GCA_045632565.1 Eubacteriales bacterium | reverse complement strand
GGCAGTACTTTATCGCCGTTCCCGATTTCATGAGCGTAGGCGTGCGCAACGACGCGCGTTACGTGGCCTGGCCCGCCATCATCCGCGCGGTGGACACCAAAGACGCCATGACCGCCACCATCGAGGAGATCCCCTACGCGGTGCTCCACAAGATCACCGACCGTATCACGCACGAGGTCGAGGGCATCAACCGCGTGCTGTACGATCTTACCCCGAAGCCTATTGGCACGATTGAATGGGAATGATTTTCGCACAGCGAAAATCAACTATGATCGCCTGCGGCGAGTTATGAGTTATGATTGCCTTCGGCAAGTTATGATGCACCTGCGGTGCAGTTTGATGTTGCAGGGCGATCATATCATAACGCTTGCGTAGCAAGCTCATAACATTTGGCGAAGCCAAACTCATAGCTCTAAACTAAAAACTTCATTTTGGAGATCAAAATGTCAGACAGCGTATTGAGAACAAAATCAAAGGATTTTGCAAAGAATATTGTTTTCCTTTGCAGAAAGCTCAAACAAAACGGTGTCGAAAGTGCCTTGATCAACCAACTTCTGCGTTGCGGAACTTCCGTAGGTGCAAACATTCACGAAGCACAATATGCACAAGGCACAAAGGATTTTATTTCCAAATTTGAAATTGCACTCAAAGAATGCAATGAGAGTGAGTACTGGCTTGAATTATTGTATGAAATAAATAGCATAGATGAAGTGGAGCTCAAAATTTTCCAAAAGGAATGCATAGAGCTCCGCCGCATGCTCGTTTCATCGGTTACCACGTTAAAAAACAAATAACGGTTTCTACCCAAGCAGGCGACAGCGCAGCTGTCGCCTGCTTTCCTTTTCTTGACACCCTGCTTTTTTCCTGCTATAATGAACACAAGAACAAAAAAGGGGGTCCCCGCCATGAAAAAACGGTTTCTCTTCCTTGCGCTTTCCTGCGTGCTGATTCTGTCGCTGTTCGCGCTCGCGTCCTGCCAAGAGCCGCCTATGCCGATCAAGCGCGGGGAGATCGCGGACGTGACGCAGGCTTACTTTGGCTCGTTCACACCCCCTATCTCGGTGTGCCTTTCGGACTACGTGGACGAAAACGGCGCTGCCGTCACCTATGCGGTGTCCTCGTCAAACGAGGCGCTTGCCCGCCCCTCCCTCTCGGGTGATGATCTGAAAATCGACCTGCTCTCGGGCGAGGGCACAGCGGATATTACCGTTTCGGTCAAGGTAGGCGAGGAAGAAGCCTTTTCCCTCTCCTTTTCCGTGACTGCCACCGCCTACCCGAAGATCGCCTGCGTGGGCGACAGCCTGACCTACGGCCACGCTTGGCCCGAAGAGGCTTGGCCTGTCTACCTTGCAAAGCTGCTCGGCCCTGCCTTTGAGGTCGGCAATTTCGGTCGCAACGGCGCGTCCATCTGCGGCTACAACCCCACGGGCTATCTCAAATACACGCGCCAACCCGAATACGAAGCAAGCCTTGCGTTTGAGCCGGATATTCTCGTCATCATGTTAGGCACGAACGATGCCAAGGACTGGCCGCCCGCCGAGCCGGAATTTATCGCCACCTACATTGACCTCATCGACTCCTATTATCGGGAATTCCCCGACGTGAAAATTCTGCTGGTGAGTGCCCCGCCCACCATGGAAAACAACGCCTTCAACCTGCCAAACGACGTGATCACGGGAAGCGTAGTGCCCATGCAGCGCGACCTGGCCGCGCTGATGGAGCTGCCGCTGCTCGACCTGTCCGCCATCATGCACGAGCTACCCGATGGATACGATCACCTTCTGCGTGGGGATGCCGCGTTTGACGGCGTGCACCTGTCCGTGGAGGGCGCGCAGTTCGTTTCGCAGCTGGTCGCCGAGGCGATCTGTAAGCTATAATTGACAAAAATGCCTCCCTGCGGGGCATTTTTTCTTTTCTTTTTGCATATGCCAACATAAATGTTTATCTTATTTGCAGCAAACCCTTGCTTTTCTTGCATTTCTGTGCTATAATAGGAAAATCAACACGGTTTGGGGCGGCATATCCCCTGCCCTTTTGAAAGGAGCTTACTCGCATTATGCAACTTGTCGCGTTTATCTGTTACTTTGCCCTGATTTTGGGCGTTGGCCTGTATTTCTTCTTCCGTTCCAAGGACAACAGTGAAAAGGACTATTTCCTTGGCGGCCGTTCCATGGGCCCGTGGGTCACCGCCATGAGCGCGCAGGCCTCGGACATGTCCGGCTGGCTTCTGATGGGCTTCCCCGGCAGTATTCTGGCCTTCGGTATGGGTAAGGTCTGGATCGGTATCGGTCTGGCTCTCGGCACGGCCGCAAACTGGATCTTCGTTGCCAAGCGTCTGCGCCGCTTCTCGCGCGCGTCGGGCGACTCGATCACCCTGCCCCAGTACCTGACCAACCGCTTTGCTACCCAAAATCCCGTTCTGAAGATCGTTTGTGCGGTCATCTTCCTCATCAGCTTTACCGTATACGTTTCCTCCGCCTTCGTAGCGGGCAAGAGCGTTATGGTGGCCGTTATTCCGTGGTTTGCGGATAAGGAAATGCTGGCCATGGCCGTTTTTGCACTCCTGATCCTCGTTTACACCTTCCTTGGCGGCTTTAAGGCCGTTTGCTGGACGGACTTTTTCCAGGGTCTGATGATGCTGGTGGCGCTGCTTGCCGTGCCGATCGTGATGTGCATGGGCAACTTTGACGCGTCCTTTGCCGGCGTATTCGCCGATGGCATCTCTGCTTTTGAATCCAACCCCTTCACCGCCGACTGGCGTGACATCGTGACCGGTCTTTCCTGGGGACTTGGCTATTTCGGCATGCCCCACATCATCGTGCGCTTTATGGGCATCGACAAGCCCTCCCACGTGAAAAAGGCCTCCACGGTTGCGATCATTTGGGTGGTGCTGTCGCTTGGCGCAGCTATTGCCATTGCCGCCCTTGGCAGAACCTTTATCCTTGGCGACGGCGCTTCCCTTGCCGAGCTGCTTTTGCCCGCCGGAAAGCAGCAGGATATCTTCATCACTCTGGCGCAGAAGATCTTCCCGCCCGTCATCTCCGGCCTGCTGCTTGCCGCGATCGTAGCGGCCGCCATGTCCACCGCAGACTCCCAGCTGCTGGTTGCCTCCTCGTCCTTTACCAGCGACCTGTACAAGCCGCTGATCCGTAAGAACAAGGCGTCCGAGAAGGAGGTTCTGTGGGTTGGCCGTATCGTGGTGCTGATCGTC
>JAZQWX010000148.1:0-3135 GCA_045632565.1 Eubacteriales bacterium | reverse complement strand
CATACGCAGAGAACGGCGCCATTCCCGGCGAAGGTGCGGCGGTTGGTGGAACGGTACCCGGCGCGGTGGCATCCTCGACAGGGAACGGCGGTGGGAGCGTTGTTCAGCCGGTAGATTCCTATGCGAAATTCACTGAATATTTTGAAAGAATGCGGCAAAATTCCGTGGCCTCTGCTACGGCTGCCAGAGAAAATGCTCATCGAAATGCAGAGCAGGTGACCGAGCGAGCGATGGTGGATGCCCAAAATTCCTACCGTCAAAATCTTTCCGGCTACGGCGCGCGCGGTGAGGCGCTTGGCGGTGCAGGGCTTGCCGGAAGCGGTTATGCGGATTATCTGGATTCCAAGGCTTACGCAACCATGCGCGGTGAGGTGCAGGCGGCACGGGCGCAGGAATTTGCCGCCAAGCAGAATGCGGATTATATCGAGGGGCAGGCCAAGCTCGATGCCGATAACAGTTATCAAGCCAATATGCTTGAGCTTGAAAAAGCGAAGAAAACCGAGGCGGCACAAAAGCAAAGCAACTATCAGACGGTGCTTGGTAACGCCCATAGCGGCGTGTATACTACGGTGGATGCGGCGAAGGATGCGGCTGCTGCCGCCGGGCTGGATGAGGCACAGACGGCGGCTGTTTTGGGTGCAACACAGAAATATATCGACCGCCTGCAATATTCGCACAATGAGGAGGTTTCCGCGGCACTTGGTGATGATATTGGCGTCATCCAAAACAAGGTGCTTGGCGGCAAGCTGAGTGAGGAGCAGGGGCAGTCGCAGATCTACAACATCCTTTCCGAGCAATATGAAAATGCGATCGTAAACGGTGCGGAATTTGATGCGAGCAAGGCAGACGCGCTTACGGGTGAGTGGAAGGAAAAATTCAAGGAGCTGTATAACAAGCGATACGAAACGAGCGACAAGCTTTTCCTGAAATCCGAGGGTGGCTACACCATTGAGGGAGAATACGTCACGGAAGCCGAGGCGGAGAGCATACTTGCCAAGGCGTTAGACGATAAGCTTCTGGACGAGCACGCTAAGAAGGCGATCCAAAAGTCATTTGATTATCGGTATGGGGCGCAGGTGGCGGATGTTACGAAAATGGCTAATGGGATCGGAACGTGGGATGGTACAGTATTTAAGGTGGATATTGGCAAAAGCCCGTGCAACGAATGGGTGCAGGGGTTTGCGAAAAAGCTGGGTGTTCATAACGGAGGCGTATTTGTGTACGGTCAGCATGCATATCTCATGCAGGATGGCAAGGCTTATCCGTTATCTCCTAACAAAAAAGATCCGGAAGCGTACAACGAGCTTGTTTCCTACATCAAAAATGCAAACGGCCTGACAGGAGGATAATATGGCAAGCAGTACGGTAAAACGAGGGTACGTGCCGACGGTGGACGCAAAAAAGATAGGGGCTCGCCCCTATCTTTCGCGCGCCGCGCAGGCAGAGAGCGCAAAGAACGTATTTGCGAGTGAGGATGCTCGTGCTTCTTACGTAAAAGAGGATGCCGCGCAAAATAACGGCGGCATCCTCGGCGGGCTTGGGTATGTGGCTGAGAAGGTCGGGCTTGGCTTTTTGTCGGGCCTTGAAGGAATCTGGGACTATACCGCGGGCGGTATCGCGGATTTCTTCGGTGCGGATGAGTGGGCAGAAGAACAGTTTGATAATGACTGGGTGAATTACAATCATGCAGGCGAATGGTACAATCCGTCCGACGGTTGGAAATTCGCGGGGGATATTGCGGGCGGTATCGGAACGAGCTTGCCTGCCATTGGCGGTGCCGCGATCGGTGCGGCGATCACGTATTATTCCGGTGGTAGCGCTGCCCCGCTTGGCGTGAAGATCATAGCGGGATCGCTTGCCCCGCTTGCCGCGGGGTTTGCCGGTGCAGGTAACGCTACGAAAGAGGCCTACCGAGAAACAGGCGAGCTTGGTGCTGCCGAATACGGATACGGCGCGATGGTTGGTGCGACCGAGGCCGCGCTTGAAAAGGTAACTGCCGGATTGGGTACGGGTGGCGGCCGTATTGTCAAAGCCATCGGCAAAAAAGCTGCCCGCGAGACGGGCGAGGCGGTGGTGAAATCCAGCGCCAGATACGGTTTTAAGAGTTTGATCGCGGATTTTGGTTCGGAGGCGTTTGAAGAAGCTGCCGCAGAGGTCCTTTCTCCTTTTTATGCGAGAGCGACTTATGATCCCGATGCCAAAAACGCCACCGGCGGCGAGGTGGCGTATGCCGCCCTGGTTGGCGGTCTTTCGGGCGTGGTGATGGGCGGCACGACCGCTGCGGCACAAACGGGTTTTGATTTTTACGCCGGACATTCTTCCGTGCAAAACGGCACGGCAGAGCAGCAGATGAAGGCGGCCGAGAGGCTGATCCAATACGAGCAGGAAAACAAGACGGGATACGAGGTGTACGGTGAGATCGCAGATGCTTACGGCAAGCTGCGAGCTACGCTCCCGGGTACAGGCGGGAAGGTAACGACCGTAGAGCAAAAAAATCTGCTTGGTAAGATCAAGCGAAATATCGCCGTTGCCCCGATCATGCCCTTCATTGAACGGAGCGCGATCAACGCCGTGGTGAGCGCCGAGGCGATAGCCGAGCGATACAACACCTTCGGCATGACCGATGCAACGACCGGTAAGCCCATTGAGGTAAGTGCGGAGGCGATCCGCCAAGGTGTGGATATGTCGCTGATGCAAAGCAATCCGAAGGAATTTCGGAAGCAGCTGAACAAGGCAATTTTTACGAACCCCGTGCTTTCTACGGTCGCGATTGCCGGTACGGCAGGGCAGCTGACGGCTGACGTCCAAAAGATGCAGACGGCGGCAATAGGTAGCACCGTGGACTTTACCCAGCAGGATTTTGATGCTCTGTTGAGAGATTCTACCGAAGGACGCAAGCAGGAGATCGGCAGGATGCTCGGCATCGAGAATATGGATGCCGTCCGAGTGGAAGAGTTCAACCGTCGGAAGAGGGAATTTGTCGAGAACGGCGGCGTCGAAGGTTATCGCGAGCAGGTGAAGAGCGCCCGCGCGATGCGAAAGGTGAAAAAAGAGAGTGCCGCCGCACTCCCCGAAAGCCTGCCTGCCAACCTTTCGGACGGCCCGCACCGCTTTGCAAGCGCAGACGGCACGGTG
>JAZQWX010000147.1:0-4554 GCA_045632565.1 Eubacteriales bacterium | reverse complement strand
AAAGCGGCAAACCCGCGGAGGGGCCGGGGGTCAGCTGCGGGTTTTCTTTTTACATAAGGGTTTGTACAAAGGCTGCGTGCTCGCGCAGGGGGGCTTCGCGGAAGATCTTATTGGCGGCGGCGCGGTATTCCGCGACGGTTTTGGCGCGGTGCAGCTCGCGCGCGGCGAGGGGGGTATCGAAGAACTGGTAGATCTGGTAGTTCCAGATGTCTGCCATGCGGCAGACGAGGTTTCTCCCCTCACCCATGCGCTCGTAATTACGCTCAAGGATCTCATCGTGCATGGCGCGCAGGCGTGCCTTTTTATCGGGCACGAGCAGATCCTTACATTCGAGGAACAGGGCGGGGTTGGCGACAGCGCCGCGCCCGATCATCACCCGGGAAATAGCGGGATAGGCTTCGGTGAATTTCCGATAATCCGCCACGCTGAAGATATCGCCGTTATAGCAGACGGGGGCGCGGCTTCCCTTGGCGAAGAGGTCAAAGACACGCATGCGGGGCTTGCCGCGGTAGATATCCGCGCGCAGGCGCGGATGGACGGTCAGCTCCGCGATCGGGTAGCGGTTATAGATGGCAAGCAGGCGTGGGGCTTCCTCTTCCGAGGAATAGCCGACGCGCGTTTTCACCGAGAGCTCCATGCCGCAAAAATCGCGGGCGATGGCTGAAAAAACGGTATCAAAGAAGCGATCCAGCTCATCGGGGACGGTGAGAAAGCCGCTTCCCTTATATTTGGCGGTCACCGTGCCTGAGGGGCAACCGAGATTGAGGTTGACGTGGGTGTAACCGATATTGGCAAGCTGGGCAACTGCCAGCATAAAGTGCTCGGGATTGCGGCAAAGAAGCTGGGGGACGGTGGACGGCAGGGGTAGCCCCCCTAACGAGAGGTCAGCGAGGGATTTTTTGGTCAGTCCCTCGGTGGTGGGGGCGTAAAAGGGGGTAAAATAGAGGTCTGCTCCGCCGAAATGGCGTGCGTGGGCGTCACGGTAGATGCGGTTGTTCAGCCCGTCGAGGGGGGCAAAATAGAGCTTCATGCCTCTTCCCCCGTTTGGTTTTGCTTTTTGAGCGCTTCGGACGCCTCGTTAATGGCGCGGGCAAGCCGCTCGGCGCGGCGGGCGTTCTTCTCCGCCTTGCCCGGGTGACGGACGGGGCGGTCTTCCCTTTTCTCGATGACGAAGAAATAGGGTGCGGTGGGAGAATTGAGGATGCGGAACTTAGACGCACAGTAGGCGTAACGATTCAGCGTGGCGAAATAGGCTTCGAGTGCCTCGCCCTCGGCTTCTCCTTCCTTGTGCCCCGGATAAACGGCGACCAGTAGCACGCCGTCGGGAGCGAGCAGATCCAGCGCCGCCTCTACGGCGGGCAGGGTGGTTTCGCGTTTGGTGGTCACACCCTTTTGGGGGCCGCCCGGCAGATAGCCGAGGTTGAACATTCCTGCCTGAAAGGGCTCGGAAATGAACTCGCGCACGCGGTGGTGGGAGGCGCAGATGAGGGTATAATTTTCGGGGGCATCGGCAGCGACGAGGTTATTCTTCGTGGACACGAGTGCCTCCGCCTGCAGGTCAAAGGCATAGACCTTTCCTTGCTCACCAACGGCGTGGGAAAGGAAGATCGTATCGCCGCCGTTGCCCATGGTAAAGTCCACGGCGGTGTCGCCTTTTTTCAGGTGTGCGAGAATAAATTGCTTTTGAAGCTCTAACAAATCTACCATAATTCCTCGGATAAAACGCGGCAGACCTTATTTTTCGGTTTTCTCGATGTCTGCGCGCGGGGTGACGTAGGCGGTGTAGTTGGTTTTATAAATGACGTATCCGGGCTTCGCGCCTGCGGGCTTTTTCACGTGGCGGACGCGCGTATAATCCACGGCGATACCGCTGCCCGACACACCCGAAAAATAGGCGGCGATCTCGGCGGCGTAGGTATAATCCTCGGCGCTCGGCTCTTCTCCGTCACAGAGAAGGATCACGTGCGAGCCGGGGGCATCCTTGACGTGAAACCAAAGATCGTCCTTGCCTGCCGTACGGAAGGTAAGCTGATCGTTCTGCAGATTATTACGGCCGCAGAGCAGACGGTAGCCCGATGGCGTGACGAACTCGCGCGGTCGGAGCTTGATGCTCTTCGGCGGCGTGTAGTTCTTCATGCGCGAGGCGTAGCCTGTGCGGTAAAGCTCGTCGCGGATCTCGGCAAGGTCTGCCTCGCTTTCCGCGCGGTCAAGGAAGCCGCGCACGCCCTCGATATAGGCAAGCTCTGCCTCGGACAGGGTGATCTGCTCGGCGAGGATGCGAGAGGCGGTTTTGGCTTTGTTGTAATATTTATAGAGGCGTTGGGCATTGGCCGAGGGAGAGAGGCGACCATCCAGATGAACGAGCACGTCCACACCCTCACCGCTTGAATAATCGGTGGCGATAAATTCGGTCATGCCACGGGAGAGGCGGTAAATATTGGCGACCACAAGATCTGCCTGACGGCGGTATTCCTCGGCCCTCGCGCAATCGGCAAGCTCCTCGCGTTGGGCGGCAAGCTTGCGGGAAAGGCGCGCCTCGGCGTTAGAAAGCAGGTGGTGCAGATCCAAGCTGCGCGCGCGGATGCGATCCGTAAGATCCCTCTCTCCGAAGAAGCGGTCAAGCAGCGCCCCGAAGGAAGGGAGCGTTTGCGAGCTGGCCGCACTCCCACGGTACGCGGTGGGTGCGTAGGTATAATCGAGCGGTGCTCCGTCAGCCGAAAGCACCAGCGTGGGGGTGAACTCTTCCCTTTTGACCGCGCCAAACCACGAAGAAAACGAGGAATAAAACGCGGCAGGTTGTATTTCTCCGATTTTTGTGTCCGAAGAGCCAAATGCACGGAACACGATCTCGGATGCCGTTTGCGTGGCGATGCCGAGGTAGGTGGCGGTGAGATAGGATGCCGCACCTTTGTCGGGCGAGGCGGCGGCAAGACGGGAAAGAAATCCCTCTTCCGTTTCCGTCAGCGGATCGATTTTATCCTGCGCGGGGGGCATTTCGTAGATCATGCCGGGGAGCACCTGACGCTTGCGGCTGGTGGTAAAATCCACGGGGCGCAGGACAGCCACGATCTTATCGTTACCGTCGGTTAAGATCAGGTTGCTGTGCTTGCCCATAATCTCCACGATAAGAGATTTTTCGGTCGGGTAGCCCATTTCGTCATAAGCGGAAAACGAGAGTCGCGCGGCACGTTCAAAGCCAAACTGCTCGGCGCGGCGGAATTTGGCACCCGCGAGATGCTTGCGAAGCAGCATGCAGAACATGGGGGGCACGGCGGGGTTTTCCTTTGCGATCGAGGAAAGCGACATATGCGGCGTACCCGCCCCCGCCGAGATAGCAAGACGCTCTTTTTTGCCGTGATCGGCAAGGATCAGATCCACCCCGTCGCGGGCGGGCTGAAGCACGCGCTCCACCTTGGCGTCCGCGCAGGTGTTATTCAATTCGGTGATAATGGCGCGGAGCATACCGCCGTCATAAGCCATAACTCACCCCACCTTTCTGTTTTTTGTTTTCATGCGAGCCCGAGATGGGCGGCAAGCGCCGCATAGTCGGGCATCACGGGATAGGCGCACGCGGCAAGCCGTTCCTTGCTTTGATGGCCGCCCTGCATCAGAATGCAGTCAAAGCCCGCCGCCCGCGCGCAGGCGGCATCATGATCGGTATCCCCGATAAAGAGGATGCGTTTTCCTTCATGCTCACGTGCAAGGGCGATCGCAAGCGCGGTTTTATCGCTGCCGTGATAATCCGATCTGCCGTAAATTTTCTCAAAGAAATGAAGGATATTCAAATGGGAAAGCTGCTCATGCAGCATGTTTTCCTCCGACGCGGAGAGGATCACCTGTGTGATGCCGCAGGCGTGGAAGCGGTTCAAAAGATCAAGAACGCCGTCGCGCAGCGGGGCTTCTTCCTCCAAGCGGCGGTATTCGGGAATCCATTCGTTGGCAATATCGTCATAGCTTTCTTTTGTAAAGTCAAAGCCAAGGCGCGAGTAATAATCGCGGATCGGAAAGCCAAAGAGCTGATAATATATCTCGCGCGAGGGAATGATCGGCAAGCCCCGACGGGCAAGCAGGATATTGGTAGCACCCATGCCGACGTCGGCATCGTCTACAACGGTACCGTTAAAATCCCATGCGACCAGATCGTAATGCATACGCTCCCCTCCCTCTTTTCCGTCATACGCCATATTGTAGCATATTTTTTGCACGAATGCAAGAGGGGATTTCTGTTCATTCTCTTCCCCCTTATCATGAATTTCATTTGTTTTTCGAAAAAGACTTGACAATTTGGAAAAAGTATGTTACAATAGCATGCTAGTGTGGATTGCTATGACGCGATCCCACTCCTTGTTGCCCGTCGGGCAACCAAAAGTCCATAAGGAGGTGTTAAAGAATGGAGAAGGTTATGTGTTCCTACGAGACCTTGTTCGTTGTCCGCCCTGACCTCGGCGAAGAGGCTACCGAAGCGGTTGTGAACAAGTTTACCTCGCTGATCGCAGACAACGGCGGTGCCGTTGAGGCTGTGAACGCTTGGGGCAAGCGCCGTCTGGCATATCC
>JAZQWX010000146.1:0-12165 GCA_045632565.1 Eubacteriales bacterium | reverse complement strand
TGATCGCCTCGATGAAAAAGCCGACGGTGACGATGGTGCTGGGTGGCGGCCATTCGATCGGTGTTCCTTTGGCGGTGGCGGGAGAGGTATCCTTTATCGTGCCGAGCGCGACCATGACCATCCATCCCGTGCGCACCACGGGGCTGGTGCTGGCCGTGCCGCAGGCCTTTGACTATCTGCGGCGGATGCAGGACAGGATCATTGGCTTTATCACGCGGCATTCGGAGGTGGGGGAGGAATATCTGCGTGAGATGATGACGCGCACGGATCAGATGGCGAACGACATCGGCTCGATCATTGACGGGGAGGAGGCCGTTCGGTGCGGCCTGATCGACCGCGTAGGTGGGCTGTCCGACGCGCTGGACTGCCTGCGAGAAATGGTGGAAAAGCGGAAGAAAAATTAAAAAATCCCTTGCAAGGCGCGGCAGAATGTGGTACAATAGGGCATCCAAGAAAAACAAGCGGAGGCCGTTATGCGTTTTTCCAACCTACACACCCATTCTGTCTTTTCGGACGGCAAAAACACGCCCGAGGAGATCGTTTTGTCCGCCATTGAGAAGAATTTTGTTTCGATCGGCTTTTCGGATCACAGCCACACCCCCTGCGACGAGAGCTATTGCATGCTCACGCCCGCCTATCCCGACTATTTCAAGACGGTTTTGGATCTAAAAAAGAAATACGAGGCAGAGATCGACGTACTGCTTGGCATGGAGCTCGACTATTATTCCGAGCTTGTGCGCGAGCCGCTTGATTACGTGATTGCCTCGGTACACTATATCGTAGGCCCGGACGGCTACTGCCACCCGATCGACCACTCTCTTTCCCAGCAGCAGGACTGCATTGCGATGCTGTGCGGGGGTGATCGTGTGGAGATGGCAAAGCGGTACTACGATTTGATGGTGAAGAACGTAGAGCGCGTGAAGCCCGACGTGGTGGGACATTTTGACGTCATCACGAAGTTCGGCCTGTTTGACGGGGATCTGCCCGAATATCGCCGCGTGGCGCTCGAGGCGCTTGACGAGGTGATGAAGGTATGTCCGCGCATTGAGATGAACACGGGGGCGATCTCCCGCAAAAAGCGCGATCTTCCCTACCCCACCGATTTTCTTCTGCGCCGCGTGCTGGAAAACGGCGGTGAGATCATCCTGTCGGCCGACTCGCACGCCAAGGAAACGCTGGACTGCTTTTTCCCCGAATCGGTGGAAATTCTGCGGCAGACCGGATTTAAAACAATTTCTTATATGGACAAGACCGGATTTCACAAAATCGAAATCTGATAAAACACCGCCCCGATGCGCGCATCGGTGCGGTTGGTTTTTAAGAAAGATACAGCACGGCGGGATTCCATGTCACGCCGTCATTTGTATGGTTGCCCTTTTTGTTTACACGGAAGTGGATCGCATCGCCTGCCTTTACACTCAGCTCCAGGCGGGGCGAGGGGATCACGCCGTTGCGGGGCAAATCATATTCCCACACCTTTTGATCGTTATGGAGAATAGAGAGCAGCACACCGTCATCCGTCGGCTCAGCCATCACCACGCGAATGGGAGAGCCGAGGCGCACACGCCCATCCTTCGGGCAGATAAAGGTCTTGACACAATCGTATTCCTCACCCGGGAGCATATAGCCGTTCCATTTGCGTTGGAGCGTGCCGTAGCGGGCAGTTCCCTCCTCATCTCCCTGCCAACCGTCCACGCGATTGCCGTATTCGGTAAAGATGGGATAATCGGTATAGGTATGGGAGCCGATGGGCGCATAGCCGTAGTGCCAGCCGTCAGCCCCCTGCTTTTTGGAATCCATGGCAATGGAGGAAACGAAATATTCCGTTGGGTTGGCGCCGATAATGCCGTCTGCCAAGCCACCCGCGCCGAAGGGCACAAGGGCTGTATCAACGAACGTATTATCCTCAAAGCGCACGTTGCTTGCCGTGCCGAGGTTGACGGTGGGAATATCGATATTGTGGCGATTACCCGCAGAGAAGGTATTGCGGCGCACGGTAACGCCGTTGCAGGAGGTCAGGCGCAGGTCGCCGTTGGGGCAGTTCACAAAGCGGTTGCCCTCGATCAGGATATCGCGCTGGTCACGCGCGGCATGACCCTCTACGGTGATGGCAACGCCGTCTGCCGCGCCCGTATGGACGAAGAGGTTGTTGCGTACCACCACGTCATGTGCATAGCCTGCCTCACTCCAATGGATCTCGGGGCTGATCTGCACGCCGTGGCGGCCGACGTTCTCAAACACGCAGTTTTCGATCAAGCCGTGGCTGGCCTTGATCAGAGCACCGCGCGGACGCAGATTTCCGTAGATATTGTTGCGCAGAACGAAACCGTTGCTGCAATGGGCGGTATTGTTGACAAAGCAACCAAGCTCCAGCTCTATGGGGTGCTCAAGCGTGACGCGATGATAGAATTTGGGGCGGAACACGACCACGCCAAGCGCGCGCTCGGCGGACACAACGGGCGTCCATTCGGCGGGAAGCCGCTCGGAGCTGACCACCGTTGCGTCCCCGACCAGCTCGGAGGCGGGGGTATAGATGCGAAGCACCTCGCCTGCCTTAAAAGGCAGATGCGAAAGCTCGGCGATCACACATTCGGTGGGCGAAATGATTTCAGCTACCATGGAGAAGCGGCCGAAGAAGTTGGCACCGTCATCGATCAAGCTATGAAAGACGCTGTTTTCGATGGTTGCGCCGACGTAGTTGTTGGTCATGTGCGCGCCGTCAGCGGCGGTGGCGCACATGCGATCCTCGGTGGCACCATAGGGGCGCGGGCCGGGCACGTCGTAGAAATGATTATAATAGTTTTTCTCAGGGCTGGAGGACTCGACAAGACCCATCATGCCCGCATAGACGTGAATGTTATCCATGTGCAGGCCACCCGTGCTTGACACGTTCACCGCCTGACGCATGACCTTGCGCATGCTGGCGACCAGGTAATCACCCGGACGCAGAACCGCCATCTGATCGGTGGTAAGCGGACAATGAACGCGGAAACGGCGATCTCCCAACGCCTCGACGTTCTCGTCGGTCACGCGGTAGTAGCGCAAAAACATCATCTCACGCGTCACACCGTCAAAGAAGACGTTCTGAAATTCATGGCAGCCGTATTCGTTATCCTTGAATTGGGCCACATAGCCGCGATCAATAGATACGTCAAGATACTGCCCGGCGGGATCAATGGCCGTAATCTTCATCTGCGCGAAGCCATACGGCTCATAGTCGATGGAAAGGCCGGTGACCGTCACGTTGTGACATTCAACGATATTTAACGCCATGGCGCGCAGATCCTGACAAAGCAGCACCACATCCTCGGCGTGAAGGGTGAAATCAGAGAGATTGCGGAGCGACAAGTGCGCACCGTTTTTGGGCTGCACACGGTACGCGCCGCGCGGAATGGTCAGTTCCCTGTCGCCACGAGCGACGGCTTCATCCAAGATCGCCTGCAGATCAACCTTTTCATACATCGGCAGACCGAAATAGACGGAAGAGGGCTGACCCTCGTAGGCTATTTCTTCAAGCTCGGCACCAAGACGGATCATAGGTGTTCTCCTTTTTCTTTTTCCTCATTATAGCAGGGCAAAGGACGCGGTGTCAATGCGTTTTCGGCTCTTTTTCCTGTGTAATGGTACAAAAAAACAGAGGCTTTTGCCTCTGTTTTTTGGAAATTACTCCTCGTCGCAGCCCTCGCAGCAATCGCACTCACCGTCGCAGGTGCAGTCAAAGGTCTCGCCGCAGGCAGGGCAGGTCAGATTCTCGGGATCGATGGTATCATCGAAGCAAACGGACTCGCCGCAATTGGGGCACTCTACCTCGTAGAAATCCTCGTCGTCTTCGTCATCCTCATCGTCTTCTTCATAATCGAAGATCTCGTCCTCAACGTCTGCAAGATCGTCGTCGATCTCTTCAATATAGCCGCGAAGCTCCTCGCACTCATCCTCGAGGTCGCTGATGCAGTCTGCCATGTCGGAGATCAGGTCCAGCATCTTGGTGATCAGCTTGCCCTCGGGCTTGGTTGCATCCAGATCCAGACCCTCGCAAAGGCCCTTGAGGTATGCGGCATTTTCAGTCAAAGTCATCATGGTGTTTCTCCTTTCGGAAAAAGAATTTTATGCGCGGGAGAGATACTCGCCGGTTCTGGTGTCGATCTTGATCACGTCGCCGTTGTTGATGAAGATCGGAACGCGGATGATCGCACCGGTTTCGAGAGTAGCCTGCTTGGTTACGTTGGTGGCGGTATCGCCGCGAACGCCGGGCTCGGTATCGGTAACCTCAAGCTCTACGAAGAAGGGGGGCTCTACGCCGAACACGTTACCCTTATAGGAGATGATCTTGCAGACCGTGTTCTCCTTCACAAACTTGAAGCTGTCGCCCAGCTTATCGCTGTTCAGGGGCAGCTGCTCGTAGGTTTCCTCATCCATAAAGTAATACAGATCGCCGTCGTTGTACAGATACTGCATATCCTTGCGGTCGATGTACGCGCTCTCAAACTTTGCGGTGGGGTTAAAGGAGGTCTCAACGACCGCACCGGTGATCACGTTCTTCATCTTGGTGCGGACAAACGCAGCACCCTTACCGGGCTTCACGTGCTGAAATTCCACTACCTGCATAACCTGACCGTCCATTTCGAAGGTCACGCCATTTCTAAAATCGCCTGCTACTACCATAATAAAGCACCTTTCGCGGCAGAATTCAAAATATAGTCGAAAGAGTCTTTTCCATTTGCCTGCCGCGCAAATGGCTCTCCCTGAAATTTGCGCTTCCGCGCAAAGAGCATTTTAAGCACTACTATTGTACACCAAAACTTACGATTTTGCAATAGCAAAGCGAAAAAAACTTGTCTTTTTCCGAGATTTTCTCTTATTTTTTGTAGGCAAGG
Organism: Eubacteriales bacterium; assembly: GCA_045632565.1. Lineage (GTDB taxonomy): Bacteria > Bacillota > Clostridia > Oscillospirales > CAG-272 > UBA1740. The sequence goes on along the minus strand of JAZQWX010000146.1, from coordinate 7,291 downwards.
TAGGCATTTTTGATGGCAAGAGCATCAGCGGACTGCGTACCGGCCGATTCACAGATGACCGTGGGGGTCAGGCGCAGGTCGGCAATGGCCTGCCCAAGCGGCTCGGGATCGGGGCCGTAGATCTCGTCTGCGAAGGTCAGATGCTTCTTTTCCCCCGCCGCCGTCCATTCGATCTTGGAGAAGTGACAGTGCAGATTGCGGGCAACGGCGTCACCGAGTGCCTCACCGATCTTCTCAAAGACCGCGGCATAATCGGCGGCAGTTTTGAAAACACCGCCAAGGTCACGGGCATTGAGGTGACCGAAATCCACCACGGGAACAAGGCGTGGGTCGAGGCGGCAGAGGGTGATGACCTCCTCCAGCGTGCCGAGCTGATTTTTCTTACCCATGGTTTCAAGGCCGATGGCGATATCGGTGTCCCCTACCTCGTCAAGCAGGCGGTAAAGAGTGTCGGCGGAGAGGCGCATGGCCTCCTCCCGCGAGATCTTGGCGGCGCTGCCGCTATGCACCACGATGGTGCGAGCGCCAAGGAGCTTGGCCGCGCGCAGACTATCCTGGATATACACGATGCTTTTGAGACGTTTTTCGGGGTCAACGCCCGAAAGTGAAATAAAATAAGGGGTGTGCAGGGACATGCGGATACCGTTTTTGCGCGCTTCATCACCGATGGCAGAGAGCGTGGCGTCGGAAGCGGCGATACCGTTTCCTGCTTCATATTCATAGGCATCCAGACCGATGCTCCTGACCCAAGCGGGGGCATCCTTGGTGGATTTTTTGCCCGCGTTATAAAAATCCTCGCTGTTGCCGCCCGGGCCAAAGGCGGCGGTGAGGTTTTCTGTGATCGGCATGGCGTTACTCCTGTTCTGTTTTCTTCATTTTGCGGCGGTAGGCGCGGAACACAGGACGCTCCAAGAGTCGCTTGAAGCGAGTGAAGGGATCGCGCTTATCGCGGATGGGAGGTACGGTCAAGGAAAGAAGCCCCAGCCGCTTCCCTGCCAGGACGTCGGTGAGCAGCTGATCCCCCAGCATGGCGGTTTCGGCAGGGGTGGCGTCATGCTCTTCCATGGCGCGGCGCATGGTCTTCCGGAGCGGCTTATGCGCGTCGGGATAGGCGCGACAGCCGAGCGTGCGGTTAAACAGCTCTACGCGGTCGGCGTGATTATTGGAAACGAAGGCCACGGCGATCCCCGCCTCCTGCATGGCGGCAAGCCATGCGCGAAGTGCATCGTCCGGCTCACTTTGCTCGTAGGGAGCGAGGGTGTTGTCTATATCCGAGAGAAGCAGGCGAATGCCGCGTGCCGAAAGAAATTCGGGCGACAGCTCTCGATAGCTCTCAAAATGGCGGTCAGGCATGAAAAAGCGGAGCATGATATTCTCCTTGTTTGGTCTTTTCTTTATTGTACCATAAGTTTTTGAGGGAAGCAAGAAAAATTTTTATACTTTTTTGCTTTTCTCTCTTGACAAAACCGAAATGGTGTGATATGATAGACAGGTCGAACGGAGAAGGTTTCGATCCGCGGGTGTAGTTCAATGGTAGAATTCCAGCCTTCCAAGCTGGTCGCGTGGGTTCGATTCCCATCACCCGCTCCAATACGCGCTTGTAGCTCAGTGGATAGAGTGCCCGGCTACGAACCGGTAGGTCGCAGGTTCGAATCCTGCCAGGCGCGCCATAACAAAAGGCATCCCTTTGGGGATGCCTTTTGTTATGACGCTCTTGTCGTGGCGTTAAATATGACGCGAAGCGCGGCAGGTTCGCATGCGCGACGATGACAGCGCCCGCTTGCGAGGCGATGGCGAGGAGCAAGCATCCAGCCGTAGGCGTCATCCTGCCAGGCGCACGACCATATCAATACAGCAGTTCCCTCATCCGCATGACCCATTTGATCTTCGCGGGGTTAGCCTCACTCATAGCCGAGAGGATCAGGCGGCGGTAGAGCGACTCCTTCTCAAGGTCAAAATGCGCGATCCAATTCGGATACCGCCGATTCTCTTCTTCAAAGAAAGCGCGGATCTCATCATTCTTACACCGCGCGGCGGTCATTTGCTTGGCCTTGGTCAAGAGGTGGTGGAACACGAATTGCTCGATCTCGATCTCGGGAAAATGCTCGCGGATCAGGGGCAGCGTTTCCTCAAAAACGGTGGTTTCTTCAAACCGCGTTTTTTTACTGTGGGTCAGCGATCCGCGCTGCATCACGTAACGGTAATAGGGGATATCCACCTTGTAGGCCCTTTTGATGCAGGCGGCGACCCCGAACAAAAAGCACACGTCCTCCCCCGTCATGCGGGCGGGAAAGGAAAGTCCGTTTTCGGCGATCAACGCATGATGAAGCACCTTGGCGGTAGGGGCGCCGTGGCCGCTTACTACGTCCTTTGGTGCCACCGCATCCCCGTTTTGATAGGTCGGATACGTGTCAAGGAAACGAACGCGGCGGCCTTTTTTCACCTCGTGCGGGAACACCAGCATATCCGCATCGGGGTGATCGGCTAGAAAGTCCGAGATGTCTTTGAGGGCACGGATGTCGGTTTCGTCATCGCTGTCGCAGAACAGAATATACTCGCCCTCAGCAAAGCGAAGGCCGTGGTTGCGCGCGACGCCCGGACCGCCGTTTTTCTCGGTCTGCATGACGCGGAAGGTGGGATACCCCGCAGAAAGCGAGAGCATTTTTTCATAGCTGCCGTCGGGGGAGCAATCGTCCACAAAAATGACCTCGTAATCCGCATAATCGGAAGAGGCAAACATGGAAAATAACCGATCGACGTAAGAGGCAACCTTATAGCACGGAACGATGACAGAAAATTGACGCATGGTACTCTCCCTTTTCTTTTTCTTTATTATAGCGCATTTGAACGCGCAAATCAAGTGTATCTTTCAGGGAAATGATGATTGACAGGTGACACGTCTTTTTGTTATAATGAAAAAAGCACAGCAAGGAACGAGGATATCTCTATGGAAAGCATCCCTTACAAGCTCCCCGACGCCACTTGGCGATTCGTCGGCGCCCAAAACACCGCCCTTTTCAAATACTGCGGTATGTGGGAGCGTGAAAACCGCGAGGGGACTGACTGCATGGTATCCTACTGGAACGTCGCGTACGTGGAAATCGACTTTACGGGGAACGTCATTGCCCCGCATTTCGCTCTCCCGACCCATTACATCTACTCCATCGACGGCGGTGCGTATTCCGCTCCGCAAAGCTCCGACGGGCAAGCTGTGATCTTTGCCGAGGGGACGGGCAAGCACACCCTGCGCATTCGCAACTATTCCCCTCCCGGCACAGGAACGGGACGCTCGGGACACCTGTATTTTGCCGGTGTGTCCGTTCCAAAGGCAAGCGAGCTTTCCCGCACCGCGGATCGCGCCCATTACGTGCAGTTTGTCGGTGACTCGATCTCGGACGGCATGAACACGTTCTCGCACCGCGTGGGCGAGGCACTTGGCTGGGATTATTCGGTCACAGCCTGCGAGGCTCTCGCGCTTGAGGACGATTACGGCTATTGGTACGTCAACAACGGCAAGCACGAGGAAGGCTCTATGTCCGCCATGATCCGCAACAATTTCGGCATCCATACGATTGGCATGGAAAGCGCTTTTTTCAAGCTGGGGCTGGCGGAGAACGTGATGACGGGAACGGAACGCGAGCTATACGCCAATCATTATTATGACGAGGAAGGAACGCTTGCGTGTCATTTTTCCTCGGGCAATACACCCGACATTGTGTTTATCTTCATTGGCACCAACGACCAGCTGCAATACGAAAACACGGATACCACGCGCTTTGTGGAAGCCTACGTTCGGTTTGTACGGCGGATCTTGGACGTATACGGCAAGGACACCCAGATCTGTATCATGAACGCGCTGACGCACAGCGTACCGCCCGCGCAGAATGACGAAAATAACGGCCGCTACACGGGCATCCGTGATGCGGCGACCGCGATCTCGGGCGAGTTCCCCAACAATATCCATTTTATCGACCGCGAGGATATTATCTCCTGGAACGTGGAGATCGGCTCTGACAACTGTCATCCGACAGGCGCGGGTCAAGCCACGCTGACCGAAAAGGTCGGGGCGTTTCTGCAAGACGTATACGGATAAAAAAAGCACCCCCGCGGGGGTGCTTTTTCTTATGCCAGCTTCAAATATTCCGAAATGATGCGTGCGGCAGAGCCGACCAGCTCCACGCAGGGGCGTTTTGCGTAATACGCGGCGTTGCGCTCGGATGCGATCGGGGCGGTGGAGGGATCGTCGATAAGTTCTCGGCAAATGATCGAGCCGTTTTCCTCGCGGAAGCGGGCGGCGATCTCCTGCACGGTGGCGTAGGTCTTCTTTTTGACCTCGGGATCCTTCGGGTCGGTGTAGCCCTCGCGCGCGCCGAGGATGATCCACATGGCGCTGACCGCGCCGCATACCTCACGCATGCGTCCCATGCCGCCGCCAAAGGGCGAGGAAATGGCAAGGGCGGATTTTTCATCCATCCCGATCTCGGCGGCAAAGGCGGCGGTCACTGCCTGCGCGCAGTTATAGCCCTCAAGGAAAAGGGCGCGGGCTTTTTCTTCATACTTGTTCATTTGCTTGCACAGTTCCTTTCTTTTTTGCACGAATATCCATGATAAGCCAAGGCAGATACGCAAGGAAGAAGAGTGTCAGCACCGCCGCCACCATAATGGCAAGACGCAGGCCGTAGTTGCTTGGCAAAATATCCAGGATAGAGGGGGTAGACTCCGGACGGGCAACGTAAAGGTAATTCGCACCCGGGCCGAGCAGGTTGTTGGCAAAGAGTGCCACACCGCCGAGGACGAGCAAAGCCGACAGGGCCTTGACGGCAGATTTGATCGTGGGGCGCATCTTATGCACGAACATCATGTAGAAGATGGCCAGGTATCCAAGGGTGTGCTCCAGCCAGAACTGATAGTAACGGAAGCGGGTCGGGCCGGTATACGTGATAACGGTGGGGGTAATGAGCGCGAAGATGGTGGCACAGAGCAAGAAGAAATAGGAAATATCAAACAGGGTCTGGTTTTTCGATACCATAAGGTAGGAGGAGAGCACGACCGCCCAGCCGCAAACGGTGATGGGGAGGTGGTCGATGGGGTTGGGCTCGAGTATATCCGGAAGCCCCACCAGACGCCAATAATAGGACATCTCGGTGATGATGAGGGCAAGAGCGAGCGTCATACGCAGACGCTTGTCGAGCTTTTCATCCGACGCGATCTTATGACGGAACAGGTAGATCAGATAGATCACGCCTGCCGCCACAAGGATTGGTAAAAAATGGGCGAGGGTGAAATTGGTAAACTCCTCGGTTTCCCCTTTGCCAAAGAAATAGTCAAGAAATTGCTTGCACTTTTCCATTGTCGAAATCTCCTTGATGGTGTAAATAGAAAGGACCGATGCAGCGCATCGGCCCTTTGTGGTGGAGCATAGGGGATTCGAACCCCTGACCCCAACACTGCCAGTGTTGTGCGCTCCCAACTGCGCTAATGCCCCACGACTCTTGTATTATACCATGCACTTCTCCGTTTTGCAATACCTTTTTAAGATTTTTTTATTTTCTTTTAAAAAAAGATTGACACGCGAAAAAAAGTGTGCTAAAATGGGAAAGGTTTGGAGGCATAGCTCAGTTGGTCAGAGCGTACGGTTCACATCCGTGAGGTCGAGGGTTCGAGCCCCCCTGCCTCCACCAAAAACCTCGGTTGCAAAGCAACCGAGGTTTTTAATTTTTCACTCTTCACTCTTCACTTCCCCATCTCCTCTTGACATTATCTTTCGAAAATGGTATACTGTTAAATGACAACAAAACCAACACGTAAGGAGTACTTGTAATGGCAAAAAGTGTAAAAGACATCCTGGCCCTGATCGAGGAAAAGGGCATCAAAATGGTGGACTTCAAGATGGTAGACATCAATGGTCAGTACCGCCACGTGACCATCCCTGCCGAGAATTTTTCGGAGGATACGATGAAAAGCGGCATCGGCTTTGATGCCTCCAACTACGGCTACGCCGTGGTCGAGAAGAGCGATATGGTATTCATCCCCGACCCCGATTCGGCCGTGATCGATCCCTTCTGCTCCATCCCCACCCTTTCCATGACGGGTAACGCGATGATCATTGCCAGCCCCGAGAACCGCCCGCTTCCGCAGTACCCCCGCAACATCATCAAGGCTGCCGTAAAGGCGATGCAGGACAGCGGCGTGGCCGATACCATGTACATCCTGCCCGAATTTGAGTTTTATCTGTTCGACAACGTGAGCTGGAGCGTTGACCCCAGCTGTGTGGCCGCATCCGTGGATGCCAAGCAGTCCTACTGGAACAGCTGCCAGGACGGCCTCGGCGTGATCGTGCCGAAGCAGAAGAACTACCACATCGCCAAGCCGTTTGACATCTCCTACGAGTGCCGCAGCGAAATGTGCATGCACATGAAGGATGCCGGCATTGAGATCAACTATCACCACCCCGAGGTAGCTGCCTCCGGTCAGTTTGAGATCGAGCCGCAGCTGGGCGAGGTCGTACACATGGCGGATGCCACGATGATGATCAAGTACATCATCCACAACACGGCTCTGAAATATGACAAGACGGCCACCTTTATGCCCAAGCCCATTCACGGCGAGGCTGGCAGCGGCATGCACGTGCATATGCTGCTGATGAAGGACGGCAAGCCCGTATTCTCGGATGACAACGGCTATGCAAACCTGTCCGAAACGGCTCACTATTTCATGGGCGGTCTGCTCAAGCATATCGCATCCCTTTGCGCCATTACCAACCCCTCGACCAACTCCTTCAAGCGCCTGATCCCCGGCTTTGAAGCACCTGTTACGGTAGGTTACGCAACCTCCAACCGTTCGGCGGTCATTCGTATTCCTGCCTATGCCAAGAGCCCCGAGAAGCGTCGCTTTGAGCTCCGCAACCCCGATGCGACCTGCAACCCCTATTTCTGCTATGCCGCCATCCTGATGGCAGGTCTTGACGGTATCAAGAACAAGATCGATCCGCATGCAAACGGCTGGGGCCCCTACGACTTCAACCTCTTCCACCTGCCCGAGGAGGAAAAGGCCAAGCTGCAGGGTCTGCCGACCTCGCTCCCCGAGGCGCTCGACGCCCTGGAGGCCGACAACGATTACCTGACCGCGAACGGCGTGTTCCCGAAGGAGCTGATCGCAAACTTCATCAAGGCCAAGAGAGCAGAGTGCCTGGAGCTTTCCAAGATCCCGCATCCCGCTGAATTTGATAAGTACTACAACCTGTAAGATACAGAACCGCACGCAAGGACGTGGCTTGGGGGGGGGGGTTTTT
>JAZQWX010000145.1:0-1851 GCA_045632565.1 Eubacteriales bacterium | reverse complement strand
GTGCTGTTTTCGATCGGCAGAACGGCGCAGTCGCATTCCCCTGCCACCACCGCGTCATACGCGGCGCGGAAGTCGGCGTGCGGCACGCGGCACGCATCCGGGAAGATCTTGCCCGCCGCGATCGCGGCAAACGCCCCCTCTACCCCGCAATAGGCCACGCGCATGCCGCGCAGCAGCTTTTCCTGAAAACGGCGGGAGATCTTCATGTTCTCCTGCAAATATTGCACGTAGTAGGCGCGCAGCTCCTCGCTTTCCACAAGGGCGGCGTTCTTTTCAATAACGGCGGCCTCGCGCGCCTCATCCAGAATGGGCAGGCCGTTCTTCTGCTTGTACGCGGCAACGGCGCGCACCGCCTCCATGCGACGGCAAAACAGCTGCGCCATCTCCTTATCTATTTGATCGATTTTGGCTCTGGCTTCTTTAAGATCCATCGGCTTGCTCCCTTCATTTTTTGATGTTAACGGTGTTAACTTGCGTTGATTATACACCCAAAGCGGGCATTTGTCAAGGGCTTTTTAGGATTTTCGAGAAAAAACAGACAATTTTCTTGCTTTTTTTCACGGCCTATGGCATAATAAAAGCAAGAGAAAACACGGAGGGGCGACATGGAAGAGGAATATTTTGAGGAATCGCTGAAAAACCGCCTGATCATGGCGGGAATTGAAGAGATCTCCACGCACGGCGCGGCGGATTTTTCCCTGCGGCGTGTGGCCGCACGGTGTGAAGCCTCGTGTGCCGCGCCCTACCGTCATTTTAAGAACCGTGAAGACTTTATCCGCGAGATCATTGCCTTTATTCACAGCCGTTTTCATCTGCTTTCCGACAAGATCGCGCGGCTGTACGCGGCCGACCCGCGCCGCGCGTTGACCGAGCTTTGCATCGCGTACATTCGCTTTCTGACTGCCAACGCCAACTACCGCGCCGCCCTCTCCGCCTCCGGCGAGCAGCTTGGCGGGAGCAGCGATTTTCTTTCCGCGCCGTTTGACGCGCTGTGCCGCGAAAGGCAGCTTGACGCGGCGGCGCGCGCGCGCCTGACCTTTTCCCTGCACGCCATCATGTACGGCACGGTATCGATGCTGGAATGTGGAGAGCTGGAGAACACCGAAGAGACTTTTTGCCTGATTCGGGAAACGATCGAGAGCTTGATCGACCCATGATCGGATCGCAGGCTTGCCGGATTTAGAGCAGAAAACGTCGTTTGCGAGTGAAGGCGTATGAACATACGTCGATCGAGCAAACGGCGATAGAACAAAAAAACGGAGAAACCGCGGTTTCTCCGTTTTTTGTTCGGTTATGCCTAAATCCGGCAGCCCTTTTATTCTGCTTTTACAGACAGGATCTTTTTCATCATGTCGCGATGCCTTTCGACCAGCTCCTTGTCCTCGTTGAGCACGCCCACGCGGCGGAAGCAGAGGATGGTATCGTCCGGCATCTGTTGCACGCCCTTGGCAAATTTGCCGAAGGCGGTGTCCTTCAAGTACACGCCAAGATCGTCAAACTCGTTTTCGGGCAGGTTGTCGGTAAATTCGGTCAAGGGGATCAGGTAATCCGATGCCTCCATCAGAGCAAACACAGAGGGATCGACCAGACAGATCTGACAGCGGCCTGCCATCAGCTCACTCTCCAGCTGATCCATGTTCTGCTGAATAAGCTTGATATTCAGGTTGGGCATGTTGCCCTCGTCATCCTTGTACTGCTCACGGAAGGCGTTGATCTGCGCCTCGGTCATCAGGAACAGGGGCTTGTAGGCCACGTTCTTTTCCCCGTTGCCGTCGTAGTCATCCATGATGGCGGCAAAGCCAAGCGGCACGTTTTCCATGGCCGTTGCCTTGTCGCATTCCATCCACGGCC
>JAZQWX010000144.1:0-2348 GCA_045632565.1 Eubacteriales bacterium | reverse complement strand
CGAAGTCCGTCCGAGATTCCACCTTCGCTTCGCTCGGTGCTGCTTCGCAGTTCGATTCCGCTACGCTCCACTCAGAATGACACGGACGGACGCAGCCGAAACCCGCAGGGCGAGGGCTATGCCCTCGGATCTCACAGGCGGCAAGGAAACGGCGACAGCGAGAACTTGCTCCTCCCGCCCAACGCGTGAGGAAACCGTTACGCATCCGTCCCATCGTCGCCGTAGCTGCGGCGCAGGGCGGCCGCCATGTAATCCTCGCTCGAAAAGCTTTTGCCCTTCGTGGCGGTGGGATCGCTTTCGTCGGCGGTGGTGGAAAATTTCGTGTTCGTTTTGTTGCCCTTCGTCACGGGAAGCGCTTTTTTGTCCTTCTTTGCCGCGTGCTCCGCACGTTCGCGATCGAGCAGCTCCTCTACCTCGCGCACCGTGCGTGCGCCCGCCTCATGCCAGCGGGTGAGCAGCTTGTCCATGTAGGGCAGGGAAATTTTTCCCGTTTGATTGACCGTGATATCGTAGGCGATGCCCACGATCTCGCTGTCATAGCCAAGCTCGCCCGTCCAGCGCAGGAACATGGCCTCCTCTCGCGTGCCCAGCTTGCGCTCGCCGATGCCGAGCAGGCGGCGCAGCCGCCACTCCTCGGAGGAAAAACGCGCCACGGCATCCAGATACTGTTGCAGTCCCTCGACCGTCAGACACTCGCGCTCCAGCATCGTGTGCGCGACCTTCTCTAAATAATGGAAGGAAAATCGCTTGGTCTTGGTCTTAACGTAGGAAATGAGCGTGAGAAGATATTCCTCGGAAAAGGGCATCTCCTCGATCAGCGAGGAGAGAATATTCAGCTCGCGCAGGGTAAAGATGCGCCCCACGGTCTGCTGGCAGGCCTCGATAAACGCGCGGGAATCCGTGCGCTTGATGCTCTCGGCTACCTCGGCGGCGGGCAGCTCCTCGGCCTCCTCGCAAACGGGCGGCGGCGCGACCTTGCCTGCCTCGGCGATCACGCCAAGCTCCTGCCAATAGGAGAGGGCCGCGCCCACACGCGCGCGGCTACAGCCCGAGGCCGAGGCCAGCGCGGCGGCGTCCGCCTCGCCCGCCTCGACAAGGCACAGCAGCACCCGCAGCTCCTCGGGGGAGGCGTCCGTCAGTGCGGCCGTTCCGCCAAGGCGCGGAAACGCGCCGTTTCGTTTGTTGATTTTAAAGACCGTCATGTCTTCTTCCTTTTCTTATCGTCAGCCTTTTTCAGGTTAAAGCACAAATTCATCAGGGAATCGCTCAAATGGATGTTCTCGACCACGAGATCCGGATTGGCGCGCTTCAGGCGCGCGCTGGTAAAGTTCCACACGCCTCTCACCCCAAGGGCAGAAAGGCAAGGGGCGATGACCGCCGCCTCGGGCGCGGGCGTTGCCAGCACCGCAAAATCCACGCGGTTTTCCGCGCAAAATGCCGTCAGATCGTCAATGTGATGCACCGTCAGCCCCGAAAATTCCTGTCCGATCACGGCAGGATTTACGTCAAACATGGCGAGCAGCGTCACACCGCGGCGCTCAAACATCGGCGTGCCCGCCAGCGCACGGCCAAGGTTGCCCGCGCCGATGATGATGGCGAAATACCCCTCGTTCACGCCCAGCAGCTCGCTGATCTTGCCGTACAGATATTTCACGTTGTAGCCGTAGCCCTGCTGTCCGAAGCCGCCGAAGCAGTTCAGATCCTGACGGATCTGCGAGGCCGTCACGTTCATCAGGGTGGACAGCTCACCGGAGCTGATGCGCCCGCGCCCCGACTCGATCAGGGTACGCAGATAACGGTGATAGCGCGGCAGACGGCGGATGACCGTGGGGGAAACGTGCGGCAGGTCAGAGGTCAGCTTTTCCTCCGTCCTCTCAAACGTGCCGACCACCTTATCGATATGTTCCATGGTGATACCTTCCTATTTAAAATTCGCAATAAATACGAATAAATTCCGAATATGTACGGAGAAAATGTTAAAAACTCATTCGAGCAGTCCAAATGTTCGCCAAAATTATGCATATGAAAATGAATATTCTCCACATTTTCAACAGGGTTTTCAACAAAACAGCCCCAAAACGCGCGGTCGGGCGTCTGTCGAAAATAGCAGAAACCGCGCCAAATCTGGCGAGAAAGGAAAAAATCCGTTTGTCAAGGGCTTTTGGAATATTCATTTTGCGGGGTTTTCAACATTTTTGTGGGAAACTTTGTTGAAAGTCGTAATTTTAACGAAGTTTAGCGGGCGATCGTGCGAGTGGTCGCTTGCCGTCCGTCTTTTCGTAGGGCGGGGGCTTGCTCCCGCCGCGAGCCTCCCTTCCGGAAGTCGGATCGTAGCCATGTCGTTCTGT
>JAZQWX010000143.1:0-17221 GCA_045632565.1 Eubacteriales bacterium | reverse complement strand
GCAGGTGAGGTGGAGAAAACCCTCTCGGACATTCTCGACTACTTCACTTACATGGCCGACAAGACGGGCACGCTGTGGGAGCACGTTTCTACCTATGCCAGCTGTAATCACGGCTTTGCTTCCCACATCCTTGTGTGGTTTGAGCAGGCGGGCTACCTGGTTCGTGACGAGGAATAACCGATGAGCAAGACACTGTATTACAAGGATTTCTGCACAAGCGAGGATCACGGCTACAACCTGGCCCGCGCCATGCAGGCCTGCCGCCGCGAGGGGGCAAATTGCCTGATTCTTTCCCCCGACGTATACGATATTTACCCCGACTATTGCGAGGAGCGCGTGCTGTATATCTCCAACCACGGTCAGAACGGCCCGAAGCGCATTGCGGCGGTGATCGAGGATATGCAGGACTTTACGCTGGATCTTGGCGGTGCCACGCTCCGCGTGCATGGCGACATGACGCACATGGCGCTGTTGCGTTCCTCTCGCATCACGATCAAAAACGGTATTCTGCAAAACCCCGCCACGCAGTTTATGCAGGCACGCGTGGCCGCGCACGGGGATGATTACGTGGATCTTGTCCCCGAGTTCGGCGCGGAGCAATTTTCTCTGTACAGCGGCCTGCTCGTCATCCGCCATCCCTATTCCGGCACGCTGCTGCCCGTTTCGACCAACATTGAATTCAACGGTGAAAGCGGTGAAATGGAGCCGGGCACCTCGGATCATACCATGGGCTTTTGGTGGAATTTTCGCGTAGAACGCCTTGAAAACGGAAACTTCCGCGTCCACGGCGTCACCCGCAAGCCCCCGATCGGCAACGTGCTGATCATCAACGCCGCACGCCGCTTTGGCGCAGGCATCTTCTGTGAGGACTGCCACGACGTGCGCGTGGAAAACGTGACCGTCAATTCCTGCCTTGGCATGGGCTTTATCGCCCAGACCTCGGAGAACATTCACCTCGACGGCTTCTCTACCCGCCGCACGGGCAATCAGCTTTACACCGCCAACGCGGACGCTACCCACTTTGTCAACTGCACGGGTGAGGTCATCGTGGAAAACGGCGTGTTTGAGGGTCAGTTGGACGATGCCCTGAACATCCACGGCATGTACACCCGCGTCATCAGACGCTCAGGCCGCGAGCTGTTTGTCAAAGAAATGCACAGCGAGGCCAAGGGCATCCATATGCTGCGCGCCGGCGACCGCATCCGCGCGCTCGATCCCGAATCGCTGATCCCCTACGTAGAAAAAACGATCGAGGAGGTCGAGTACCTCAATCAGGATACCGTCCGCCTCGTCCTTTCGGAGAGCGCCGAGGATATCGCCGTCGGGGACGACGTGGAGAATATCTCCCGCGCCGCAAGCCTTATCTTCCGTCACAATACGGTGCAAAACAACCGCGCACGCGGCATGCTGCTGGCTTCCACCGCGCCCATGCTGGTGGAGGATTGCTACTTCCACACAGGCGGCTGCTCGATCAAGTTTGAGTCAGACGGCGCGTATTGGTTTGAGTCCGGCGGTACAACCGACGTGACCATCCGTGCCTGCCATTTTGACCGCTGCAAGCACGCGGACAAGTGGGGCGACGCCGTGATCGATATGGCGCCCCGCCGCAAGGTAGTGGAGGACGCCTATTTCCACGGCAGAGTGCGCGTGGTGGACAACACCTTCGATATGCTGGTCGAAAAGGCCGTGAACTTCAACAACGTGACCGAGGCGATCTTCGAGGGTAACACCGTCACCCCCGCAGAAGGCCTGCCCACCGCTGTGGAGCTTTCCCACGTCAAGGAAGCGCGCGTGCAGGAAGGGATCGGCATTCTTCAAAAATAACGCAAGCTCCGTCACGGCTGAACTATCCTGACCTGTACGGACAGCAAAAAGCCCCCACGGTAGGAAACCTACCGTGGGGGCTTTTTGCTTTGTCCGTTTGTTTAGATATTTTCGAAGGGCAGGCCGCGTTTCTTGATGTTCTCAAGGGACTTGGCAAGAGCCTCGAAGGGACAGCCGTCATTCGGAATTCTGTCTTCCTCAACGGCAACCCATTTAGCGCCGCATTCTTCAAGCTTTTTGAAGATAGCCTCGTAGTCGATGAAGCCCTCAAAGACCTCGGTGAACATACGCTCGCCGTTTTCGTTGATGGTCATATCCTTGAAGTGCACCAGGGCGTTCAGGCGGTCCTTGTACTTTTCGATCGTCTTGATCGGATCCTGGCAGGCGTATACGACCCAGTAGAAGTCCAGAATGACCTGTGCGCGGTCTGCGGGGAAGCGGGCGGCGTACTGGTCAAAGGTGTTCATACCGATGTCGGGCAGGGTCAGGAACTCGCCCCAATGGTTATGGAAGGCAAATACCAGGCCTGCCTCGTGGATCTTGTCGATGGCGGGAGCCAGCTCGTCAAAGGTCTTGGCAGCTACGGTAGAGTCCTTCTTGTCGTACATCAGGGAGCCAACGCCGATACCGTTACTGCCGAGCAGCTTCATTTCGGCGATCAGGGCATCGGTATCGTTTACGATGCGCTTGTAATCGAGATGCGGCACGCACACCTCCATGTCAAGTTCCTTAAGAAGGTCAGCCAGCCACTCGACACGGTACGGGCCGAAGCCGGAGATCTGAATGGCGTTGTAGCCGATCTTTTTCAGACGGCGCAGGGTCTTTTCAATATCCGCTTCGGTCTGGCAATAGTCACGAAGCGTGTACATCTGTGCTGCAAGCTTCATGCTGTTCCCTCCTTATACACCGCTGTAAGCGTTAAAGCCGCCGTCCACGGGGATAACCACACCGGTCACGAAGCCGGATGCGGCATCGGAAGCGAGGAACAGAAGCGTACCGATCAGGTCGGACACGTCACCAAAGCGGTTCTGGGGGGTGTGGCCGAGGATCTTGTGGGTACGGGGGGTAGGCTCGCCGTCCTTGAACAGCAGATCTCTGTTCTGGTGGGTAACGAAGAAGCCGGGGGCAATGGCGTTGGCGCGGATGCCGCAGGGGGCAAAGTGAACGGCCAGCCATTCGGTAAAGTTGGAGATACCTGCCTTGGCCGCGCTGTATGCGGGGATCTTGGTCAGGGGGCGGAAGCCGTTCATCGACGAAATGTTGATGATGTTACCGCCGGTCTTGATCATATCCTGCGCAAAAACCTGCGTGGTCAGGAAGGCGGAGGTGATGTTGAGGTCAAATACGAAGCGGATGCCGCTCTCCTCCAGCTTGAAAAAGGACTTGATCTCTTCATCGGTATCGGGGGTCATGGTTTCGTTATCGCAGGTAGCGCGGGGGTTGTTGCCGCCGGCACCGTTGATCAGGAAATTGACCGCGCCAAGCTTCTCGTTGATGATCTTCTTGGAGGCCTCAAGGGCTGCCTTATCGAGGCAGTTGGTAGGAACGGCCAGAGCGTTTTCGCCGATCTCGGCAGCAACCTTGGCAACGGCCTCGGCATTGATGTCAAGCAGGGCAACCTTGGCACCGCAAGCGGCCAGGGCAGCGGCAAATTCGCTCATCAGAACGCCGCCCGCACCGGTAACGACAACGACCTTATCGGACAGGTCTACGGAAAACGGTAAATTCTTGCTCATTTCTGCATCTCCTTTTCTGCGGCTTCAAACAAGCCGTTGAGGTAAGCCGCGCCGAGTGCGCGGTCATAGAGGCCGTAGCCGGGCTTGCCGTCCTCACCCCAGATGTTACGGCCGTGGTCGGGACGAACGTAGCCGACGAAGCCGTTCTTCACCAGCGCCTGTACGATGCCGTAGATATCCAGGCTACCGGCGGAGGTCAGGTGACCGTTCTCGGCAAAGTCGAGCTCGCCCTCATAGCGGATCTGACGGATGTGGGCAAAGGAGATACGGCCTGCCTTGGCGTACTTGGCGGCCATGGCAACAAGATCGTTGGTTCTGCCTGCACCAAGAGAGCCGGTGCAGAAGGTCATGCCGTTGTGCATATCGGGCACGGCGGCGAACATACGGTCGTAGTCTGCCTCCGAGGAAATGATGCGGGGCAGGCCGAACATATCCCACGGCGGATCATCGGGGTGGATGGCCATATCGATCTTGGCCTCGTTACAGGCGGGCATGATGCCCTTCAGGAAATACACGAGGTTTTCAAAGAGCTGCTCGTGGCTGACGTTTGCGTAAGCGGAGAGCAGACCCTGCAGCTCATCCTGGGTGTAGCTTTCATCCCAGCCGGGCAGGGAGAGGTGCTTCGGGTCGAGCTTCATCAGCTCCTCATGGCAGTAGCAGAGGGAGTTCGAGCCGTCGGGGGCTTCGAGCTTGAGGTTGGTACGCAGCCAGTCGAATACGGGCATGAAGTTGTAGCAAACGCACTTCACACCGACCTCGCCCAGACGGCGAATGTTTTCGGCATAGTTGGCAATGTAGCGGTCACGGGTGGGGCGGCCGAGCTTGATGTCCTCGTGCACGGGAACACTCTCGATCACTTCCATCTCAAGGCCGTTCTCGTCGCACAGCTGCTTCAAGCGTGCGATGTCCTCACGCGGCCACACCTCGCCTACCGGCACGCGGTAAACGGCGGTGACCACGCCGGACATATTCGGGATCTGACGGATGTAGGACAACGGAATGCTGTCGCTCTCTCCGTACCAGCGGAACGTCATTTTCATAGGTCATACTCCTTTTTATGATTTTGTCAGGGGAATTTCCTTGCTTTGGGAACGGTACATACCAAGGATGGCACGTACCACACGTGCGCCCTCTTTGCCGTTGATTGGGAAGGGGCGACCTTGCTCGATGCAAGAATAAAAATCCGAGATCAATGCCTCATGGCCATTGCCCCATACGCCCTTGCCCCGCTCGGTCTTTCCGTAGGAGAAGGAAACTGCCTGTCCATCCACGGTCACGGTCGCGCTTGTCAGGTTCAGTATATGCTTACCCACGGTGTGGATCACCATTTCCACGGGGAAATCCGCCGAGTTGGCATTGGTAGCGTAAAAGTTGAACATCCTGCCGTCCCCATAACGGAAGAGTGCGGAGGCGGTGTCCTCCACCTCGATCACGCCCTTAAGGCGGCGGTTTTCGCAGGTAGCCTCTACCGTTTCGGGGTCACCCATCAGAAGAAGCATCAGATCAAGAGTGTGCAGCGCCTGATTGATCATCACGCCACCGCCCTCAGTCTCCCATTTTCCACGCCACGCGCCGCTTGCATAGTAGCGTGCATCACGGTTCCAGACTACAAAGCCAAAGCCCGAAACGGCAGGATCCTTTTCGAGGATCGCACGCGCCTCCATGCTGCTTTGATTATAGCGGTTCTGATGGCAAACGCCAAGCAGCTTTCCGCTTGCCGCCTCCGCTGCAAGGATGCGCGGAATGTCCTCTTCCCGGATGCACAGCGGCTTTTCGCACAGGACGTTGCAGCCCGCCTCAAGCGCCGCAATGATCATCTCGGCATGCAGGTAATGCGGTGTGCAAATATGCACCACATCGAGCTGCTCGTTCGTCAGCATCTCACGATAGTCGGTATACAGGGCCGCTTTGCCGCCGTCGGCGGCAAAGCGCTCCAGCTTTTCATAATTATTATCACAAACGGCTACCAGCTCCCCGCCTGCCTTGGCAATGCCATGGCGGTGCAGGGTGCTGATACAGCCAAGACCGATAATAGCGGACCTCATAGCTTCTCCTTCAGCTTACTTGCTGCCGTAGGTGCCGGCGGTATCCAGAACCACGCCTGCCACGTCGTCCTTGACACGGCCGGTAGCAACGCGCTTCTGGTGCTCGCGGTAGAATTCCTCGTCATCGAAGGGCAGATCGATCATCTTGCCGGTGAAGCCGGAGAACAGCATAGCGTCCATGAGCATAACGCCCTTCAGACCTTCCTTGCCGTCCACGAACAGCTCTTCCTTACCAAGCAGATAGTTGGTAAAGTTCTCGATGATGGCGGGGTGCTGACGGTTCAGGCCGTCGGTTTCCACCTGCTCCACCTTCTCGCCCTGGGCGGGATGACCAAAGCCCTGATCGGAGGTCTTGCAATACTCGCGCTCGTCCTCGGTCAGCGGGATGTACTCCAGGTAGCCCTTGCGGTGAGAGTCGCAGATCAGCTGACCCTTCGTGCCCTGGATCTCAAAGCGGTTAGAGCCCGGATAGTCGCCTGTGGTGGTGATGAACACGCCGGTTGCGCCGTTCGGATACTCAAAGTATGCGGTTACGTCGTCGTCAACCTCAATGTCGTGCCACTTACCGAAGTGCACGTGTGCCTGCAGCTTGGTGGGCATCATGCCGACAACCCACTGCAGAAGGTCGAGCTGGTGCGGGCACTGGTTGAGCAGAACGCCGCCGCCCTCGCCGCGCCAGGTGCCGCGCCATGCGCCGCTGTCATAATAATACTGGGTACGGTACCAGTCGGTGATGATCCAGTTCACGCGCTTGATCTCGCCGATCGCGCCACTCTGTACCATCTCGCGCATCTTGCGGTATACGCAGTTGGTACGCTGGTTGAACATCATGGTAAAGGGAACGCCGGTCTCCTCGGAAACGCGGTTCATTTCCTTAACGTCCTTGGTGTACACGCCGGCGGGCTTCTCGCACACAACGGCGATGCCGTGCTTCATGGCGTCGATGGCCAGCACGGTGTGCTGATAGTGGGGAACGGCGATGATAACTGCATCCACGCCGCCTGCGGCGATCAGCTCTGCGCCGCTCTTGTAGCAGGCAAAGTTTGCTTCGGGGTAAAGCTCCTTCATGCGGGCGAGCTTGGTATCGTCAAGATCCGCGATCGCTGCCACGGTAGCGTCACCGCCTGCCCATCCGCTGATGATGGTGCGGACGTGAGAAGAACCCATGTTACCAACACCGATAATACCGTATTTGATCATTTTCTTTTCCCAACCTTTCTCGGTTTCTGTATATCCTGCATCCGTCAGCACGCGCTTGATGCCCGCGCAGGCGGCGTCAAAGGATTCGTTGTTATCCTTGTATACGTGCTTGCCCTTCATTTCGGTATTATCGATCTGGGCGTACGCGTCAAAGGTCATCAGGTGCGGCTCGATGGTCAGGGTCGCATCACGTGTAATGGCGTTTACCATTTCAAGAAGCATGCCGTCACCCTCACCTGCGGGAACAAGCTCGCCGGTCTCGCGGATCACGTCCTTGATGTGGAAGTAGCCGACGGTGCCGGGCAGCCACTTAACGGCGTACGTCATATCCTGACCGCACTGCACGAAGTTGGCGGGGTCGTAGATGTAGCGCAACCCCTTCACGCGCTGCTGAAGGGTCTGGACTTCCTTGGCATTCTCGCCGTAGATATCCTTTTCATTTTCGTGGTAGAGATATACGCCCTCTTCTGCGGCGGCGTCTACCATGACCTGCAGGCGGCGTACCACCTCGTCGAGCGCCTCCTTCGCGTGGAAGAAGCTGAACATACGGATGCGGGTGCAATCAAAGATCTTCGCCAGCTTCACGGTGTGGCGCACGGTCTTCATGTACTCGTCAAAATCACAGGTGACGTCCACCTTACCAAGGGGAGAGCCGATGCTCCACACCTTGATGCCCGCCTCAGAGAGGCGTGCGGCGTAGGCCTTTGCCTCTTCCTCGGTAAAGGAAGAAACGTTCTTTTTGTCAATGGAACGAAGCTCGAGGTAAGGGATGTTGTTGCGTTTGAGCGCGGCGATCTGCTCGTCAAGCGAATTGCCTGCCTCATCCGCAAATGCACAAAGCTTGATCATAAGGGAACCCTCCGTTTACAATAGGTTAATCCCATTATATAACAGTAAAAAAAGAAATGCAAGTACCTTTTTGCCATATTCCTATTGCATTTTCTACTAAAAAATGCTATAATCCATCTTGAAGACAAAAAAATCACGCAAAAAGAGGAGAAATCCATGCGTATCAATGCGTCCATTCCCGTTTCGGGTGCAGCTCCGTCCAAGCAAAAAGGAAAAACGCCCCTGCCGTATATGGCAGACCTGCATTGCGATATGGGCTTTGCGATCGATGAGCCGCCGATCGAAATTGAGCGGAACTTTTTCCACCACTCCCACCTCAATTACGAGATGCTGTATTTTGTGGAGGGGGATGCGGAATTCAATATCGAGGGACACATCTTCCCCTTAAAGCCGCACGACCTGATCTTTATCCAGCCCAAGCAGTTCCACTGCCTGCACCTGCTCTCCCACGTCCGCTACGTGCGCTACGTTTCCAACTTCGACGCACACATTCTGCCAAGTGAAAACCGTGAGCGGCTGGAGTCCCTGCCCCCCATCGTCAACATCGAGGACAAGCCCTTTATCCGCACCTGCTTTGAAAAGCTGTGCTCCTATTCCGAGCGGTTTTCGGAATCCGACACGCGCCTGATGATCCGCTGCTCGGTGCGTGAGATCCTTCTCAATCTGATCTATGAAGCCCCCGCCATCCGCCGCGATTGCGCGCAGCGCAACCACATTATTGACCGCATCATCTCCCTGACCAACAAATATCCCGAGCGGGATTGGAACGCACAAACGCTTTCCAAGGAGCTGTACCTGTCGAAGTCCTACATCCAGAACATTTTCAGCCAACACATGGACATCGGCCTCAAAAATTACATCAACACCAAAAAGATCCTGTACGCGCAGTCCCTGCTTCTGTCGGGGGAGAGCCCTGCCTACGTCTGCGAGGCATGCGGCTTCCACGATTATTCCACCTTCTACCGCCTGTTCCGCAAGATCACGGGCACGACCCCAACGGCAATCTCCAAGGGAATGTGATTTTTAAAAAAGCATTGACAAAACGGCGAAAAAATTGCTATAATACCGGTAGTGAGATTCGTCTTGCAAGCTAAAAAACGGAGGTTTTTATGGAATTTTTGAAAAAATTTTGGCCTACCCCCTTTAAGATCGAAAAGGGCAACCTGGTTTCCTTCCTCGTTCAGCTGATCATCTTCCTCGTGCTGACCACCGTGTTCGGCTGGCTGATCGGTCTGCTTTCGGCTCTGCCGATCGTGGGCATCGTTTTCGGCCTTATCGGCTCGCTGCTCGGCATTTACACGCTGGTGGGCGCGGTGCTGTGCTTTTTGGTATTCTTCGATCTGCTCAAATAAAAGAAACGGGCTTTCGCTTGGCGAAAGCCCGTTCTTTTTATTTCCGCTTCGGCGGTTTTTTCTTTTTGGCGGCCGAGAAGCCGAATTTGCCGAGCCGACGGCCAAGCCCGAAATATTCGCCGTGCGAATAAGCGCACAGATGCGCGCGGTCAAGGCGCAGCTTGCCCTGCCCGTCAAGCAGAGAATCGTCCACCGTCACGGCCACAATATCCGCAAGGTACATATCGTGCGAGCCAAGGCGCTTGACCTCAAACACACGGCACTCCAGCGACAAGGGGCTTTCCCCGAGGCTGGGGCAGGCCACCTCGGTCGAGGGGATGGGGGTCAGGCCGCATTTTTCAAATTTATCTACCTTTGCCCCCGTATACATGCCGCAATAATCGGCGGCACGGCAAAGCTCCTCGGTGCACAGGTTGATCACAAATTCCCCGCTGTTTTCAATGATATCGTGCGAGTAGCGGGAGGGGCGCACCGAAATATAGGTGCGCGGCGGAACGGTGGACAGAATGCCCGTCCACGCCACGGTGATCAGATTTTTTCGCTCGCCGTCCGCGCAGGAAACGATCGCGGGCGGCAAGGGGGAGAGCATCGCGCCCCCGCGCCATTTTTGTCTTGCCATGATCTTAATTTACCCCCAATATACCCCGTGGTTGGGCTGAATATCCTCGTAGCGGATGCTGTCAAGAAGCTCACGATTTACCACCGTAACGAACGGCAGCTCCGCCGAGATCAGGGTGGCAAAGGCGTAGTCCTTGAGATTTTCGTCAAAGGAAGCGAAGAAGTCCGCGTTTTTCTCGTCCGCATACGCCCCCTTGGTGCTTTCCGCACGGTACAGAAAATGCACGCCGTAATCGCTTGCCACCTCGCGCACCTCGCCCACCTTCATAGAGAGGGCGGCGGCGGGCAGCTCCCCGATATAGGTGGAATAGTCCTCATCCCGCGAGAAGAAATAGCCGTTTTCGTAGGTCTTGGCCGACGCATCCTCGTTATATTTCTTGGCAAGCTCGAGGAAGGCCGCCTGCGTGATCTCTTCCCCGCAGGCTGCGCGCACCAGCGCGGCACGCTCCTTTTGGATCTCCAGCAGGGTGGAGATCTTGTTTTTATAGCGGTAGCGTTGGGTCACGGGGTCAAAAATGCGGTTGCCGGCGGCATCCAGCTCAAAGTCCACGTAGGGAATGAAGATCATATACACGCGGGCGTAGGTTTCCGTATAATACTTTTCAGCCGTTTCCTCGGAGATGACGTACGCGCCCCCCTCTCCAAAGAGGTAATCCCGCAGGGCGGCGGCCTTTTGCTCGTGCAAAAGGGCGGTTTTCAGCCCGTTTATATCCATACCCCATACAGAGAGTGCCTCTTCCAGCGCCTCGCGGCCGCCAAGCGACTCCTCCATGCTCTCGACCGCGGCGTTCACCAGATCCCGCGCGGCAGTATCGAGGCGCAGACCGTAGCCGTCAAACAGCCCGACGCACACAAGCGAGCGCTCGATGTTCGAGCGGGCGATCTCCGCAAGGCGCGCGCGGTTTTCCTCGCTCTCCACGGCGGCAAACTGCGCGCGGTAGCAGGCCATCCAATAGCGGTACACGTCGTCCGTGATCTTCGCATTTTTATAGGAAAGAACAGGCTCTCCCGTGCCCGCGCAAGCAACAAACGCGGGGCAAAAAAGGGAAAGAAGCAGGGCAAGTGCCAAGCATTTTGTCAGGATATTTTTCATGCGTTTTCCTCACTTTCCTTTGCGGCGTGGTAGGCCAGCAGCAGTCTTGCCGCCGCCTCACACGGCTCTTCGTTCGGGGAGAGTCGCGCCACCACGGCGGGCGGGGCGGTCTTTTCAAATTTCAGGTTGCCGCGCTCGGCAAAGATGACCGACCAGGCGGAGAGATCCACCTCGGTCAGGACAAGCCGTATGCTGTCCCCGCGCCCCTCGACGCGGCGGATGCGATGGCGGCAGGCCATGGCACGCGCAAGGGCCACCCACAACAGGCGCGTCAGCTCGCGCGGCACCTTACCGTAGCGGTCAGTGCATTCGTCAAGGATATCCGACACGTCCGCCTCCTCGGAGATGGCCGAGATCTTTTTGTACAGCTCCATGCGCGCGGCGGCGCCGGCAACGTATGTTTCGGGAATGTGGGCGCTTGTGCGGATGTCCACGGTCGCCTCAAAGGGCGGCTCCTTGGCTTTTCCCTGCTCTTCGAGCACGGCCTCGGAAAGAAGGCGCACGTACAGCTCGTATCCCACGGACTCGATGTGGCCGTGCTGCTCCGCACCCAGCAGGTTGCCCGCGCCGCGGATCTCAAGGTCACGCAAAGCGATCTTAAAGCCCGCGCCAAAGGCGGCGTATTCACGGATGGCCGAGAGGCGGCGGGCGGCCACCTCGGTCAGCACCTTGCCCGTGCGGTAGGTCAAATACGCGTAGGCCTGCCGCCCGGAACGACCCACGCGGCCGCGGATCTGATGCAGCTGGGAAAGGCCGAGGCGATCGGCATCCTCGATGATCAGCGTATTGGCGTTCGGTAGATCCACGCCCGTTTCCACGATGGTGGTACACAGGATCACGTCCAGCTCCCCGTGCCACATGGCCTGCCAGATATCCTCCAGCTCCTCGCGGTCGGTCTTGCCGTGGGCGGAGGCAATGCGGGCATCGGGCAGCTCGCGAGAGAGGCGCGCGAGCACGCGATCCATGGTTTCCACGCGGTTGTAGAGGTAAATGACCTGTCCGCCGCGGCGCAGCTCGCGCCGAATCGCCTCGGCGATCACGGCATCGTCATGCTCCATGACGTAGGTTTCCACGGGATGGCGGTCGGCGGGGGCTTCGTCCAAGAGGGACATATCGCGGATGCCGTTCATCGCCATATTCAGGGTGCGCGGAATAGGGGTGGCGGTGAGGGTCAGGACGTCCACGCCCTCGGCCATTTCCTTTAATTTTTCCTTTTGCGCCACGCCAAAGCGTTGCTCCTCATCCACGATGAGAAGCCCAAGGTCACGGAACTCCAGCTTGGAGGACAGCAGCCTGTGCGTGCCGACGAGAATATCGATCTCGCCGCGGCGCAGGCGGCGCAGAATATTTTCGGTCTGTTTTTTGGTGCGGAAGCGCGAGAGCATTTCCACCGTGACGGGAAACGCGCGCATGCGCGAGGTCACGGTTTCATAGTGCTGCATGGCAAGGACGGTGGTGGGCACGAGAATGGCCACCTGCTTGCCGTCCGAGATCGCCTTGAAGGCGGCGCGCAGCGCCACCTCGGTCTTGCCGTAGCCCACGTCACCGCAAAGCAGGCGATCCATGGGCACGGGGCGTTCCATATCCCGCTTGATCTCCTCGGTCGCCTGTAGCTGTCCCTCGGTTTCCTCATAGGGGAAGGCGGCCTCAAACTCGCGTTGCATCGCGTCGTCGGGAGAAAACGCGTAGCCCGGTCGGCGGGCGCGCGCGGCGTAGAGGTTAATAAGCTCCCGCGCCATATCGCGCGCGGCAGCCTTGGCGCGGCCGGTGGCGCGCCCCCATTCCGCGCCGCCCATGCGGGACAGGCGCACGGAGGTCGTCTCGCCCCCTGCACCGATATATTTGGAGATCATTTCCAGCCGATCGGCGGGCAAAAACAGCTTATCCGTACCCGCGTAGCGGATGGTGATATAGTCGCGGGTCGCGCCGTCCACGGTCAGGGTGCTCATCCCCTCAAAGCGGCCGATGCCGTGCACGGCGTGCACCACCAGGTCGCCCTCGCGCAAGTCGGCATAGGATAAGAGCCGCTCGCCTGCCGCCTGTTTCTTGCGGCGGCGCGCGTGTCTTGCCTCACGGCGAAGCACACCCGCATCGGGAAAGGCGGAAAGCACCGCCACGCGAGAGGCGGGCAGGTCAAAGCCGAGAAATTCACCCGAAAAATCGGAAAGAACCGTGGTGTAGACGACACCCGTGTGTTCCGCAGCGGTCAAAAAGGGGGTATCGGCGGAAACGGAACGGGTGGTCAGCCCTGCCGCCGTCAGGCACTCGGAAAGCGCCGTTTCCTCCCCTGCGGAGGAGCTGACCAGCAGGATGCGGTAGCCGCCCTCGGCGAACGCACGCGCGTCCTCACAGAGAAGCTCGGTTCGGTCAAAATAGGAAACGCCCGTGCGGCAGCGGAAGCCAAACAGCCCCGCGCTTTTTTTCACACCGCGCACGCCCGAGAAGGCGTTGACGTGCACCGCCACGCAGGCGGACAGGGCGGCTTCCAGCTCGCTTTCGCTACGGTACAGCACGTCCCCCACCGCAGGGGGGATCACGCCGTCCGTAAGCAGGCTCATCACACTCTCTGAAAGCAGGGCGCGCGTGGCGCGCAGGCTTTCCTGCACGGCGGCGGTATCGCACAGCATCACCGTGGGACGCGGACGGTCAAGGATATAGTCAAAGAGGCAAGAGGGGTTCTCGTAGACCTCTTTCATGTATTTATCGAGCGCGGGAACGGACAGCCCCGCCTCCAGCGCGGCGCGCTCGGCGGCAAGCGTCTTTTTGCCCGCCTCGCTCGCCTTTTTGTCAAGCGCGGCCATGGCTTTTGCCACACGCGCGCGGGCCTGTTCATCCAGCGGCAGCTCGCGGGCAGGGAGCAAAAGAAGACGGTCGCATTCCTCAAAGCGGCGTTGGGTCAGCGGATCAAAGTGGGAAAGGCGCTCCACCTCGTTCCCGAAGAATTCAAGGCGCGCGGGAAAGGCACACCCGGCGGCAAACACGTCGAGAATATCGCCGCGGCGGGCAAACTGCCCCACGCCGTCTACCGCTTCCACCCGCGCATATCCCATCGAAACCAGACGGTCGGTGAGCGCGTCAAGGTCAAGCTCCTCGCCGTGGGAGATCGAGAGCGAGAGCGCCGCAAGGCGATGTTTCGGCATGGTGGCCTGCAGGGCGGCGGCAGGAGTGGCGACCACGGCCTCGGCCTCCCCCGAGGCAACGGCATGCAAGACGAAAAGCCTCTCACGTTCGATACCGTGGGAGGCAATCATAGGATGCAGAACGAAATCCCGCGCGGGATAGGCAAGCGCACGCACGCCGGCGGCCGAGAGCTGCTCGGCAAGTCGCGTGGCCGCGCCGTCATCCGGCACAAGGATCAGGGCGGGGTGGCCGTCGGCCGCGCTCTCACGCGAAAGCTCGGCAAGAAAGGCCGCACGCGCACCGCCCGACAGGCCGTTCACCAGCAGCGGCAGCGGCACAGCCGCCCTCCGTTGCTCGCGCACGGTGGAAAGGAGCGCGGAAAATTCCGCCTCTTTTCGAATGGTATCGGTGATAATTCTCATACGTTCCTCGGAGAATTATTTGGAGTAACGGTTCATGGCCTCGTCGATTTTGCCGTCAAGCCACAAAAGGGCGGCCTCTTTCATGTCCGCGTGGCGCGCGACGATCGCGTCACGGTCTGCCCCTGCGGGGCGACCCAGCACCCAATCCACAAGGTCATATTCGGGGTGCGGCTTTTTGCCCACGCCGATCTTGATGCGGGCAAAATTGTCCGATCCGATCGAGGCGATGATGTTTTTTAAGCCGTTGTGACCGCCGTGGCTTCCCTTGCGGCGGATACGGAACACTCCGGGATCAAAGCTGATATCGTCACACAGCACAAGGAGATTTTCGGGCGGAATTTTATAAAAATTCATCGCCTCGGCCACCGCCGTGCCGGACAGGTTCATAAAAGTCTCGGGTTTCATCAAAAGAACGCGGTGGCCGCCGAGATTGGCCTCGCCTACCAGGGCGTGGAACTTGGCGCGGTCGATGCGCGTGCCCGCCGCGGCAGCGATATGGTCGATGGCCTCAAAGCCCACGTTATGCCGCGTGCCCTCGTATTCCCTGCCGGGATTGCCAAGCCCCACGACAAGGTGAGAGATCGGCAGGGGGGCGGGGGCTTCTATTTTTTTAAACAGGTCGAAAATGTTGCTCATTCTTCGGTTTTTTCCTCATCCCGCACCAAGATCAGGTCGGCGGCGTACGGCATGGCCTCGATCGCGTCGCACAAAATATGCCACTCGGCCAGCTTGTGATGACGGCGGGCGTAATAAATGTTGATCAGCGTTTCATAGTTCAGCGTCACCGTACGCATCTGATCGTAGGAGGACGGGAGCAGCTGAATGATGTTGTGCCAATGGGCGCGGTCCTTGGTTTCCACGAAGGAAAGGCGCTCTGCCTCAAGAAACGCGATCAGGGCGTCAAGAGCCGCAAGCGCGTCATCCGTCAGGCGATCGCAGGAAAAATCCTCACGCGTAAAGGGCTTGGCGTGGATCTTATGCATGGTGGAGGTGGAGTTGGCCACCGTTGCCACCTTGTAGGTATCAAATTCCTTCCACCAATACAGGGGGGCGGTGATATCCAGCGACACGAAGATCTGGCGCAGGAATTTGCGGTGATCCGAGCCCGCGCGGGCCAGGCGGCGGCCAAGGTCGCGGTCGTTTTCGCCAAGGATAAAGTTCCCCTTTTCATCGGTATAGCTATCCATGCGCGCCCAGCTGTTCATGGGATTACGCGCGCCGCGGATCGCGTTTTCAAAATTCATGACCGAGATATTTTCAACCTTAAGCATGTCTGCCTCCGTGCGGTTTTTTCATTATATTATATCATGCCCACGCAGGCCATGTCAAGTAATAAGCTCAAACAAAATCAAGAGCCAAATGACAAGAAACAGAGCGCTGATCACCGTAGAGGTCACCGCCAGCACCACTTGCCACCGCCCCTTGCCCATGCGCCGTAGCCGTCGCACGGCGTACACGATGCCCGCCGCCGCACACGGCAGCACCGTGGTGGCGGAAAGGAGGGTCAAAACGATGAGCAGAAACAGCAGGAACCAAGCAAGGCTCTCGCCTCCCATGTGGACGAAGTTAACGTTGATAAAGAAAAAAAGAAATGTCACCACCGAAAGCAGATCAAAGGCAAACGGCAAAACGGAGAAGCAAAAAGACAGACGGGAGAGCGAACGCTCCGTTTCCCCCTTGACAGCGGAAAGCATGGAAAGAGCGTAGGCAACCGAGCAAAACAGCAAAAACACCCCAAAAAGCAGCATGCCGATCGCTTCATTCATGGTGTGACACCCCCTTTTTTCTTTATTTTAACACGCAAAGGGCGGCAAGTCAAGCAAGGGGGGCTTGCGTTTGCGCGAAGCGCAACATCATTGATGCGAAGCATCACATCATTGCGAAGCACATCATTTGCCGCAGGCAACATCGTTATGTGTCCGCCTGCGGCGGAATGATGTTGCGTGCAAGCACGCAAATGATGTTGTGTCCTGCGGACACAAATGAAAAAATCCTGAAAGCAGAGCTTTCAGAATTTTTTGGGGCGTGTTGACAGAAAAGATTCCTTATTCTTTTTCGTCGTTTTCTATATCTTGATAAAGCTTTAAGTAAAAATCAAGCATTTTATTGATCGTTTTTTCGCGTTCCAATACGATCTCACGAATCGCTTTGATTTTTTTCATCGCTACGTCGGGAAGATAATCGAGCGTTATGGGTTCGCCGTCTTCCTGCTCAACATAGGATTGAGAATCGGTTACACATTGAATTTTAAACAAGAATTTGTCGATGGATTCAAGACTCTTTTGAAGTTCTGTAATCTGATTAAATACTTGATTTTTGTTGATATTATTAGCCATATTTTCTTCCTCCAAATTTTTATCCGGAGGACACGCAAGGCATATTTTATTTTCACCTACGAAGCGTGCCCTGCCGTTCTTTACAAGCCCTTTTGCCCTTTTCGGGTAGGTCGCTTCATATTCATTTCCTTGCTCATCAACAACAATTACGTTTTTTTCGATGGGTGTCGCCCCCTTTGTATTGATTTGCTTTTTCGCTAATGTTGTTTTTTGTTATGGGTACCGTCCCCGATTAGCAATTTTATTATAGCATATCACAAAAGTTTGTCAAGAAAACTCTTCCTTCCGGTTTAGGTTAAACACCATTATACCGAAAGGAAGCGGGAAGGCAAGATAAGTTTTTGAAAATTATTTGTTATCAATGCTTTTCGACCAACGGGCGAAAAGCTACCGTAATTATTCATTATTCATTAGCGAAGCGACTTCATTATTCATTCTTCATTTGAAAATCCGTTCTCGTTTAATGAATAATGAATGATGAATAATGAAAAATGAATAATACAAACAAAAATCCGTCCACTTTCGTGAACGGATTTTCGTTTGGAGGCGCCACCCGGATTTGAACCGGGGGATAAGGGTTTTGCAGACCCGTGCCTTACCACTTGGCTATGGCGCCGTATTCAGAA
>JAZQWX010000142.1:0-24454 GCA_045632565.1 Eubacteriales bacterium | reverse complement strand
AACATCATGGGTCTTTGGATGATCCAGTCTGCCCGCCGCGAATGGAAAGTGGAGGGTAAGGATCTTTCCTTTGCCGAGATCTGTGCCGAGGCCGCCAAATGCGATGATTTTTCGTCCCGTGTGTCGGTCGAGGACAACCGCTTCCTTGCTCCCGCGAATATGATCGCCGAGGTACAGGCGGCTTGCCGCGAGGCAGGTATGCCCGTGCCTGAAACGGTTGGTGAGATCGCCGCTGTCATCTACCATAGCCTCGCGGATTGCTACGCGCGTGCCATGGAACAGATGGAAAACATCACGGGTGAGCATTTTGAAGCGCTCTGCATCGTGGGTGGCGGCAGCCAGGCCGACTACCTGAACGAGCTGACTGCCAAGGCGGTCGGTCGCCCCGTGCTGGCAGGCCCCTCGGAAGCTACAGCGATCGGCAACCTTGCCGTGCAGATGATCGCCTCGGGCGAGATCGAGAACCTGCTCGAAGCCCGTCACCTCATCAAAAAATCCTTCGCCGTCAAGCGCATTGAGGCGTAAATAACAAAAAAGAGCACCCCCGTGTGTTGCAAAGCAACGCACGGGGGTGGTTTTATTGTAGGGCGGGGGCTTGCCCCCACCGCAGCCTCCCCCTTTGGGGGAGGTGTCACCGCAGGTGACGGAGAGGGCTTTTATTCAAGCCACGTTTTCATCACCGCGACGTCCACTGTCAGGGGCACGGAGAGATCAGCCGCCGCGCCCATTTCCTCGGAAAGGATGGTAGCCACGCGGTCAGCGACCGATCTGTGCGCCTCCACGATCAGCTCGTCGTGCACCTGCATCACAAGCCGCGCATCCAGCCCCTCCGCCGCAAGGCGGCGGTCAACGCGGAGCATCGCGATCTTCATAATATCCGCGGCTGTGCCCTGGATCGGGCTGTTCATGGCCACGCGCTCGCCAAATTTGCGTGTGACCTTGTTCTGCACGCGCAGCTCGGGGATCGTGCGGCGGCGGCCGTACAAGGTGGTGGAGAAGCCCTGCTCATAAGCGGCCTCAACCACCGCATCTAAATACGCGGCAATGCCGGGATAGGTGGCAAAATAGGATTCGATATATTCCTTGGCGGCGGCGGTCGAAATGCCAAGATCAACCGAAAGTGAATACGCGCCGATGCCGTACACAATGCCAAAGTTCACCGCCTTGGCCTGACGGCGCAGCTCCGCCGTGACCTCCTCCTTCGGCATGCCGAATACCGCCGAGGCCGTGGAGGTGTGAATATCCTCGTCCGCGCAGAAGGCCGCGATCATGCGTTCATCCCCCGCCATGTGGGCAAGAAGCCGCAGCTCGATCTGCGAATAGTCCGCGTCAACGAGCAGATAATCCTCGTTTTCGGGGATAAAGAAGCGGCGCATCTCCCGACCAAGCTCGGTGCGGATCGGGATGTTCTGCAAATTCGGCTCGGCAGAGGAGAGCCGCCCCGTAGCGGTCAAGGCCTGCTTGAAATCGGTGTGGATGCGATCCTTTTCGTCTGCCGCGTGAAGCAGGCCTACCGCGTAGGTTGCGTAGAGCTTGGCGATCTGGCGGTAGTCGAGGATCTCACCCACGATCGGATGGATGCGGCGCAGGTGGTTTAAGGTTTCCACGTCGGTGGAATAGCCCGTTTTGGTCTTCTTTTCGGCGGGAAGCCCCAGCTTTTCAAACAGGATCACGCCAAGCTGCTTCGGGGAATTGATATTAAACTCCTCGCCCGCGAGATAATAAATGCGTTCGATCAGCTTGTTCATAGCGACTTCCAGCTGACTGCGGAAGCTTTCCAGCCCCGCGCGGTCGAGCTTAAAGCCAAAGGCCTCCATGCGCCCAAGCAGCATGGCAAGCGGCAGCTCGATCTCGTGAAGAAGTACACTCGCACCGTTCTCCTCTACGCGTGCGGCAAGCGCATCGCGCAGGGCGGGGAGCAGATGCGCGCAGGGCTCTCCCTCGGCGGGGGTTGCCGACAGATAAGCCGTAAAGAGCGCAGGCAGGGCAGGCGTGCCGCCTGCGGCATCTACCGCATAGGCGTACAGCATCACGTCGTCAGGCGTACCGCCAAGCGTTACGCCAAAGGATGAAAGCGTGTGGTAAAGAGCCTTCGCATCATAGGTGATGACCTTGCGACTGCCGTTAAACAGGGAGGCAAGCGCCTGCAGGTCACCTGCATAGGCAAAATTCTTCCCGCCGATCGAGAAATAAAAGCCGTTTTCGTCGCTTGTGACGGCGACCTCTCCCTCTTGCGCGAGGATGGCGGCGGCATCCGCTTGGGAATATTCGGTTTTTTCACAGGGGCAGACGGTTTCTTGCGCCTCGATATCGGGCACGTCCAAACCGAATTTGCGGATCAGCCCCGAAAATTCCAGCTCAACGAATTTCTCGTATAGCGCGGCGCGATCCATGCCACGATACGCAAGATCAGGGAGTGATTTGCCGATCGGCGCATCCCGCAAAATAGTCACCAGCTTTTTGGAGAGGTAGGCAAGCTCACGCCCCGCCTCTAACTTCGCACGCAGGCCTTTGGTGATATCGGGCGCGTCAAGGTGCTCGTACACGCTATCAAGCGACCCGTGTGTTGCGATCAGGCGGAAAGCCGTCTTCTCACCCACCCCGGGGACACCCGGAATGTTGTCGGAGGAGTCGCCCATCAGCGCCTTGACGTCCACGAACTGCTCGGGCTCGACACCGTATTTGGCAAAGAACGCATCACGGTCAAACAGCGCGGTTTCCGTGTTGCCAGCCAGAAGCACCGACACCCGTGGGGAGATCAGCTGCAAGAGATCTCGGTCGCCCGACAGCACGTATGCGTGCAAGTCGGGATCGGCTTCCGTCATGGCCGATACCGTGCCAAGAATATCGTCTGCCTCATAGCCGGGCAGCTCCAGGCGACAAAAGCCCATGCGCTCCGCGCAGTACTTGGCATCGTCAAGCTGCGCGTGCAATTCCTCCGGCATGCCGTGACGGTTGGCCTTGTATTCCGCGTACAGCTCCCGACGGAAGGTGGGGGCGTGCACGTCAAAGGCGATCGCGGCGTAATCGGGGCAAAGGGTACTCAGCTCGCGGTGCAGGACGTTTGAAAGACCAAAGATCGCGTTGGTGAAGCGGCCGTTCTTGTCCGTGAGCGCGCGGATGCCGTAAAAAGCGCGATTGAGAATGCTGTTGCCGTCGATGATCAAAAGCTTTTTCATAAATCTTCCTCTTAAAATCGGGAGAGATGACTCTCTCCCGATGTGTGTTTAGTTTTCTTCGTCCTCGGGGTCGACTTCTTCCTCGCCCTCTTCTTCGTCCTCATCCTCGGTCGCTTCGTCTTCATCCTCCCCGTCACGCAGGAAAACGCGCAAAAGCGGATGGGTAACCGGCAGGGCGCGGGGCAGCATCTGCAAAAGACGGGCAAACAGATACAAGCCGAAGGCAAGAAGAACAAAATCGTAAACGGTAGACAGAACAAGCTCCTTGCCGCGCGTTACGGTGTACAGGATGTTCGGCACGGCGGCAGTCAGCGACAGAACCAGCCCAAGAGCAGTCAAAAGATATTGCAGGGCGGGGGACTGGCGGCCAAACAGCCCGCGGCACTCCCCGAGCGCATAGCAGGTCAAAATCACAAAGGTCAGAAGAGAAAAGAGCTTGGCAGGGGCATTCATCTGCTCGCTCATATCAAAATACAGGATAAAGGAAGAGAGCAGGCAGAAAAATGCAAAGGAAAGCCCCAGCATGCCGCGTGCGGTGGTTTCGGCAGGTGTAGGGAACAAAAAGAAAGCAAAGTAAACGGCTCCGACCAAGGCAAGCAGGGCGGAAAGCAGCATCAGGATGCTGATAAAGCCCGACGTCTGCACAAAGGCGATCATGGTGAAGACGGCAAAGACGGCAAGCGATACGGCCGAAAAGCCCGCCGAGAAAAAGATGCTGAGCGTGCCAACGTAGGAGGGCGTAGAAAGCTCGCGCCGCAAAACGATGCCTAAGGTCAGGAACAAAACGAAGCCGAACGCCAACAGGATCAGGACGGTCGCGTTCACGGGGGCTTTGCTGCCAAAGTATCCGCGATCCTGTTCATATTCCGCAAACAGGGCCACGCAACGCAGAATAACTGTCAAAACGGACAGCACAGGCGCGGCGGCAATTGCAAAGTAGAGCCAATGCTTTTTTTGTATCTTCATGCACAAATACCTCGTGGTGATAAGTCATCCCTTATATTGTAGCGCAAACTTGTTAACAAAATGTATACAATTTGCCATTTATGAGAAATTTTTTTACAAATGATCCCGAAAGCGGAAAAAAACCGATGGAAAAATTCTTCCCCTTGCTTCGTGTACCGAGCGAAAATTGAACGGTTTTCTTCCTTTTTATTATGTAGGGGCTTTTCGGGAAGGAAACAACGAAGCAAGCAGAGCGGTAAAACCTTGGCGCCAAACGTGTCAAAATGCCATGGCTGCATCAAAAAATGCGGTTGTGACACGAAAAAATCGGAAAAATCGGGCACTAAAACGCTCAAAAAACAGCGATTTCCGCCTTGAAATAGCCCCAAAATGCCATTTTTGCGCTGTTTTTGTACAAAATGCACAAAAACAATGCCGAAATATTGGATAAATTTCTACATCAAAATCGCAAAAAAATGAATATTTCCCTTGCAAAAACAGAAAAAATCCTGTATAATGGTAAGGCTTGATATGCGATGAAGCGAGAGGTTGCCGCTTTTTAGCGGGTAATTTTCGTGGAGTATGTCCGATAACCGGGCGACAGCAAGATTTTCGGGCTCCTTTCTTGGGGGCTGCGAACCCGTGCTATCCCATCCGGGCTTATCTGTGCGGCAGATATTCCCCGGTTTTTCACAGGGCAAAAAAGAAACGCCCGGCACGGTGTGCACATGCTGAACCCCCAAGCGCAAGCAAAATTAAAGAAGGAGGCAAAAATCATGGCAGCAAAAGAGAAAATCAGAGTAAGACTGAAGAGCTTTGACCACACCCTCGTCGATGCCGCAGCGGAGAAGGTAGTGGAAATTGCTAAGAGAAACGGCAGTGCCGTTTCGGGTCCTGTTCCGCTTCCCACGGAAAAAGAGATCGTAACCATCCTCCGTGCCGTCCACAAATATAAGGACAGCCGCGAGCAGTTCGAAACTCGGACCCACAAAAGACTGATCGACATTCTGAACCCCACGCAGAAGACCATCGAGGCTCTGATGAGCATCGAGCTCCCTGCAGGCGTACAGATCGAGATCAAAGCGTGACCTTGCGGTAAGCCGCCGCGACCTCACGGTCAAGTTGACGTCACCGCGCAAGCGATAATCCAAAACGTCAACCAATAACCAAATGGAGGAAAACCATGAAAAAAGGCATTATCGGAAAGAAGCTGGGTATGACCCAGATCTTTGATGAGAAGGGCAACGTGATCCCCGTAACCCTCATCGAAGCAGGTCCCTGTGCAGTGGCACAGAAGAAAACCGTTGAAAACGACGGTTACGAAGCCGTTCAGCTCGCATTCTGCGACGAGAAGGCAAAGCACGTAAACAAAGCAGAGGCCGGCCACTTTAAGAAGGCAGGCATCGGCGCCAAGAAGTATCTGAAGGAGTTCCGCATCGAGAACAGCACCGCTAACGTAGGTGACGTTATATCCGTCGATACCTTCGCCGCAGGCGAGAAGGTCGACATCACCGGTATAACCAAGGGCCACGGCTACACGGGCGCAATCAAGAGATGGAATCTTCACATGCTGGGTAAGACGCACGGTATCGGTCCGATCCACCGTCAGTCCGGCTCTATGGGCGTTATCGACCCCGCCAGAATCTTCAAGAACAAGAAGATGGCAGGTCAGTGGGGTAACGAGCAGGTAACTGTTCTCAACCTTGCTGTTGTAAAAATTGATGCAGAAAAGAACCTGATCGCCGTTAAGGGCGCTGTTCCCGGTGCAAAGGGCAGCATCGTATTCATCCGCGATTCGGTGAAAGCATAACGGAAGGAGGAAGAAACAATGCCTAATATGAAAGTTGTTGATATGGCGGGCAAGGAAGTCGGTACGATCGAACTGTCCGAGACTGTATTCGGCGCAAACGTAAACAGTGCCGTCCTCCACACCGCTGTTAAGGCGTACCTGGCTAACCAAAGACAGGGCACGCAGTCCACTCTGACCCGTACCGAGGTTTCCGGCGGCGGCAAGAAGCCCTGGAAGCAGAAGGGTACCGGCCGTGCAAGACAGGGCTCGACCCGCGCACCCCAGTGGACCCACGGTGGCGTAGCACTCGGCCCGAAGCCCCGTTGCTATCGCATCACCATGAACAAGAAGGAAAAGCAGGCTGCCCTCTTCGGTGCTATGTCTGCTAAGGTTGCCGAGAACGAAATGATCGTTGTCGATGCAATCTCCGCTACCTCTTACAAGACCAAGGCAATGGTTGCTATGCTGAACGCCCTCGGTGCTGAGAAGAAGGCGCTGATCGTTCTGCCTACCGTTGATCCCGTGGTTGTCAAGAGCTGTGCCAACATCCCCGGCGTAAAGACCGCCGTGTCGAACGCCCTGAACGTTTACGACATCCTCAACTGCGATACCTTCATCGTAGCGAAGGAAGCCGTTGAGAAAATCGAGGAGGTATATGCGAAATGATGAAGTCTGCTGATGCCATCATCGTAAAGCCGGTCATCACCGAAAGAAGCATGGACGGCGTTGCAAGCAAGCGCTACACCTTCGAGGTAATGGACGGCGCAACCAAGCCCGAGATCGCACACGCTGTTGAAGAAATGTTTGGCGTTAAGGTAAAGAGCGTTAACACCATCAACATGAAGAAGAAGCCGAAGCGTCTTGGTGTTCACACCGGTTACAAGAGCGCGTGGAAGAAAGCGGTCGTAACCCTTACTGCTGATTCAAAGACCATTGCGTTCTTTGACAGCATGAACTAAGTTGGGAGGACAAAAGAATGCCAACCATGAAGTATAAGCCGACAACGCCCTCGCGCCGTCACATGATCACCCCCTCCTTTGAGGAGCTGACCAAGTTCGAGCCCGAGAAGTCGCTGCTCGCAAAGAAGAAAAAGCACGCAGGCCGTAACAGCTACGGCAAGATCACCGTTCGTCATCACGGCGGCGGTAACAAGCTGAAGTACAGAATTATCGACTTCAAGCGCCAGGACACCGAGGCCGCAAAGGTTATCGGCGTTGAGTACGACCCCAACCGTACCGCTTACATTGCCCTTCTCGAGAACGAGAGCGGCAAGAGAAGCTACGTGGTAGCGCCCGTAGGCGTTACTGACGGTGACGTTCTGTACTCCGGTGCTGATGCGGATATCAAGCCCGGCAACACCCTGCCGAGCGCAAGCATCCCCGTCGGTACCATCATCCACAATATTGAGCTTTACCCCGGTAAGGGCGCACAGCTCGTTCGTTCTGCCGGTGCAGCTGCCCAGCTGATGGCAAAGGAGAACGGTGTTGCTCAGGTAAGACTCCCCTCCGGTGAAGTTCGTATCGTTCGTCTGGATTGCAAGGCTACCATCGGTCAGGTTGGTAACGTAGAGCACGATACCATTAAGATCGGTAAAGCCGGTAAGACCCGCCACATGGGCATCCGCCCGACCGTTCGCGGTTCGGTCATGAACCCCTGCGACCACCCTCACGGTGGTGGTGAGGGCCGTGCGCCCATCGGCCGTCCCGGCCCTGTTACCCCTTGGGGTAAGCCTGCTCTGGGTTATAAGACCAGAAGCAAGAAGGCAAGAACGAACAAGTTCATCGTAAAGCGTAGAAACGCGAAGTAAGGAGGAGAGCATTCATGAGCAGAAGCCTGAAGAAAGCACCCTACGTTGAAGAAAAGCTGTTCAACAGAGTGGTTGCTATGAACGAAAAGGGCGAAAAGAAGGTTCTTAAAACCTGGTCTCGCGCATCCACCATCTTCCCGGAATTCGTCGGTCATACGATCGCCGTTCACGACGGTAGAAAGCATGTTCCGGTATACGTTGTGGAAGATATGGTCGGTCACAAGCTTGGCGAGTTCGCGCCCACGCGTACCTTTAAGGGACATGCCGGTTCGAAGACCTCGAACAACGGTAAATAATTGAGGAGGGAAAGCCTGATATTATGGAAGCAGCAAAGGCACATCTTAAATATGTGAGAATCTCTCCCCGCAAGGTCAAGATCGTTCTCGACCTGATCCGTGGGAAGGACACCGATACTGCTATGGCTATTCTGAAGAATACCCATAAGGCTGCATCGGAGCATCTCATTAAGCTCTTGAAAAGCGCAGTAGCGAATGCAGAGCATAACTTCAATATGGACGCATCCAACCTGTATGTGTCGGAATGCTTTGTTTGCCCCGGCCCCACTCTGAAGAGAGTGCAGCCTCGTGCACAGGGCAGAGCGTTCAGCATTTTGAAGAGAACCAGCCACGTAACGCTGGTAGTTAAAGAAAAGAATTCGGAGAAGGAGGCTGTTTAATCATGGGACAGAAAGTTCATCCCCACGGTCTGCGCGTTGGCGTGATCAGTGGTTGGGATTCCAGATGGTTCGTATCGGATGAAAAGTTCGGCGACACCCTGGTGTCCGATGCAAAGGTAAGAAAATACCTCAAAGAGAAGCTTCAGGCAGCCGGCGTTCCGAAGATCGAGATCGAGCGTGACAACGCCCGCGTAAGAGTGTTCATCCACTGCGCGAAGCCCGGCATGGTTATCGGCCGCGGCGGTGCAGAGATCGAAAAGCTCCGCGTTGAGCTGGAGGCCATCGTAGGCACTCCCGTTGTTGTCAACGTTGTGGAGATCAAGACCCCTGACCTGAATGCACAGCTCGTTGCCGAGAGCATCTGCGCGCAGCTCGAAAAGAGAACCTCTTTCCGTCGCGCAATGAAGCTTGCCATCGGCAGAACCATGCGTCTTGGCGCAAAGGGTATCAAGGTTTCTTGTGCAGGCCGTCTTGGCGGCGCAGAAATCGCCCGCACCGAGCACTATCATGAGGGTACTATTCCGCTTCAGACCCTCAGAGCCGACATCGACTACGGCTTCTTTGAAGCAAACACCACCTACGGTAAGATCGGTGTTAAGGTTTGGATCTACAAGGGTGAGGTGCTGAACGACAGCAACGCTCCTCGCTTTGAGCGCCAGGACCGCCGTCCTCGCCGTAACAACGACCGCCGCGACGGGAACCGTCCCGCAGGCCGCCGTTTCGGTGACAGAAACAAGGCAGAGGGAGGTAACAAGTAATGTTGATGCCGAAGAGAGTTAAGTTCCGCCGCCAGCAGCGCGGTAGACTTAAGGGTAAGGCAATGCGCGGCAACACCATCACCAACGGTGAGTTCGCACTTGTTGCTACCGAGCCTTCCTGGATCACCAGCAACCAGATCGAGGCCGCCCGTATCGCAATGACGCGTTACACCAAGCGTGGCGGTCAGGTTTGGATCAAGATCTTCCCGGATAAGCCCGTAACCGAGAAGCCTGCCGAGACCCGAATGGGTTCCGGTAAGGGCTCGCCCGAGTACTGGGTAGCCGTCGTTAAGCCCGGCCGCGTGATGTTCGAGATGGCAGGCGTTGACGAGACTGTTGCCCGTGAAGCTATGCGTCTTGCAAGCCATAAGCTGCCCATCAAGTGCAAGTTTATGACCAAAGCAGACAGTGACAAAATTGTTGAAATGGAGGGTTAAGCAGTGAAAGCACAGGAACTCAGACAGCTTTCGGCAGAGCAGCTGAACGAAAAGCTGAAAGAATTGAAGCACGAACTTTTTAATCTCCGTTTCCAGCACGCCATCAACCAGCTTGAGAACCCGCACAAGATCGGTGAGGTTAAGCACGACATCGCTCGTGTGATGACCGTTCTTGCCGAGAAGAATGCATAAGGGGAGGTAAAAGAACATGACTGAAACGAGAGCACTCAGAAAGGTGAGAGTCGGTAAGGTCGTCAGCAACAAGATGGAAAAGACCATCGTCGTTGCCATCGAGGACAACGTCCGCCACCCCAAGTACGGCAAGATCATCAAGCGTACCGTGAAGATCAGCGCGCATGACGAGCTGAACCAGTGCGCAATCGGCGATAAGGTATCCGTTATGGAGACCAGACCGCTGTCCAAGACCAAGAGATGGCGTCTTGTTGAGATCGTTGAGAAGGCAAAATAATCACACAATTCAGTAGGTAGGTCAAAAAGCTTACCGAAAAAGGAGGAAAGCATAAGTGATTCAGCAACAATCGTTAATGAAAGTCGCCGATAATACCGGCGCAAAAGAGCTGATGTGCATCCGTGTGCTCGGTGGTTCCGGCCGCCGTTATGCCAACATCGGCGATATCGTGGTTGCGGCCGTTAAAAAGGCTGCTCCCGGTGGCGTTGTGAAGAAGGGCGCAGTCGTAAAGGCTGTTATCGTCCGTTCCGTAAAGGGTCTTCGCCGCGCAGACGGCTCCTACATCAAGTTTGATGAGAACGCAGCCGTCGTAATCAAGGAGGATAAGACTCCTGTTGGTACCCGTATTTTTGGCCCTGTGGCAAGAGAGCTGCGTGACAATGATTTCACCAAGATCCTGTCCCTGGCTCCCGAAGTTCTGTAAGAGGAGGTAGACGAAAATGAAGAGTCTTCATGTTAAAAAGGGCGACACCGTTATCGTCATCTCCGGTGACGACAGAAAGAACGAGAAGGGTGAAAACACCATCGCCAAGGTTATCGCTACCTCTCCCGAGGAGGGCAAGGTGATTGTAGAGGGCGTCAACGTCGTCTCCAAGCACCAGAAGCCCCGCCGTCAGGGTGAGACCGGCGGCATCATCAAGGTTGAGGGTGCCTTCTACGCTTCCAAGGTTCAGTTGGTTTGCACCAACTCTTCCTGCGAAAAGTACAATAAAGCGATCCGCGCCAAGGCTTCCTTTAAGGAAGGCAAGGACGGCAAGCAGATCAAAGTTCGCGTTTGCCCCAAGTGCGGCAAAGAAATCTAAGGGAGGTAACGGAAATGTCCAGATTCAGTGAACTGTATAAGAACGAAGTTGCCCCCGCATTGATGGCGAAGTTTAACTACAAGAGCCCGATGCAGATTCCGAGATTTGATAAGATCGTTATCAATGTCGGCGCAGGCGACGCAAAAGAAAACTCCAAGGTGATCGACACGATCATCGAGGAACTCTCCCTCATCTCCGGCCAGCGTGCAATTCCGACCTATGCAAAGAAGTCGGTTGCAAACTTTAAGCTGAGAGAGGGTATGAAGATCGGCGCGAAGGTAACCCTCCGCGGCGAGCGCATGTACGAATTCATGGATCGCCTTTTCAGCTTCGCGCTCCCTCGCGTGCGTGACTTCAAGGGCATCAACCCCAACGCCTTCGACGGCCGTGGCAACTACTCCCTCGGTCTGAAGGAGCAGCTGATCTTCCCCGAGATCGAGTACGATAAGGTTGAGAAGATCCGTGGCATGGATATCGTTTTCGTAACGACTGCCAACACCGATGAAGAAGCAAGAGAGCTGCTCGCTAAGATGGGCGCACCCTTTGCGAAATAATGGGAAGGAAGACGTAACATGGCTAAGAAATCTATGATTCTCAAGCAGCAGGCTGAGCCCAAATTCTCCACCCGTGCCTACAACCGGTGCAAGATCTGCGGCCGCCCCCATGCTTATCTCCGTAAGTACGGAATCTGCCGTATCTGCTTCCGCGGCCTTGCATACAAAGGCGAGATCCCGGGTGTCAGAAAGGCTTCTTGGTAACCAAACATTCTCTATCTGCCGGCAGGAAAGAACATCTTTTACCACCGGACAGGCGGCCGCCCAAAGGACGGCAGCAAGATAACATGAACTTGCATACAGGAGGATAATAACATGCAAATTTCAGATGTCATTGCAGACATGCTCACCAGAATCAGAAACGCAAACGATGCCAAGCACGCAACCGTTGACGTTCCTGCTTCCAACATGAAAAAGGCCATCGCCGACATTCTGCTCGCCGAGGGCTACATTAAGAACTACCAGATCGTAGAGGACGGCAAGCAGGGTATCATCCGCATCACCCTGAAGTATGCTGCCGGTAAGCAGAAGGTCATTCACGGCCTGCGCCGCGTTGCCAAGCCCGGCCTGCGTATCTACACCAACTGCGAGGATATGCCCAAGGTTATGAACGGCCTCGGCATCGCCATCGTATCCACGTCCAAGGGTATCATGACCGACAAGAGCGCACGCGCTGCCAACGTTGGCGGCGAGGTTCTCGCTTTCGTTTGGTAAGAATAGGAGGAATTGAAAAATGTCTAGAATTGGTAGAGCTCCTATTAACGTGCCCGCCAACGTAACCGT
The DNA here is from genome assembly GCA_045632565.1 of Eubacteriales bacterium. GTDB lineage: Bacteria > Bacillota > Clostridia > Oscillospirales > CAG-272 > UBA1740. The sequence continues at coordinate 12,254 of JAZQWX010000142.1, read as the reverse complement.
TACCGTTGCCGCAGGCAACGAGGTTACCGTAAAGGGCCCCCTCGGCACCCTGACCCAGACCTTCGCTGATTGCGTGTCCTTCACGCAGGAAGGTGCTGTTCTGACCGTTGCTCGCGCAAGCGATGAAGCAGAGCACCGCGCTCTGCACGGCCTGTCCCGCACCCTGCTGAACAACATGGTCGTGGGCGTTACCACCGGTTATGCCAAGACCCTTCAGATCAACGGTGTTGGTTACAGAGCAGAAAAGCAGGGCAAGCGCCTGGTTCTTTCTCTCGGTTACTCCCACCCCGTATACTTCGAAGAGGGTAACGGTATCACCTTCGAGCTGCCCGACAACACCACCATCGTGGTAAAGGGCATCGACAAGCAGGTTGTTGGCCAGATCGCAGCAGAGATCCGCGCCAAGAGACCTCCGGAACCCTACCTTGGTAAGGGTATCCGCTACGCCGGCGAAAAGATCCGCCGCAAGGCCGGTAAGACCGGTAAATAATGAAAGGAGTGCAGACAAATGGTTAAGAGAATCGATAGCAATGCACAGCGTCTTAAAAGACACAAGAGAGTCAGAGCGAAGATCTCCGGCACTCCCGAAATGCCCCGTCTTGCTGTATATCGTTCCAATGCGAACATCTACGCACAGATCATTGATGACGTTGCCGGCGTAACGCTGTGTGCAGCTGCCAGCAATGAAAAGGGCTTCGAAGGCATCGGCTCCAACAAGGAAGCTGCCAAGCGTGTCGGTCTCGCGCTTGCTGAGCGCGCTCTCGCAAAGGGCATTACCGCAGTTGTGTTCGACCGCGGCGGTTATGTCTATCACGGTCGTGTATCGGAGCTGGCTGCAGGTGCCCGTGAGGGCGGCCTGAAGTTCTGATTCCGGTTTATACACGGTTTCAAAACTTTTTTGAAATTTTTAAGGAGTAAGACAAATGGCAAAGAATTTTGATCCCGCTACCCTGGATCTGCAGGAAAAGCTGGTTGCTCTCAACCGCGTTTCCAAGACCGTTAAGGGTGGTCGTATCGCCCGCTTTGCGGCTATCATGGTTGTCGGTGACGGCAACGGCCACGTAGGCTACGGCCTTGGCAAGGCTGCCGAGGTTCCGGATGCTATCCGCAAGGGCATTGAAGATGCAAAGAAAAACATGATCGAGGTTTCCCTGAAGGGTACCACGATCCCCCACGAGGTTCTTTCCGAGTACGGTGCAGGTAAGGTGCTTCTGAAGCCCGCTCCCAACGGTACCGGTATCATCGCAGGCCAGACGGTTCGTGCCGTTCTCGAGCTTGCAGGTATCAAGAACATTCGTGCAAAGAGCCTTCGCTCCAACAACCCCACGAACGTAGTAAAAGCTACCTTTGAGGGTCTGCGTATGCTCCGCACGGCAGAAGAAGTTGCGGCACTGCGCGGTGTAAGCGTAGATGCTGTGAAGGGTTAAGGAGGACACGATAATGGAAAAGGTTAAAGTTGTTCTCGCAAAGAGCCTGATCGGTGCTAACCCGAAGCAGAAGGCAACCGCCGCTTCTCTCGGCCTTCGCAAGATCGGCGATTTCAACGTTCATGCAAATGACGCCGTTCTCGCCGGCAAGGTAGCGATCATCCGCCACCTTGTCAAGATCGAAACCGTTTAAGCGGAATACGAAATAAGGAGGAATAACCAATGAAGCTCCATGAACTTTCTCCCGCAGAAGGCTCCGTAAAAAACGGCTTCCGCAAGGGAAGAGGCCCCGGTTCCGGTAACGGAAAGACGGCAGGTAAGGGTCACAAGGGTCAGAACGCTCGTTCCGGCGGCGGTGTACGCCCCGGCTTTGAGGGTGGTCAGCTCCCGCTGTACAGACGCCTGCCCAAGAGAGGCTTTTATAACAAATTCGGCAAGTGCTACACGCTTGTCAACGTCGAAACCTTGAACAAGAAGTTTGAGGACGGCGCTGTCGTCGATGCAGCAGCACTGCTTTCTGCCGGTGTTGTGAGCCAGCTCGCTACTGACGGCATCAAGGTGCTGGGCAGAGGCGAGATCACCAAAAAACTGACCGTAAAGGCAGCTATCTTTTCGGCAACCGCTAAGGAAAAGATCGAAGCAGTAGGTGGAAAGACTGAGGTGGTATAAAATGCTTCAGACTTTGAGGAACGCTTTTAAGGTACCTGAAATCAGAAACAAGCTTCTGTTTGTCGGCCTGATTCTCATTCTCTACCGTATCGGCGCAGTCATGCCTGTTCCGTTTGTAGATTCTGCTCTCATGAACATCTATCTTGAACAACAAGGCAGCGGTTCTATCCTTAACTATCTGAACATTTTGTCCGGTAGTGCGTTCGGCTACGGTACGCTCTTCGCGCTTTCCGTATCCCCGTATATCACCTCTTCGATCGTGCTGCAGCTGCTCGACGTTGCTTTCCCGAAGTGGTTTGGCGGTCCTACTGCTGACCCCCAGGAAAAGCGCAAGAAGATGACGGTCTGGACCCGTATCATCACGGTGCTCCTCGCTATCATCACCAGCTACGGTTACTACGTTATCATGAAGAACAACGGTGTTCTGGACGCCCGCGGCGAAACGCTGCTTGGCGGTATCGTCATCGTTGTGTGCTACTGTGTAGGTGCTGCCCTGATCATGTGGCTGGCAGAGAAGATCGAGGAAAAGGGTATCGGTAACGGTATCTCCCTGATCCTTCTTGCCAACATCCTCTCGGGTGTCAGCAGCACGGTTGGCAATTTCGTTTATGTGATTGAGGAAGGCTTCCACGATCACGGCGACGGCATCGAGTGGGGTCATGCGATCCTGAACATCGGTCTGACGCTGCTGTGTGCGATCATCATGCTCGCCATCATCGTATTCGTGATCTGGATCACCGGCTCCGAGCGCCGCATCCCCGTCAAGTACGCCAAGCGCGTGGTTGGCCGTAAGATGTACGGTGGTCAGAGCTCGCATCTGCCCCTCAAGATCAACATGTCCGGCGTTATGCCCGTTATTTTCGCAAGCTCGATCATTTCGCTGCCCGCTACCATCATCAGCCTGTGCGGCGCAACGAGCAACGGCTTCTGGAAATACGTGTACGCCATCTTCAGCCCGCTGTTTGATCCTAACGCAACGTCTACCACGACGTCTTCGGCAAGCTGGCTGAACCTCTTCTATATGCTCATCCTGTTCCTGCTCATTCTCGGGTTCTCCTACTTCTACGTAACGATCAGCTTTGATCCCGTAGAGGTTTCCAACAACCTGCAGAAGCAGGGCGGGCAGATCCCCGGTATCCGTCAGGGTACGCCTACCGCAGAATACATCAAGCGTATTCTGTCCAAGGTCACGCTGATGGGCGCCTTCTTCCTCTCCTTTATTGCGATCTTCCCCCCGCTTGTTTCTTGGGTCGCTACCATGGTCGGCAGTGATTTCGCCTTCGCGTCCATCGCGTTCGGCGGTACGTCCCTGCTCATCGTAGTCGGCGTTATTCAGGAAACCGCAAGAGAGATCGAGGCACAGCTTACCATGCGGAACTACAAGGGCTTTTTGAACTGATAGACAGGGAGAAAAGAACATGAAAATCATTTTTCTGGGTGCCCCCGGTGCGGGAAAAGGCACGCAAGCAGAAATCGTTTCCGAAAAGCTCGGCATTCCCACCATCTCCACCGGCGCCATCATCCGTGGCGCGATCAAAAACGGTACGGAAATGGGACTTGCCGCCAAACAGTACACCGATGCAGGCGCACTTGTGCCTGACGAGGTGGTGATCGGCATCATTCGCGAGCGCCTTGCAGAATCCGATTGCGCGAACGGCTATATCTTAGATGGTTTTCCGCGCACGGTTCCCCAGGCAGAAGCGCTCGACGCCATGGGCGTGGAGATGGATGCGGTCATCAGTTTGGAGGTTGCTGACGAGAAGATCGTGGAGCGTATGAGCGGCCGTCGCGTATGCGACAAGTGCGGCGCATCCTTCCATATCCTCTATAACCCGTCGGCAAAGGGCACGGATTGCGATAAATGCGGCAACCCGCTTTCCATCCGCCGTGACGACGCACCCGAGGTGGTCAAAAGCCGCCTGGCAGTTTATCATGAATCGACCGAACCCCTCAAGGATTTCTATGCCAAGAAAGGCGTTCTGCGCCTGGTAGAAGGGCAGGAGAAATTGGAGGATACCACCAAATTGACGCTGGCAGCGTTGGAGGCAGAGAAGTGATCTCGCTCAAAACGCCTGAGCAGCTTCGCCACATGCGTGAGGCGGGCAAAATCACCGCCGAGGTGCTCTTGTATGCAGAAAGCATCCTGCGGGACGGAATGTCCACACTTGAGCTGGATCACAAGATCCGTGCATTTATCGAGCACCACGGCGGCAAGCCCTCCTTCCTCGGCTACGGCGGATTTCCCGGAAGCGCCTGTATCAGCCTCAATGATGAGGTCATCCACGGCATCCCATCAAGCAAACGCATTATCCGCGATGGGGATCTTGTGAAAGTGGATGTTGGCGTCACCTACCGCGGCTATATAGGTGACAGCGCCCGTACCTTTACGGTCGGGACGGTCAGTGAGCAGGCCAAGCAGTTGATCGAAGCAACGCGCGATTCCTTTTATCGAGGGATGGCAGCGGCTGTATCGGGCAACCGCGTCGGAGACATCGGCCATGCAGTCGAATCTCGCGTCACCGTCGACGGCTTTTCGGTCGTGCGGCAGTACGTGGGCCACGGCGTCGGCCGTGAACTGCACGAAGAACCCGAGGTTCCCAACTACGGTACACCGGGGCGTGGCGCACGCCTGTATCCCGGTATGACCCTGGCGATCGAGCCGATGGTCAACGTAGGCAAAGGCGAGGTGCGTGTCCTTTCGGACGGTTGGACAGTCGTTACCAAAGACGGCTCGCTGTCCGCACATTACGAGAATACGATCGTCATCACCGATAACGGTCCAATGATTTTAACCGATGCATCCGCACCCTAAGGAGGAACTATGCCAAAGGACGACGTGATTGAATTTGAAGGCGTGGTTGTGGAAGCACTCCCCAACACCGTTTTCAAGGTAAAGCTTCCCAATGGGCACATCGTAACCGCCCACATTTCGGGTAAGCTTCGTATGAACTATATCAAGATTCTCCCCGGTGATACCGTAACCGTTGAGGTGTCGGTATACGACCTGACAAAGGGGCGCATCACCTGGAGAAAAAAGTAATTTTATCTTTGAAAGGAAAGGTAAGCACATGAAAGTCAGACCTTCCGTTAAGAAAATCTGTGAAAAGTGCAAGATCATCAAGAGAAAAGGCTCCGTTATGGTTATCTGCGAGAACCCCAAGCACAAGCAGAGACAGGGCTGATTTCCTTTCGGTGATATGCACACACGCTGTCAAAGACAGTGAATTAAGAAATAAGGAGTGAAATATCCATATGGCTCGTATAGCAGGTGTTGATATTCCGAACCTCAAGCGTGTAGAGATCGCACTGTCCTACATCTACGGAATCGGCCGCAAAAGCGCGCAGGACATCCTGGCAAAGACCGGTATCAATCCCGATACCCGTGCAAAGGATCTGACCGAGCAGGAAGTGGCTCTGCTCCGTGATGAGATTGAGGCAAATTACACCGTCGAGGGTGACCTTCGCCGTAACGTTGCCCTGAACATCAAGAGAATGGTAGAGGTAAACTGCTACCGCGGTATCCGTCACCGTAAGGGTCTGCCGGTAAGAGGCCAGCGTACCAAAACCAACGCAAGAACCAGAAAAGGTCCCGCAAAGACCATCGCAAATAAGAAGAAGTAAGGAGGGAGAGTCATGGCTACGCAGAAAGTTGTTAAAAAGCGCCGCGAGCGCAAGAACATTGAGAAGGGCGCTGCTCATATCCGCGCAACCTTCAACAACACCATCGTTACCATCACCGATATGGCCGGTAACGCTGTATCCTGGGCATCTGCCGGTGAGCTCGGCTTCAAGGGCTCGAGAAAGTCTACTCCCTATGCGGCACAGACCGCAGCAGAGCAGGCTGCACGCCTGGCAATGGAACACGGCATGAAGACCGTTGAGGTTTATGTAAAGGGCCCCGGTGCAGGTCGTGAATCTGCCATCCGCGCTCTCGCTACCGCCGGTCTGAACATCACGCTGATTCGGGACGTAACCCCCATTCCGCACAACGGTTGTCGTCCTCCGAAGCGCCGCCGCGTTTAATTTTAGAGGAGGTTAAAGAACTATGGCAAGATATACTGGACCGAGCTGCAAGCTCTGCCGCAGAGAAGGCTGCAAGCTGTTTCTGAAGGGCGAGCGTTGCACCTCCGGTAAATGTGCATTTGATCACAGAAGCACTGCCCCCGGCCAGCACGGCGCAGCCCGTAAGAAGGTCGGTGAATACGGCATGCACATGCGTGAAAAGCAGAAGGCACGCCGCTATTACGGTGTCCTCGAGGGTCAGTTCAAGAAGTACTTTGAAATGGCCGACAAGATGGAGGGTATGGCCGGTGAAAACCTGTTCGCCATCCTCGAATCCCGTCTGGACAATGTTATCTACAGAATGGGTATGGCTGCCAGCCGCAAGGAAGCCCGTCAGCTCGTTCTGCACGCACACTTCACCCTCAATGGCAAAAAGGTTTCCGTTCCTTCGCTGCTTGTGAAGGCCGGCGACGTTGTTGCTGTGAAGGAAGCATCCCGCGATAGCGAGAAGATCAAGGCTCTTGCAGAGGATCTCGCCGCACACGTTTCTCCCAAGTGGCTGGACGTGAACGCAGCTGATATGTCTGCAAAGGTGATTGCTGCTCCTACTAAGGAGGACGTGGATTTCCCGTTCGCAGAGCAGCTGATCGTCGAGTACTATTCCAAGTAATGCCCCTCCGTTCGCCGTGCGGCAACGGAAGGCGCATTGCCTGACGGCCATCGGCGAAATACGCAAATGGTACGGTCTTTTGTTCCTTTCAGGAAACAAGTTTCCCACATTTTCATATTAGGAGGAATCTAAAATGATTGAAATAGAGAAGCCCAATATCATGACCGCTATGCAGAGCGATGACGGTGCAGAGGGCGAGTTCGTTGTAGAGCCCCTTGAACGTGGCTACGGCACGACTCTCGGTAACTCCCTGCGTCGCATCCTGCTCAGCTCGCTTCCCGGTTATGCAGCCACCGCCATCAAGATCGACGGCGTGATCCATGAGATCAGCTCGGTTGACGGCGTGAAGGAAGACGTTCCCGAAATCGTTCTGAACGTAAAGGGTATCGTTGCCAAGCTGCACACCAACACCCCCAAAACGGTTGTTATCGACGTAACGGGTCCTTGCACCGTCACCGCAGGTGACATTACCCCCGATGCAGACATCGAGATCCTTAATCCCGCCAAGCATCTGGCTACGGTAAGTGCCAATTCCCGTTTTTACATGGAGCTGACCTTCGGCAGCGGCCGCGGCTACGTATCGGCTGATAAGAATAAGCAGGCATACGTATCCACCATCGGCGCAGGCGTAGGCGCACCCGTCGGTATGATCTTCGTGGATTCCATCTTCACCCCTGTTTACAAGGTAGAATACAAGGTGGAAAACACCCGTGTCGGCAACATCACCGACTACGATAAGCTCACGATGAAGGTGCTCACCAACGGAACGCTTTCCGCAAAAGAGGCACTTTCGCTCGGCGCCAAGATTCTCAACGAGCATCTCAACCTGTTTGTCGACATGTCTGACGAGGCCAAGAAGGCCGAGATCATGGTCGAGCGGGAAGAAACCAAGAAAGAAAAAGTTCTTGAGATGACCATTGAGGAACTTGACCTGTCGGTACGTAGCTTCAACTGCTTGAAGCGCGCCGGCATTGATAACGTCGAAGATCTGATCAACCGCACCGAGGAAGATATGATCAAGGTCAGAAACCTCGGTAGAAAATCTCTCGAAGAAGTTATCGGCAAACTCCATTCGCTCGGTCTCGGCCTGAAGAAGTCCGAAGAGTGATTGGGAGAATACGAATAGGAGGTAAAGAACATGCCCGGAACCAGAAAACTCGGCAGAAAGACTGCGCATAGAATGCTTATGCTCAGAGGTCTTGTGACCTACCTGCTTGAAAATGGCAAGATTGAAACCACGCTTACCCGTGCAAAAGAGGTTAGCGCTCTTGCCGATCAGATGATCACCCTTGGTAAGAAAGGCACCCTGGCGGCTCGCCGCGAGGCTCTCGCTTTCATCACCAAAGAGGCTGTTGTGAAAAAGGTTTTCGATCAGCTGGCTACCGTTTACGAAGCAAAGAACGGCGGTTACACGCAGATCTTTAAGCTTGGTCCCCGTCGCGGCGACGGCGCTGATATGGCGCTGATCCGTCTTGTCCCCGTTGTAGAGGAGAAGAAGGAAGAAGCTCCCGCTCCCAAGGCCAAGAAGGCAACCAAGAAAGCAGCCGCTAAGAAGGAAGAAGCTCCCGTTGTTGAGGAGGCTCCCGTAGAGGAAGCTCCCGCAGCTGAAGAAGCTCCTGCTGAGGCGTAAGCTTCAAAAAAAAGACCGTGGCAAGTTTTGCCACGGTCTTTTTGTATTTGTCACCTGTTTTTCTTGACAAGGCTAACAATTCGGTGTAGAATAAGAGTATCCAATAAAAAGGTGGTTGCTATGAGTACTGTTGCCGAGTTTATCAAAACCAATCTTCCCCTGCTTCGCCAAACGCTCAAGGAGCTTTGCCTCATTCCTGCCCCCTCCGGCTTCGAGGATGAGCGTGCCGCCTACTGCAAAGCATTCTTTGACAGCATTGGCGCGAAAGAGGCCTACATAGACGAAGCAAAGAACGTGATCTACCCCTTCTGCTGTGCGGGAAGCGATGCCATCACGGTGGTGGTCGCCCACACCGATACCGTTTTTCCCGATCGCGAGCCCATGCCCTACCGCGAGGAGGACGGAAAGATCTTTTGCCCCGGCTCGGGTGACGATACTGCCAGCTTGACGGCCATGCTGTACGCTGTCAAGTATCTCTTGGAAAACGGCAAAAAAGCGCCGGGCGGCATTCTGTTTGTTGCCAATTCCTGTGAAGAGGGGCTTGGCAACCTGCGCGGAACCCGTGCGGTGATGCAAGCCTATGGCGACCGCGTGAAGCAGTTTCTGTCGCTCGACTCGCACATCCGCAAGATCGCGGACAAATGCGTCGGCTCTCACCGCTACGAGGTAGAATGTGCTACCGTTGGCGGCCATTCCTATCTGGCATTTGGAAACCGTAACGCCGCGCTCTCGCTTGCTGAAATGATCTCGGCCATTTATAGAATCGACATCCCGCAAAAGGAGGGGACGAAAACCACCGTCAACGTCGGCATGATTGAGGGCGGCACGTCGGTCAACACCATCCCGCAGAGCGCCCGTATGCTATGCGAGTACCGTTCCTCGGATGAAGAATGCCTTGCGTATATGCAGAAAAAGTTTGAAGAGATCTTTGCCGCTGCCGATTGCGAGCATACCAAGGTCACCGTTCGTCGCGTGGGGGAACGCCCCTGTGCGGGCAAGGTAGACGAGGGGGACTTGGATCGCCTGCGCCGCATTTGCAGCACGGTGGTCGAGCAGGCCGCGGGCTTTGCTCCCGCCTTTGAATCCTCCTCCACGGACTGCAATATTCCCCTGTCTATGGGCATTCCCGCGATTTGTGTGGGGGCTTATGCAGGCGGCGGCGCGCATACTCGGGAGGAATACGTAGAGATCGACTCCCTGCCTGTCGGCATGGAGATCGCCATCAACGTGATTTCCGAGATTGCGGAGGTTGTGGGATGAAATTGAGATTGGAGCTTCTGAAGCTGCTGGAAGAAAACCGCGACTGTGACCTCTCCGGCGAATGGATCGGAAAACGCCTCGGCGTGTCCCGCAACGCGGTCTGGAAAGCCATGAAATCCCTGCAAGAGGACGGATACCGCATCGAAGCGGTGCGTAATCGCGGGTACCGCCTTGCCCCCGACAGCGATGCGCTGTCGGCAGTCGGCATCGCCGGCGCGATCCGCCACCCCATCAAGGGGCTTGCGATCTACCTGCACCGCGAGATCGATTCTACCAACAATGAGGCCAAGCGCCGCATCGCCGCAGGCGAGGGCGGAGTGTCCCTGACCGTAGCCGAGGGGCAAACGGCAGGACGCGGTAGGCAAGGGAAGAGCTTTTATTCCCCCGAGGGGAGCGGCATTTACATGACGCTGGCCATGCCTACCGATCTTCCCTTTGCAGACGCCGCTTGGGTGACCACCGCCGCCGCCGTCGCCGTATTTTCGGCCATTCGGGATACCTGCGGTATCGAAACCCAGATCAAGTGGGTAAACGACCTCTATAAAGACGGCAAAAAGGTGTGTGGCATCCTGACCGAAGCCATTTCCGATCTGGAAACAGGCAGAATTCACCACCTGGTCATCGGCATCGGTCTAAATTGGCGCACGGATGCCTTTCCCGCTGAGCTTTGTGAGATCGCCACCTCACTCTCTCCCACGGGTGTATCCCGTAACCGCATGATCGGCGCCATCGTAGATGCTGTTTTTGACGTCTTTCGACAGAGTAATGGGGACTATCTTGATCTCTACCGCCGCCATTCGATGGTGCTGGGTAAGGATATCACCTATATCAAAAACGGAGAAGCCCACGCCGCCCACGCCCTGGACATTGACGAAAACGGCGGCCTTTTGGTAGAGCATCCCGATGGCACGCGCCTGACCCTGCAAAGCGGGGAAATATCCCTTCGCCTCGCCTAAAACGGCACCCGTGTGTCGCAAAAACAGCCCCGTGCAACGCACGGGGCTGTTTTTACATTTCATCAAATTCGGTTAACGTCAGTCCGGGATTTTTGTCAAGAGCCCAATCGATCGCCCAGTTGCCCGGGAAGATGAGCAGATAATTGCCGTGGAAATCCTGTACCAGACGCGTGTCGCTGCCAAGGGTAAGCTTTGTGGGATCAAAATCCCCCTCTACCTTGATCCGGCGGATGATGCCGTGGGGCAGGTTGGTACGGTAAAAGGTTACGCCGTATTCGTCCTTTAAGCGGTACTCCAGCACCTCAAACTGCAACACGCCCACAACGCCCACGATCACGCGCTCCATACCGCGGCCCGGCTCAAAGAAGATCTGGATCGCACCTTCCTGCGCGATCTGCTCCATGCCCTTTTGGAACTGCTTACGCTTCATGGAGTCCGTCTGCTCGACCATGGCAAAATGCTCGGGGGTAAAGGTCGGGATCTTGTCAAAACGCAGACCCTTGCGGCTCACGTCGCACACCGTGTCACCAATCGAGAAGATGCCTGGGTCAAATACACCGATGATGTCGCCCGCATACGCGCGGTCGATCACCTCACGCGACTCGGCCATCATCTGCTGGGGCTGGGACAGGCGGAACGCCTTGCCACCCTGCGTGTGGAAATATTCCACGCCGCGCTCAAATTCACCCGAGCAAATACGCATAAAGGCAATGCGGGCGCGGTGTGCCTTGTTCATGTTCGCCTGAATTTTAAAGACGAACGCAGAGAAATGCGGGTCAAACGGATCAACCGTTTCCTCACCCGCTTGACGGGGCAGGGGCGCGGTGGTCATGCGCAAAAACGCCTCAAGAAACGGCTCTACGCCAAAGTTGGTCAGGGCCGAGCCAAAGAATACGGGAGAAAGCTCACCACGGCGCACGCGGTCCATGTCAAATTCATATCCCGCCACGTCTACCAGCTCTACCTGCTCCACCAGCTCGCGGCGGCGACGCTCGCCGATCAGCTCGTCGAGCTTCTCGGTGTCGCTGATGTCGCACTGGATGCCCGAAATGCGGTTGCGCCCCTGATGGAATTGGTCAAAGGCCAGCACCTCACGCTTTTCACGGTCGTACACGCCGCGGAAATCCTGTCCGCAGCCGATCGGCCAGTTCATCGGATACGTGCCGATCTTGAACTCATTTTCAAGCTCGTCAAGCAGATCAAAGGGATCACGCGCCTCACGGTCCAGCTTGTTGATAAAGGTAAAGATCGGGATGTGGCGCATCGCGCACACGCGGAACAGCTTGCGCGTCTGCGGCTCGATACCCTTGGCCGCGTCAATAACCATCACGGCGGAGTCTGCCGCCATCAGCGTGCGGTAGGTATCCTCCGAGAAGTCCTGGTGGCCGGGGGTGTCGAGAATATTGATGCAAAAATCCTCATATTCAAACTGCATCACCGAGGAGGTGATGGAAATACCGCGCTGCTTTTCCAGCGCCATCCAGTCGGAGGTGGCGTGGTGGTCACTCGCCTTGCCCTTGACGCTACCGGCGGATTGGATCGCGCCGCCGTAAAGCAAAAGCTTCTCGGTCAGCGTGGTCTTACCGGCATCCGGGTGCGAGATGATGGCAAAGGTGCGGCGTCTGTTGATTTGTTTTTCA
>JAZQWX010000141.1:0-12070 GCA_045632565.1 Eubacteriales bacterium | reverse complement strand
CTGCGCTCTTTGTGCGTAGAGGTGGCAGGCGCCCCCTTTTATTACCTCTACAACACCAATGCGATCACCTATCCCGGTGGACATGCCAAGCTGTTTTTTGAGCATGAAAAGGCAAGCAAGGCGCAAAGGGTCCGTCTTTCCCTGCTTGGGGAAGGAGAGGTCTATGCATTTGATGCATATAACGGCACCTGCACCCTACTCGGGGGAGAGAAGAAAAACGGACGCACGGAAATCGAGCTTTCCTTTGCGGCAGATGAGGCCAAGATCCTTGCCGTTTTGACCGACGTGCAGGCGTGCGCACTTGGCTTGGCCGCTGAAAGAGTGCCTGCACTTGCCTTGCGTGCGGAGATTCCGCTTCGGGATTGGACACTTACGTTGCGGCGCGCCCTGCCGCCGCAGGAAGGCCACGGCACATTTTATGAAACGCAAATGCAGCAGCAAGAGCCCCTTTCACTTAGCACCCTGCTGCCTTGGTGTGAGATCAAGGAAGAGTGGGGGAAGCTTGCCGGTGTGGGAACGTATACAACGACCTTCCCGTGGGATAGGCAAAAAGGGCGCGTGGTCTTCTTTGCCGATAAGGTAACGGATACCTACGCGGTCACGCTCAACGGCGTTTTGCTTCCCGCGGCCGATCCCGCCCGCGGAGAAACCGATCTGACTCCCGCCCTCTCTGTGGGTGAAAACCGTTTGACCGTCGAGGTTGCATCTCCCCTGCGCAATGCGGTGGCGGATGCCGTGCGTTCGGAGCAGCCAGACCTGTACGGTATGTGGGGCGATCCGTGCCTTCGTATATACCAATAATGTAAAAACCGCCCCACTTCCGTGGGGCGGTTCTCCATTTGGGATAGCTTAGCTATTCTTAATGGAATTCTCGTAGGACTCGATCATTTTCTTCACCATCTGACCGCCGACAGAGCCTGCCTGACGGGAGGTGAGATCGCCGTTGTAGCCGTTCGTGAGGTTAACGCCTACTTCGCTTGCGGCCTGCATCTTGAATTTATCGAGGGCTGCCTTTGCCTCGGGAACAACAACCTTATTCTTAGACATTTTGAAATTCTCCTGTTTCACCGTTCAAATCTATTTTATGAACCGACCTTCGTCGGCTCTGGTATTATTGTTCGCTCGAATGCAAAAAATATTTGCGAGAAAAATTGGAAATTGAAATTGCTTTTATCTATCTATTTACCGCTTTGCTATTGCCATTGATAGGGAAGTGTGGTAAAATATAGTCAAGCCAACAGGTCTTTATTCTTAAGTCATGGAGGTTGCTTTATGAACAATTTTGAATACACCGATATAAGCGAGATCGCTCCCGTATCCGAGCGTTTTCGCGTCTTTGCCGACGGCCGCGAGCTCAAGGTCACGGCAGACGAGCAGTATGATTACGTCAACATCATCACATCCGATATCGTGGACGTGCGCGTAGAGGTGAACGGCAAGATCGAGAAGATCGATCTGCGCCCCACGCGCCGCCAAAAAAAATATGAAATCAACGGAAACTGCGTCAGCTTCCGTATGGCCTACGGGGATTATTACAGCTTTGAGGTGAACGGTGACCTTTCCCATCCCCTGCTCCTGTTCTGCGATCAGCCGATCCCCGTTCAGAAGTATGACGGAGAAAAGGTCATCTACATTAAGCCCGGCACCTATGAAAAGGTGGATATCATCCAACCTGAAAGCAATACCGTCATTTTTGTTGACGAGGGCGCCATTTTGGACGGCAAGATCAACGCAAGCGGCGCATCCCGCCTTCGCATCGTCGGAAACGGCTGCATTTTTGCCAAAAACCTGCTCAGCGGCGGCCGTGCACACCCCATCAATCTCAATAACTGCACCGACGTGGAGATCAACGGCGTCACCATCATCGGCTATCATACCTGGAACATCCGCCTGTGGAAATGCCGTAACGTGCTGATCCACAACGTGAAGATCATGTCCTATGACGAGTGGAGTGACGGTATTGATATTATGGGCAGTGAAAACGTCGTGATCCGTCACATCTTTGTAAAAAACGAGGATGATTGCGTTTGTATCAAGACCTCCAAAAGTAGCAGCGGCAATTTTGAGGGCGGTAGCGTAAGCAACGTGCTGGTTGAGGATTGCGTGCTGTGGAGCGGCCCGCGCGGAAACTCGCTGGAAATCGGGTATGAGCTGAATAACGGTACGATCGAAAACGTCCTGTTCCGCAACGTGGACGTTATCCACCGCCAGACGCGGCCGGTAAAGTACCACCGTTGTGTCATTTCTATGCATAACGCCGGCAATGCAACGGTCCGCAATATCACCTATGAGAACATCTACGCCGAGGAGACCGAGGAAAACTTCATTATGCTCTCGCACATGCACGTTCCGGTCTGGGGCATGGGCAACGGCATTATTGAAAATGTCCGTATTCGCAACGTAACCTTGGCAGGCGGCGAGCTTCGCCCCTCCTACGTCAGATGCCGTCCGCACGGTCTGCCGGAGGGAGAGGCGCATTCCTGCACATTAAGGAACGTCACCTTTGAAAACCTCACGATCCACGGTCAGCATATTGATTCCACCGAAAAAGCCAAGGAGTATGGCTTTACGATCGACGCCGAGTCCGAAAATATTCGTTTCGTATAAGAAAAAAGCAGACACCCGCAAGGGTGTCTGCTTTTTTATGCCGTACAGCCCCTCTCGTCAGATCGGGCTCTCGGGCACAACGGTATAATCCGTGCGCTCCGTGGTGCAATTCGTGATGCTCACCGTGTCACGCCACTGGGGGAGCAGGTCGGTTGCAACGCGGAATCTGCAATTCTCAAATGACAGATCCTCAATGCCGCTGCAACGAACAAAATAAGCGCATCGGTGCTCGGGCAGGTCGCTTATGTCGGTGCAAACGTCTTGGATTGCCGAAATTTCCACGTTCTGCAGCCGTATGCTCCGCGCGGCATCGGGGGAAGAGCAGTGCAGCCGCAAAGCGGACATCGCCTCTGCCCGCATATCGGAGATCTGTACGCGCTCCACGGGAGTCCCATGATTCACGTTCAGCTCGATCATACGTCCGACGTTGGTTGCCGTGATGCCGCGGAAGCTTACGTCATATATCGGGGTGTGTGAGGTGTCTGCCCATTCGGGGAAGAAATTGATGCCGATGCCGGCCGCTTCCACGGTAATATCGGATACCTGTATGTGCCGTATGGCATTTGTGCCGACACCCACACGAACGGCAGACGAATTGGAGGAAAGCACACATCTCTTTACCGTCACGTGCTCGCATACGCGATCCTTGTTTTTCAGTCGCCGCGCACTGCCGCGGATGGCAATGGCATCGTCACCCACGCGTACGGTGCAGTCGGATATCGTTACGTGACGGCAGGAATCCACGTCTATTCCGTCCGTATTGAGGTGGTCGTGCGGATTGAAGATTTTGATCCCCGTAACGGTAACGTACTCACAGCCATGCAAAAAACAAGTCCAGCAAGGGGCATTTTGGAGCGTAACGTCGCGCACGGTGACATTTTTGGATTCCACGAAGCAGATAAGCTGTCCGGGACGGATCTTGTGCGTAAGCTTTCTGCATCCGCGTCTCCAGGGATAATACGTGGGATTGATGACAGATTCACCGAAAAAAGCGGCAGAGCTGCCGTCGATCGTGCCCGCTCCGGAAATCGCAACGTTTTCCTGCTCCACGCAAATGATGAGATGATGGCCGGCCCATCCCTCCGCGCTGACTCCCTGGTTTTGCACGTATTCGTCAAGGGGATTGTAGTCGGCCAGATCGGTGCTGGCCACCAGCCTTGCACCGTGGCAGAGATGCAACTCCACGTTGCTTTTCAGTCTGATTGTTCCGCTCAGATATTCTCCCTCGGGGATCAGAACGCGGCCGCCTGCTTCGGTACAGGCATCAATGGCGGCCTGTATGGCGGCGGTTTCAAGCGTTTTTCCGTTTCCCGTTGCTCCGTAATCAAGAACGTTGAAGTCCATGCTTCCCATTCCCATCCTGCCCTTTGCGATCGTTTTCTTATATTATATCATAAGGAAGGGAAAAGTAAAGTGCTTTTTTTGTATCGGTTCTTTTGCGAATGAAAAGATCCCCCCGCGATGCGGGGGGACCTTGCTTGTTGCTTAATACTTCTTGCGTGCAACGTAAGAGGTATGCAGATATTCGTGTGCCTTGTGGCAGCCGTAGCTCTCAAAGAACTTGCCGTCGCCGTACAGGGCCTGGATGCCGGGGGACTTGTGCGACTTGCGAAGCACAGAAGCCTTATCAGCATCGTACAGAGCCTTGGCACGAACAGCCTTGATGTCTACGGTGTCGCGGACGTACTGAGGCTGGATCGGCTGACCACCGCCGTTTACGCAACCGCCGGGGCAACCCATGATCTCCACGAAGGTCCAGTCAGCTTCGCCGGAAGCGATCTTGTCCATGACCTCCTTGGCAGCCTTCGCGCCGCTGGCAACCGCAACCTTCACGTCCATGCCGGCGATCTTGTAGGTAGCCTCCTTGATGGAAGCAGTACCGCGGACCTCGGTGAACTCAACGTTCTCGTTGTCCTTGCCGGTCAGCCAGTCGTTAGCGGTACGGAGAGCGGCCTCCATAACGCCACCCGTTGCACCGAAGATCACGGCAGCACCGGTATCCTCGCCAAGCGGGCTATCAAACTCTTCATTCGGCAGAGCCTCGAACTTCAGACCTGCGCGGGCGATCATACGAGCCAGCTCACGGGTGGTGATGGCGATATCGATGTCGGGAACACCGGCAGCAGACTCATCTTCGCGGCCGATCTCGAACTTCTTCGCGGTGCAGGGCATAACGGCAACGGACACGATGTCCTTTGCATCCCAGCCCATCTTCTCGGCGTAGTAGGTCTTGATCATTGCGCCCATCATCTGCATGGGGGACTTACAGGTAGAAAGGTTAGCAAGCTGCTCGGGATAGTAGTACTCGGCAAACTTGACCCAACCGGGCGAGCAGGAGGTGATCATCGGCAGAACGCCGCCGTTCTTCACACGCTCGATCAGCTCGTTTGCTTCCTCTACGATCGTCAGGTCGGCGCTGAAGTCGGTGTCGAACACACGCTCAAAGCCCAGACGGCGCAGGGCGGAAACCATTTTGCCCTCTACGTTCGTGCCGATCGGCATGCCAAAGGACTCGCCAAGTGCGGCGCGGACAGCAGGAGCGGTCTGCACGATCACATGCTTGGTGGTGTCGGCAAGAGCCTCCCAAACCTTATCGGTGTCATCCTTTTCGGTAAGAGCACCGGTGGGGCAAACGTTGATACACTGACCGCAGGAGATACAAGAGGTATCGTTCAGCTCCATGTTGAAGGCAGAACCGATGCAGGTATCGATACCGCGGTTGTTCGCACCGATAACGGCAACGTGCTGCTCGCGGCAGACGGCTACGCAACGGCGGCAAAGAATACACTTGTTGTTGTCACGAACAAGGTGAGCGGCAGAGGTGTCAAGCGCATGCTCGGGCTTGTAGCCGGCAAAGGCGTTCTCGTCTACGCCGTACTCCAGGCACAGCTTCTGCAGCTCGCAGTTGGTGGAGCGAACGCAGGACAGACACTTCTTGTCGTGAGTCGAAAGGATCATCTCGAGGGTGGTCTTGCGTGCGGCACGTACCTTGGGCGTGTTGGTCTGGACCTCCATGCCCTCCGCAACCGGGAATACGCAGGCGGTAACCAGACCGCGTGCGCCGGTAGCCTCTACCACGCAGATACGGCAAGCGCCGATCTCGTTGATCTCTTTCATGTAGCACAGGGTGGGGATCTCCACACCTGCGATGCGGGCAGCTTCCAGGATGGTAGAGCCCTTCGGCACGCTGACAGCAATGCCGTTAATCTTTACGTTAACCATTTCCATTATCTTTCTCCTCCTTAGCCCTTCGAAATCGCCTTGAACTTACAGGTGCTCATGCAGGCACCGCACTTCACGCAGGCGGACTGATCGATCTGCATGGAGGCAAGCTTGTGACCGGGAGCGATGTAATCGGTTCTCTTGATAGCACCGGCAGGGCAAGCCTTTGCACAGATGCCGCAACCGATACACTTATCTTCATCGATCTTGTACTGCAGCAGGTCCTTACATACGCCGGCAGGGCACTTCTTGTCCACTACGTGAGCAACGTACTCATCACGGAAGAAGCGCAGCGTAGAAAGAACGGGGTTCGGTGCCGTCTGACCCAGACCGCACAGAGAGTTGGACTTGATGTAGTTACACAGCTCTTCCATCTTGTCGATGTCCTCAAGCGTGCCTTCACCGCGGGTGACCTTGTCCAGCATTTCCAGAAGACGCTTCGTACCGACACGGCAGGGCGTGCACTTACCGCAGGACTCGTCAACGGTGAATTCCAGGAAGAACTTTGCCATATCGACCATACAGGTGTCCTCGTCCATGACGATCAGACCGCCCGAGCCCATCATGCAACCGATGGAGATCAGGTTGTCGTAGTCAACGGCCGTGTCGATCAGGCGGGCAGGGATACAACCGCCGGAAGGACCGCCGGTCTGTGCTGCCTTAAACTTCTTGCCGTTCGGAACGCCGCCGCCGATCTCCTCGATGATCTCACGCAGGGTAGTACCCATCGGGATCTCAACCAGACCGGTGTTGGTGATCTTACCGCCAAGAGCAAATACCTTCGTACCTCTCGACTTCTCCGTACCCATGGATGCGAACCAGTCAGCACCCTTCAGGATGATCTGGGGAATGTTGGCAAAGGTTTCTACGTTGTTCTCAACGGTAGGCTTACCGTAAAGACCCTTCACAGCAGGGTAGGGCGGACGGGGACGGGGCTCGCCGCGGTTACCCTCGATAGAGGTCATCAGAGCGGTCTCCTCACCGCAGACGAATGCGCCTGCGCCAAGGCGGATCTCCATGTCGAAATCAAAGCCGGAGCCGAAGATGTTCTTGCCGAGCAGACCCATCTCTCTTGCCTGCTCGATAGCGAGCTGCAGGCGGCGAACGGCGATCGGGTACTCAGCACGAACGTATACGTAACCCTTGGTAGCACCTACGGCGTAACCGCAGATCGCCATAGCCTCGATGATGCAGTGGGGGTCGCCCTCCAGAACCGAACGGTCCATGAATGCACCCGGGTCACCCTCGTCGGCGTTACAAACGACGTACTTCTGGTCAGCCTTGTTGGGAGCGGTCAGCGCCCACTTGCGACCGGTGGGGAAGCCACCGCCGCCACGGCCACGAAGACCGGAGTCGGTCACGATCTTGATAACGTCCTCGGGGGTGTATTCGGTCAGACACTTACCAAGTGCCTGGTAACCGTCCATGGCAATGTACTCGTTGATATCCTCGGGGTCGATAACACCGCAGTTACGCAGGGCAACGCGGATCTGCTTCTTGTAGAAGTTGGTCTCGCCCAGAGCCTTCGCGATCTTCTCGCCATCCTTCTCGTCCTTGTGAACGAGTCTGTCGACGGGACGACCCTTGAGCAGGTGCTCCTCAACGATCTCGGGAACGTCCTCCAGCTGTACCTCGCAGTAGAAGGTGCCTTCGGGATATACGATCATAACCGGGCCGAGTGCGCAAAGGCCAAAGCAACCGGTACGAACGACCTGAATTTCATCCTGCAGACCCTTTTCGGCGATCTGCTGCTCCAGGGCGTCACCGATCTTCATGCTGTTCGAAGACGTACAGCCGGTACCGCCGCAAATCAGGACATGTGTGCGGATCATGTAATGTCTACCTCCTTATTTCGTCTGTGCACCGATGGTGTATTCGGTGACGACCTTTCCGTTCTTGACGTGCTTTTCAATAACCTCGGCGGCCTTTTCAGCCGTCATTTTTACGTAGGTGGTCTTCTCCTCACCCTCGTAGATCTCTACAACAGGCTCGTACTGGCAAATGCCGATACAACCCGTCTGCACGACGGTAGCCTTGTCGGTAAGACCCTCCTTGGCGATGCCCTCCACAAAGGCATTCAGAACGGGACGTGCACCGGCGGCAATACCGCAGGTAGCCATGCCCACCACGATTCGGATCGAACCGAGGTTTTCACGAATGTTGACCTTGCTTTGCATCTTGTCTCTGATAGCGATCAGTTCTGCTAACGATTTCATAGCGCGTTCCTTTCTTGTGATATATAATTTTTTATTGATTTTCTCGGTAAGCATCCGCAAGATACTCCTGTATCCATAGGATGACTTCGGGGGAGGCAAGGGATACGTCCCCCAACACGGCGCGCAGCTCCTCTGTTGCCAGCTCTACCGCGCTGCCACCCGGCAGGTCGTGCCGGAAATAAAATTCCATCTCGGGATTGCCCTGAATGAGTGCCACCACGGTGGACACGATGTCCCCAAGCGGCAGGCAGTCGATGTGATCCTTGCAAAACGTGGCACTCGTTGTTGTGCCGTGCGAATCGGGATGCTCGGACTCGGCTCGGGAGATGATCTCCATGTGTCCGCCCGTCTGCTCCGCCATCAGCTTCAGAAAGGGAAGCCCCAGCCCCACGCGGCGCGTCTTGCGCGTCGTGCAAAAGGGGTCGGTTACCTTTGCAAGGAAGTCAGCGGTCATGCCGCAACCGTTGTCGGTCACCGAAAAGGTCAGGCGCGTGTCGCTTTCTTCAATGATGAGTGAGAGCGCCGTCGCGTTTGCCTTCACGGAATTCTGTGCAATATCGAGAATGTTCAGGGAAAGCTCTTTCACGGTGTTACTCTCCCTTCAAAAGCTGAAATAATCGATCTCGTATGGTGTCTGCGGAATAATTGTCCGATTCCAGCATCAGAAAATGCTCCGCTTCGCTGATGTCCCACAAATAATGCGCGTCGCTGCTGATGATGGGCAGCTTGCCGCAAACGGCAGGATGCTTTTCGCAAAACAGGGAAACGTTTTCCTCGTTATGGAATTCCACCGCGTGCATATCGGGATGGTCGGGAACCGTGCCCAGCATCGCCGTGACGCTGTTTGACTCCTTGTCTACGTGCGCGGGGAAGCAAACGCCCCCAAATCGCGCAGCCAAGGGATACAGTTCGTCAATCGATAAGCCGATGGCGTTGATCAAAAGATGCTCCACCTCGCCGATCACGCGATCCTCCTCGTCCATGATCTCTTGATGCCCAAAGGCGTCGGGATCGTTTCGAAAGGGAATGCGCCACTCGTCCAGCGCCGCGTCAAATTCCATAGCCCCCGCAAGGGTAGGGAACAGGCAAACGGCGTGCACGTCCTCGGCGGTGGTGATCTCCGCGCCCGCCACGGGAATGATCCCGTTCTGCTTGGCGGCGGCAAAAAATGCAGGACAGTTCTTGGTGGTGTTATGATCGGTCAACGCCACAATCTGCAACCCCTTCAAGGCCGCCATGCCCGCAATGTTGCAGGGGGTCATGTCGTCGTCGCCGCAAGGGGATAAGCAGGAGTGGACGTGAAGATCGTAGTAGTAACGCTCAAGCATGGATGATCCCATCCAGCCTTGCACACAGTGCAAAGGAGGAAAGCTGACTGCGAAGCAGGTTGATCCCCCGCTCCTCGGCACGTCTGATGACCGACTCCTCTACCTCCGCGTTCTCCGAAAGGATCACACAGGCGGCGTCGGAAAGCGAGGCAACCGCGATCACGTTCACGTTGTTCATGATGGTGACCCAGGCCTCGTCACTTTGCAGGCGCGTCATGACCCAGCTCAAAAGATCGCCGCAATAGCCACCGCAGATCTCTCTTTCTCCGTCGGCAAGCACAAGCGCTTCAAGCTCCAATGCCGCTATAGCCTTGCGTACTGTCATAGGTTACTCCTTTTTTGCTTGCTTTGCCCGCAGAGCCAGGATCACGCATTCCTCGGGCTTTGCCCGACCGCGGATCACATCCTCGGCAAAAGCATGGCAGGTGGGTGCGCCGCACGCACCGCAGTCGATCTGCGGCAGCTGCTCGTTGCACTCTTCGATGTCGTTTAACATCTGTAGTGTAAAACGCTCGTCGGGATTGTAATGGCCGATGCGACGCTCGCACAGCGGCGTGTGGATGATCAGCTCATCCGGCACGTCATCGCCGTCGATCGACGCAAAGTTGCGGGAGATCGGCAAATACCGCCGCAGGCTCTGAAGTCGCGCCTTGGCAATAAAGGGATTTGCCACCGTCATCACACCGCCCACGCAACCGCCGGGGCAGCTGTTCAGCTCGATGAATTCCAGATTGGGCAGGGCGTTGTTTTCGATCTGGTCAAGCACCGAGATCACGTTTTCAATGCCGTCTGCCGCCAGATACTTTTCGTTGAAGATCGCGGCGGACTCTCCGCCGGAGGTCGCCCAGCCAAGTCCCACAACGCCGGAACGGGACAGGTGCTGCGGCTCGTTTTCCCGCTTCATGCTGCCGATCAGCTTAAAGTATACTTCCTTCATAGAAAGCACACAGTCGATCAGCGGCGTGCGGTTGTCGGGGTGATTTTTTACGTAACTGACCTTTGCAGGGCAGGGAGAGATAAAGCAAATGCCAATATCCTCATCCGCCAGCTCGGGATGCGCTCTCTTCGCTTCCTTCCGTGCCAGGATCGCCGCCGTCTCCATCGGAGACATCAAGGGGATCACGTTGCCCGCAAGGGAGGGGAAACGCAGACTGATGAGCCGCAGGATCACAGGACAGGCAGAGCTGATGATCGGCTTCGGCAGATCGGTCCTGCGCAGATAGCGCCGCTGATACTCCGAAACGATCTCGGCAGCTCTTGCTACCTCAAACACGTAGTCAAAGCCAATGTCGTAAAGACCTTGTACCACGTAATCCAGCTCGTCTAAGTTGTCAAACTGTCCGTACAGTGTCGGTGCGGGAAGCGCGATCTTGAACTTGAAGCGTTCGATCTCGCCAAGCCCGTCGTAAACGGCCTTCTTTGCCTTGTTCTTGCACACGCGGATGCACTGACCGCAGTCGATGCATCGGTCGGGGTTGATGACCGCCTTGCCCTCCTTTACACGGATGGCCTCGGTCGGGCAATAGTTTAGGCAATGCGTGCAGCCGTGACACTTGTCGGGAAGGATGGTTACGGAATGCAGGTATTTCTCCATGGCATCACACCACCTTTTCAGGTATTGATAATCATGGTCACTGTTGTTCCTTCGCCAACGGTGGATTTTACGTTCATCTCGTCGCTGTAACGCTTCATGTTCGGCAGACCCATTCCGGCACCGAACCCAAGATTCCGTACCGCCTCGGGAGCTGTCGAATAACCGGCGCGCATGGCGAGCGCAATATCCGCAATGCCGGGACCCTTGTCGGAAAGAAGGATCTCTACCTTGTCGGGATAAATGCTCACGTCAGCCTCGCCGCCACCGGCATGGATCACCATGTTGATCTCGCCCTCGTACATCGCAATGGATACGCGGCGGATCAGCTCGGGATCATAGCCCATCTGGCGAAGTTTTTTCTTTACTTGTGCAGAAGCCTCGCCGGCAGAGGTGAAATCCTCGCCGTCTACTGTGAAATGAAGGCGCAGTACGTCAGCCATCAGGCCACACCGTGCAGACCGCCGGCGTACAAGATGCCGCAGGCGTCATACATGCGAAGGTCGGTCGTCAGGATAACCACGCCGTTTTGCTCGGCCAGTGCAAGCATTTCGTCAGTCGGCTTCTTGGAACGGACGAATACGATGCACACCATATCCATCATTTCGGCGGTGCGGATCACCTGCAAATTAACAAGTCCCGTCAAGAGAACGGCCTGATCCTTGACGTACGCCAGTACGTCACTCATCATGTCGCTGCCACAGGCCGAGCGCACGTCCGTATCCAGACGGTCGGTGCAGGTAAGTACGTTTGCCGAAAGCAGTTTTTGAATTTCACGGATCTTCACAAGCTTTTTCCACCTATATTAAAGAATACGGTTTAATTATGCGTTGTATTTTGCCAGAATGCCGGCCACGTCCTTCGAGGTAATACGGCCGTAAACGTCCTCGTTTACCGTCAGAACGGGTGCCAGACCGCATGCGCCGATGCAACGGGTAGCGGTCAGGGAGAACTTGCCGTCGGGGGTGCACTCGTCACCGCCGATGCCAAGCTGTGCCTGCAGCTCGTTGTAAATATCGCCCGAGCCCTTTACGTAGCAAGCAGTGCCAAGGCAAACGGCAACGTTGTACTGGCCCTTCTGAGACAGCGAGAACTGTGCGTAGAAG
>JAZQWX010000140.1:0-9800 GCA_045632565.1 Eubacteriales bacterium | reverse complement strand
CACGGTGGAAAAGACCCGCTATCTGCTCCCCTGTGAGGACGGCCACACCGCCGAGGTGGATATCTACGCCTTTTGGGATGACCGCGCCACGGTGGAGGTAGAGCTTTCCCGCGAGGACGAGCCGTTTACTCTGCCCGCCTGCCTGTCTGTTGTGCGGGAGATCACCGAGGACAAGCGCTACAAAAACGCCGCGCTGGCAAAAGAGCTGCCGCAGGACACGTTATAAAGAAGAGGACTGCAACCGTGTTGCAGTCCTCTTCTTTTCATGCCGAACGTCAGGCGTTCCCGCTCTCCTTCTTTGCAAAGCTGTCGTACACGACCACCTCGTCAAGCGGGCGGTAGGCGGTGTGGAAGTCCATGGGGCGCGCGTCCTCGGCGGGGTAGCCCAGCACCAGCAGGGCAAGCGGCTCGATCCCCGCGGGGATGGCAAAGGCCGCCTTCATGGCGGCGGGGTCAAAGTGCATGACCCAACAAGAGCCGACGCCCGCATTATGCGCGGCCAGCATCATATGCGTGGTGACGATGGCGGCATCCACGGGCGAGGAGAGCGCACCGTCGTACACCCGACGCCAGCTTTCCTCCGTATTATGGCAGATCAGCATGGCCGTGGGGGCGTTAAAGTGGCATTTGGTGCAGGGGCGCAGCTTTTCCATCGCCTCATCGGTATTGAGCACCAGAATGCGCTGGGGCTGCTTGTTACAGCCCGTGGGGGCAAGATGCGCGGCGGCAAGGATGCAGTCGATCTTTTCCTTCGGAAGGTGCTCGGGCTTGAATTTGCGAACGGAATAGCGTTCGGCAATCAGTTTTTCAAATTCCATATCGTATTTCCTTTATATTATCCATTCTGTTCCTGCCAGAAGCGGCGGAAGAGTGTGGCGGCGGGGTGGGCATCCCCCACGAATTTGAGGTGCCGCCAATGTGCGGGGATCTGGGTGCGGTAAAAGGGATCGCCGAAGCGGTCGTCAATGAGGAGCAGCACGCCGCGATCCTCCTCGGTACGGATCACGCGCCCAGCGGCCTGCAGCACGCGGTTCATGCCGGGATAAAGGTAGGCAAATTCCTTGCCCGCCTCATAGCGGTCGGCGTAATAGGCGCACATGGCCTCGCGCTCGGGGGTGGGGTGCGGCATGGCCACGCCGATCACCGCCGCGCCGATCAGGCGCGTACCAACCAGATCAATACCCTCGGCAAACACGCCGCCCGTCACGCAAAAGCCAAGGAGCGTTTCTTTGGGATCTTCCACAAACGCCGAAAGAAACTCCTCACGCGCGCCCGTGCCGCCGCGCGGCTGCATACACACGCGCACATCGGGATAGTGGGCGTGAAAGACGCGGCAGACCTCGTCCATATACGCGTAGGACGGACAAAACACGAAATAGTTCCCCGTCCTTTGCGAGATCATGGCGTGTATTGCCTCTGCGATCGTGGGGGCGCTTTCGGTGCGCGCGGCAAAGCGGGTGCTGACGGTATCCATCACCGCAACCGAAAGATGCTCCGCCTCAAAGGGAGAGTCGAGCAGCAGCATCTCGTCCTGCCCGCCGCCGCCCAGCACGGCGCGGTAATAATCGGTGGGCGTGAGCGTGGCCGAGAACAGAACGGCCGCGCGACCGAGCGAAAGGCGCGCATCCAGCGGCGCGGCAGGGTCAAGACAGCGCACGGCGACGGTAAATTCCTCCCCCTCGCGCAGATAGAAGGTCGAAAATCCGCCGTCATACAGCGAGGCGCGGGCGGCAAAATCCCGCAGGGGGTAGGACAGCGCGGCAAGGCGGCGGCGGTAGGCAAGCGGCAGGGCGTGATCCCCCTGCGCGGCAATGCCCAGCTCGGCCGCGCGAGAGGCGGAAAGCATCAAGTCATACGGTGCTTCCGAAAAGGCGGCAAAGGCATGCACCGTGCCGTCCGGATCGGTATAGG
The DNA here is from genome assembly GCA_045632565.1 of Eubacteriales bacterium. Lineage (GTDB taxonomy): Bacteria > Bacillota > Clostridia > Oscillospirales > CAG-272 > UBA1740. Next base: position 7,889 of record JAZQWX010000140.1, on the reverse strand, counting down.
TGCGCTCGCCCGAAAGGGCGTTTTTGACGGTAGAGAGGAACAGCGCGCGCAGCTCCTTGACGGCGGCGGTGATCTTTTCGGCCGCGCGCTCCTCGCGCGCGTGCAGCAAGAGCTCGTCAAGTGCAGAGAGCGAAAGCGACGCGGAATACATCTCCCGCGCGCGCTCGGGCAGCTCGTGCGCCTCGTCCACAAGGAATAGGTAGCGGCCGCGGCGGTCGAAATACCGCCGCAGGTACACGCGCGTATCAAAAAGGTAGTTGTAGTCACACACGATCACGTCCGCGAACATACTGTACCGCAGGGAAAGCTCGTAGGGGCACACGCCGTGGGCGGCGGCCACGCGCCGCATATCCTCCTCGGTCACCACAGTTTTTTTCTCGGCAAGCAAGGCAAGCGCGGCGGCTTCCTCACGCTCGCCGCCCGCGGCGTATACGCGGCAGGGGGAAAGCGGCTCACGGCAGGATAGATGCTCGGGGCAGACGCGCTCCTTGGCGGAGAGGATCACGGCACGCAGATCCGCCCCGACCGAGGCAAAGCGCATAAGCGCGTCGGCCACCGCGCGGGCGGTGGTGGTTTTGGGGGTCAGGTAGAAAACGCGCTCGCATTCCCCCTCGCCAAGCGCGCGCAGGGCGGGATACAGCACGCCCGCGGTTTTACCCGTGCCCGTAGGGGCGCATGCGTACAGGCGGCGACCGCCGCGAATGGCGTGCCACGCGCCCTGGATCAGATCGTTTTGCGCCGCTCTTCTCTCCTTATACGGAAAAGCGAGGGTGCGGAGCGTGGGCAGGCGGTGGCGCACACGGGAAACCTCCTCTGCCGCCGAGCCGGACAGGCAAGCGCACAGACGGGAGAAAAAGCGTTCGGCGGCCGCCTGCGTGACCGTTTCCTCGATCACGTTTTCCTTGCCTAACGCGGGGGCGGACAGCACGGTACGCATCCGCACGCAGGAGAGCCCGTGCTCGCGGATGAAGAGATAAGCAACGCCGTAGGCCTCGCCGCGTGCGCGGCGCAAAATCTCGCGTGAGGGAAATTCCGGATCACAGGGAATGGCACGGCGCAGGATCAAGGTAGGCGGCAGTCCGGGCGCGCCCGACGGCTCGTCCCCCTGCGCCTCACCCGAGAGGAAAAAGTCGTATCCGCCGACCGAGCATTCATGGGTAACGGTCAAGGCCCGCTCGCCCGCACGGTGATCGGGCGGCAGGGGGGGAAGGATATCGTTTCCGCGATCGTTTGCCGCTTCGCTGGCGTAGCGATGCAAGGAAAGGGTCACCAGCTCCCCGATCGAGAGCCGAATCTTGCCCGATTTTTCATCGTACAGCAAACAAATCACCTCTTTTTTGAAAAATTTTGTAAAAAAGACTTGTCAAACCGAAAAACATGTGCTATAATACACGGGTATGGAGGCATAGCTCAGTTGGTTAGAGTACTTGCTTGACATGCAAGGGGTCACTGGTTCGAGTCCAGTTGTCTCCACCAACAGGCAGTGCCTGTTTTACCATCGGACCGCTCAATGGGGGGAAACCTTTGGCGGCGGCGGTGAAGCAGGGCGCTCCCGATCAATTCCGTACACGGTCCGTGTGCGGAATTTTTCTTTTATTATATCACTTTCTTGTGCGCGTTGCAAGAGAAAGTTCCATTTTTTGGGAAAGGAGCCCACATGAAAAAAACGCTGACACCTGCCATGGCTACCCTGCTACTGCTGCTTGCCGCCATGATCTGGGGCTTTGCCTTTTCCGCACAGCAGCAGGCCGCTTCCTTTCTCGGCAGCTTTTCCATCACCACCCTGCGCTCCTATATTGCGGTGGCCGTGTTGCCGCTGGCCATCCTTGGCCTTGACCGCTTTACGGGGAACGGGCGGCGTCTGTTTTCCGTCCGTGACGGTAAATTTCGCGTAGATCTTACCCGCGCGGAGCTGGTGGGCGGTGTTCTTTGCGGCCTGTGCCTGTCAGCCGCCACCGTACTGCAGCAATACGGCCTGTCCCTGAACCAAGCGGCGGGTAAGACCGCCTTTATCACCTCGCTTTACGTGGTGTTCGTCCCCTGCCTTGGCCTGTTTTTCGGCCGCCGCACCTCGCTGCCCGTCTTCCTTGGCGTGCTGGGCGCGGTCGCGGGCGCATTTGTGCTGGGCTTTGACTTTTCGGGCGGCGAATCGCTCGGCTTTTCGGTAGGAGATCTGCTGGTGCTTTTCAGCGCGGTGATGTTCGCCTTTCAGATCATGGCCATCGACCGCTATGCCCCGCAGGGAGACGGCGTGCGGATCTCGCTGGTGCAATTTTTCGTGGTGGGCACGGTTTCCCTGCCCTTTACCCTGATCCTGGAAGCCCCCACGATGACAGGGGGGGATATCCTTTCCGCGCTCCTCTCGCTGCTCTTCCTCGGTATCGGCTCAAGCGGCATTGCTTACACGCTGCAGATCGTGGCGCAGAAAAAGGCACATCCTGCCGTGGCCTGCTCGGTCATGTCGCTGGAATCGGTCTTTGGGATGCTGGGCGGCATGCTGTTCTTCTTCGACTTCCCCTCTCTGCAAGAGGCGATCGGTTGCGCGATCCTGTTCGTGGCGGTGCTGTATACCCAGCTGATTGCCACGCATGAAGAGGAAAAAAAGAAAAAACAAAACAGCAAGGCTTGAAACAATCAAGGGGACACCTGCCGAGGCGGCAGGTGTCCCCTTTTTTTATAAGACGGTCGGATCACAGGAATTTTTCGTACGGCATCAGGAAGGAGATCTTTCCGTTTTTATGCTCGCCGCGGAAGCCGTAGCCCATCAGCGCATCGTACACGGGCTCCCACTCACTGTCGATCACAGGCGTTTCACCGTATCGGCTCTGCGTGGTGGCCACAAAGCGGTCGCAATATTTTTCGGGGAAATAGTAGACGGTGGCGTCCTGCAAGCCCCGCACGTAAAATCTTCGGCGGTATTTCACGTTTCCGGACGGCTCTTCATGGGCGGAGATAACACCGTCCCCCTGCTGCACGAAGATGCGGCATTCCCTATGCTCGCAACGGGAAAAGCTGTACTTTGCGTAGCCGTTTTCCATTTGCGCCTCACCGCCGAGCAGAATGGGTGCGCCCAAGGGGAACTTCATCAGCGTGCCCGTGGTCGTGTCGGGGTTGTAGACGGAGAAGAACAGGGCGTTATCCGAGCGTACCGTCGTCATGGCGGGCAGCTTGATATACCCGGGCTGCGTTTCAAAGCGCAGATCATACCCAAAGCGCGAAAGCGCCTCTCGCATCGCCGACGGATCGTCCTCGATCGCCACCCTGATGATGCGCGCGTCCTGCAGGGGGCATTCCTTCAGCATATCCCTTGAGCCGTACAGCAAAAGCCGTCCGCCCTGCGCGACGAACTCCTGCAACAGGCAAAGAACCTTTTCGTTCTCTATCACGGGCGCAACCAGCACTCTGTCCCGATACACGTCGGGGGAAAGCTTCTCGAATACGTTGGTGGACACCACGTAATTGAGAGGAAAGCCGCAGTTGATCGCCTCCATGATAAATTTATCGGCATGATACATCTCCGAAAGCTGCTTTTCGGTTTTTGCCGTGGTATACTCCTTCAGCGGATACAGCCAGAGCATGAAGGATAGCTCATCCGCGCTGTCCTTTTCAGCCTTCAGAATGTGCGGCAACGGCTCGTATACGCAGGCGTCGGGCATATTTCCCTTGGAATTGTCGATCGACAGAATGTTAAATCTGCCCGCAGCCTGCACCTTGCCGTTCTCGTCAAGCCGCGTAACCGACATCGGGAGATAAATATCGTTCGCGCGACCGTCGTAGCGATCGTACCAAGGCGAATTCATCCACCACGGGTCGTGAATATAATAGCGGAACAAAAATTCGTTGCCGGGCAGCTCACAGATGCGGCTCATATGCCCCATAAGCTCCAGACCGTAATTATCGTTGATCGCCGCCCAGGGGGAATTGGGGGGCGGCATCATGTTGAAGTTCCCCTGATAAATGTCCCACAGGGGCACGCCGTCCGTGGCGTAATCGATGCCCGCCGAATTGTTCGTGCCGCGCGTTTCGATCGGGATATCGGGACACGCCTCCCGAAACAGCTTCCAGAAGGCAAATACCTTTTGCGCCGTTCTCTCTAGCTTTTCACCGTGGAAGCGTTCTCCGTCAAAGATCTTGCCCGTCAAGGACCACGGGTCGGCGCTGAAGCCGAGGCCGTTGGAGAGCCAGATATAGTCAAAGCCCATATCCCGGAAGAAGGCCTTTACCTGCGCGCCGAAAAACGTTCCAAACGGCAGATCCTGCGGAATCCCGTTCGGATACGCGGCGTACGGATACGTGTCCGCATGCAAAACGGCTGACGAATCGACAAAGCGCAATTTGCAATCCAGCTCCGTTCCCGCGCAAATTTCGGTGTGTCTTTTATATTTGAAGTCGGAGATGGCAAATTCCGGCCCGATGTCAAAGGTCTCACCAACACGGATCGTGGCGTCGGGAAACGCCTTTTTTCCCTCCTCCTTCAAGATCCGCACGATCGTTTTCAATATACCGTAGGTCATGACGGGGGGATTGTCCATGTAGTATCTCTTTTTGGCATGCAGGGTCACGCCGTCGGCGTCATCCTCCGCTGTCGCCAGCGGCAGGTTGGCCGTTCCCACGAAGTACGCCCACTCAAACGCCTTGTCAAGCTCGCCCGTGTAATCGAGGATCTCGCTGCCGTCGCTTACCCACAGCATGACCGAGATGCTTTCTCTGTTTTTGAGCAAGGGACGCCACTGCGTAAAAATGCCTTGGCAAACGTTGCGGATATACGCCTCATCCGTTTGCTTAAAGGGCTTCAGACTGACTTCCAGAGTGACTGAATGAAACATATCCCTCTCCTTTACGAAACAACGGTCAAGCGGATACCGCTGATGATGGCGAATTTTTTCAGTACCTCTATTTTGTCCCCACAGCCGAGGGCAATATGGTGCGTGGGGCCTGCCTCACACCAACGCTCCAGGAAGCGATTGACGGGGCAACCAAAGCTGACTCTTGTGTTCGTATTTCCCGTTTGCGGAATTTCTCCCGCCACCGACACGCCCTTTGCCGCCACCATGCGGAACTGACCGTCCGCATCCAGGGTGACGCCCAGCATGGTCAGGTCGCCCGATTTGATGGAGAACTCCACGCCGATGCCGCTGCCCGCCTTGCCGTGGTATTTTTTGAGCTTCCGCAAGTACGGCTTGCGCGAGGCGATCTCAATGTTGTGAGGGCCGTCGTGACCAATCAGCACCACGTCGCTTTCGGTATCGAAGGGATGGATCTCCGCAAACGAGCCGCCCGCGCCGATGCGGTTCATGATCAGCATGGCCGCCGCGGTTTTCAGATCCGCCTCGCCCGCCAGCGGGATGCCGGCAGAGGTAAGCAGGGTGTTGCCGATGATCATATTGGCGGCGATCTCCTCGTAGCGGTTCTTCTCGCCCTTGTAATAATAGGCAAGTGCCGTCAGGCCATTGTTTTCGATCAGCTTATCCAGCGCGCAGGCGACCCGTGCGGCAAGCTCCATGTCACGGTCCTGCACGTAATCGGTGATGGGATCGTGTGAGGGGGCGCAGATCTGGAAGGTTTCCTTGATCTTTTCGATCTTGGCGGACACCTCGCCTTCGCCTACCTCGTCTGCCAGCTTGACCAGCTCGCACATTTCCAGCATTTTGACGTGAGAGCCGAAGGTTCTTGCAAAGGCCGTGGGATCGGTGTGCATATCGTACATTCCCTCGTAGGTATGGCCCAGATATCCGATGGTGGCGTACTTAAAGGCAGCCATGGCGTTTGCCGCCTCCACCCACTCGTTGACCTCCTTGCAAATATACTCCTTTTGCGAGGAGGAGGCCACAATGCATTTCGGAATAGCACGCCCCAAACGGTTGTACACGCCGGCGATCTCGGGCATCGCGCAAATATCGTCGTTGACCAGCTGCATAAACGTCGTGGTGTGCGCGTAATCCAGGTGGTCAAGCGGCTGTATGCCCACCAAAACGTGCGGCACGTCTACGTAGCGCGCAAGCGGCATACATACGGAGGACGGAACGTAGGTAGAAAGTAGCACAAAAAGCAGGTCTATATCCTGTTTTTTGATCTCCTGCACCGCCGCAAAGCTTTTTTCGGGCGTATCGACAAAGCCTGCATCGAACACCTCACACAGCTCTGCGTTTATGCAGCCGATGAACTCCCCCGTTTTCTGTCTTAATTCGGCTTCAAGTCCTTCAAATTGTTCAAAATAGACGTAATGGCCAAGGGTGACCACCGCCACCTTGGATCTGGTTTTTGTATGCATCATGCGCCTCCTGTGCATTTATTTGTCTGTATTATATCATTTCTTCCCGGGGGTTTCTATGGTCAAATTGTCTTTTTATAGCACGAAATGTCTTTTTTATTGAAAATTTTTGTAAACGATATCGGCTTCCAATTGACAACCTTGCATAATTTTGGTAAACTATACCGTGAGGAGAATGAGGCTGTATGAAAGAAAAAATCGACGATTTTAACGTGGTGATCACCGAGATCATCATTGCCCACCGATGCACCTTTGATCTGAGCTCCGTATACACCTGCTCCGGCGGCAGAAAAAAGTACGGGCTGGTGTATTTGTTGACGGGCAAGCTGGAATTCCGTTTTTCGGACGGGCGGTTTTTGCAGGCAAGCGCGGGGGATCTTTTGTTGCTGAAACCAAGCGACGAATACACGGTCACCTGTCCGAGCGTATGTGAGCATTACACCGTCAATTTTGACATTCTCCCCGCCTCCGTTTCCGGCAAGATCGCCAAAAAAGCCTTTCACGATGGGGATACCGCCGTGGTTCGGCAAGGCGGCTTGGGAAGTGTGCAGACCGACACGCTTGAGCAGCTGTGCGAGGTGTGGAAAAAGAAGGCCGCCGGATATCAGATGCAAGCGTATGCGTTCGTATATAAGCTGCTGCACCACTTTATCAAAAAGCAGCTCCCCCTGTATCAAAACGAGCATTACGAAAAATTAAAGCCCGCGATCCATCTCTTGGAAACCGCTTGGAACGAAAAGCTGACCCTCTCTGCCCTGGCAGACGCCTGCCACTTGAGCGTGGCGCATTTCAGACATCTGTTTACCGCGGCCTTTGAAATGTCGCCGATGGAATATCGGGATTCCCTGCGGCTGCTGTACGCCAAGGATTATCTGATGCGGGAGGGATACAGCATCACCGAGATCGCGTACAAATGCGGCTTTGACGACGTGAATTACTTCTGCCGCTTTTTCAAAAAGCATCTTGGCGTTTCACCAAGCAAATATTTATCCGAATAGAAACCGAAAGGAGGCCGTGCCGTGAAGCATCCGCGCCTGACCAAATTTTTATACGCACATCCCGTGCTTGCCGTGCTGCTGCCGTTTTTGCCCGCCCTGTTCGTCTGCTTCGGGCTGTGGTATTTTCACATTCTGAACCCTTTCTTTTCCATTCTGTTGGCCGCATGGCTCTTGCTGATGCTGCTCTTGCCCGTGCGCGCTGCCTTCCGTTCCCTGCTCACCTATGCGCGCACCAAGCTGGAGCGCGACTGCGATCCGCTTGGGTATTTAGAGGATCTTTCCTTTATGCGCCGCCGCCGTTTGCCCTTTTCGCGGCAATTTACGCTGGATCTGCATTACGGCGTGGGGCTGGATGCCGCCGGCCGCGCGGGGGAATCCTACGCGTGGCTTGAAAAATGCCTGCCTGCACTCCCCCGCCTGACACCGCCCGCGAAATTTCAGCTGTATCTGGCGCTCGGCTCGGCCGCCGCGCATGAGAAGAATGGGAGCGAAAAGCTGCCCGCCCTGATCGCGGAGCTGGACAAGCTGCTTGCCGAGATGCGCGGCCTGCCGCCCTTCTATCTGCTTCCCATGCGCTCCGCCCGTGATACCGTGGAGGACGCGCGCCGCTTCCACGCGGG
>JAZQWX010000139.1:0-7105 GCA_045632565.1 Eubacteriales bacterium | reverse complement strand
TATGCCGCTATGCGGGATCTTTTAATAAAACGGGAAGGCACTTGAAAAATTCCGAAAAAGTGCTATAATGGTGACATAAGTGAAAGGAGATTTGCTATGACGCCGCAGGTTTTTGGAAAGGAACACATCCTATATGTGATCGTATCTACCATCATCGGGGCGGCCGTTCTTCTCTTTATGTGGAAGACAGCAAAAACGGACAAACAAAAGGCCGTAGCCGTAAAATGCCTTGCTCTCCTTCTGCTTGCCGCCATTCTGGCCAACAGACTTTCCCAAGTATTCCGTTACGGCCAGGTACGCTGGTATTGCATAATCCCGGACAGCTTTTGCGGCATGACCAGCCTTGTGGTTGCTTTGGCGGCGATCTTTTTAAAAAAGGACAACCCTGTTTTCCATTCTGTATGGTTGCTTTCCTTGTTTGGCGGCATCGCAACGGTGATATATCCCACCTTTGTCAGTCAGGATCTATCCTTCTTTTACCTTCCCACCATTTCGGGGCTTTTGCATCACAGCTTTTCGGCAATCATGACCGTTGCGCTGCTGATGCTTGGACAGATCCGCATCACGTATAAAAAATGGTACTGTGTGCCGCTTGGCTTTGCCTGTTATATGACGGTTGGCGCGTTCTTAATGGCCGAGTTTGGCGTAAGTGACGCGTTTCACATTGCAGAGCCGCTGTTTTCCGACACCCCCTTAACCGCTTGGTTTATGGCACCCCTGTATTTCTTCGCGCACGGCGTAGTGCTTGCCATCATAGAGCTGGCAAGACGCAAGGGGCAGTGCGGGCATAAAAAATAATCTTCTACGGAGAATTCTTGTATGTACGCCTATATCGATGAAATGGAAAAACGCATGTCCGCGGACGAGCGGGATATGCTGCGCCGCATTTACGAGCCGACCGTGGTAGCCACCCCCTTGGGAGATTCGCGGCGGCATATCTGCATCTTAAAGGACGGCGAGATCCGATCCTACGAGATGCGACACGCGCCAAGCGAAGCGCCCCTGTCCTATCTTTCCTCCCGTGACGGCGGCATTTCCTGGAAAAAGCACTACGTCAAGGGCAAAATGGGCTCTTGCACGTATATCGAAAAGGGCGACCTGTATCTCACGACCGTGGAACAGCACGAGGGCGAGCAAGGGCTGTTTGTATACCGCTCCACGCGCGGCCCGGACGATGAAGCACCCGAAGTCATCCGCATAAGCGACCGCCCGCACGGGGACACGTTTTTGCCGAAGCAATCGGCTTTTTCAGATCGCATTTGGTTCACCTCGCAGGCGCGCGGAGAGGGAGAGCAGGCCGAGCAGCTTATGTGCGTGTTCTGCTATTCCGACGATCTTGGCAAGAGCTGGACGCGCGTGGAGCTTGCCCGCCGCGAGGGGTGGGAGCTTACCCCGCCGCACAAGGGGATGCGCTGGAGCATCCGCAGCGGCGTAGAGCCTTACGCGGAGGAGCTTGCCGAGGGAAGGATGATGATGCTCATTCGCTCTCCCTTCGACGCCTTTTACGTTTCCTATTCCGAGAATGGGGGCGAGAGCTGGAGCGAGCCTGTTCCCTCTACCTTCTACGGCACGAATACCACCGCCTTTTTGCTTCGTCTGCGGGACGGCAGGGTGCTTGCCTTCTGGAACAACACCTGTCCCCTGCCCCAGCAAGATCCGCGCAAGGCGATCCCTGCGCTTGACGAGGAAACGGCCGCGGGCATCTGGGAGGACGTGTTTACGAACCGCGATGCCGCGCACGCCGCGATCAGTGAGGACGGCGGAAACCGCTTCATCGGCTACCGCGAGATCCTCTTAAACCCCATCCGTAACAACCCCGATTTCCGCTACACGGGCGATCCCGTGACCTCCCGCGACAAGAGCGTGCATCAATTCCAAGCGTTTGAACTGCCCTATGGCAAAATTCTTGTCAGCGCGGGACAGAATGAAGCAGCGCGACGGCTGGTCATCTTTGACGTGAATTGGCTTTATGAAACCGCGCGGCAGGAGGACTTTTTGCACGGGCTTTCGGGGCTTTCCTACCACACCTACGTGAAGAGCATCTCGGGCTGCACGGTGCGCGCGGTCGGAAACGGCCATTGTGCATGGAACCGCATGCCAAGCGCCTGCCCCATGCCCGATCCCGACGGCAGTGCGCGTGAGGTGCTGTACGTTTCTGCCCCCGAGGATGCGCGCCTTGTCAGCCACGTGGGGGGAATTGCATGGAACTTTCCCTGTGCGGGGCGCGGCGATGTTTCCGTTTGCCTGAAAATTGCGGCAGGTGCGGCCACACTTTCTCTTGCCGACCGCTGGTACAACCCCTGTGACGAAACGGCGGCGGAGCGCGCCACCTTCTCCTTGCCCCTGACAAGAGATGAGCTTGGTGATGCCTATGCGGATATCGACATCCGTTATGACACTGAGAAGGGGGAGGCCACCGTCACCCTTGGCGGAAGGCCGATCAAGACGGTTCCGATGCGGCATGCCTGCCCCACGGGCATCTCGTACCTGATCCTGCAATGCGCCGACAAGGCGGGGGACGGATTTTATCTGCGCTCTCTTACAAAAGAAAAAGAAAAGCCGGGCGGCATAGCCGCTGAGCTTTTAATTTTGGCGCCGCAGCTGCAGGGGGGTGATGCGGTAGCGCTCCCGAAACAGACGGGTAAGGTAGGACTGGGAGGAGAAGCCGCAGGCGGCGGCAATGCTTTCCACACTTTGGTCGGTACTGCTGATCAACTCATAAGCGCGCGCAAGGCGGCGGGAGAGGATGTACTGATGCAGGGTAATTCCCCTTTGTGTGCGAAGAAGATCGTTGAGGTAGTAAGGATGGTAGCCGAGTTTTTTGGCGATCGCGGCATTGTTTTGCGAAAGGTCGGCCTCGACCAGCTCCTCGATCCTGCGGCAGAGGGGGTGGCTTGCCTCTGCCCCGTGCAATCTGCGCAGCATACCGATTAAAAGGATGCACATGGCAGAGCTTTGTACAGCCGAATACCCCTGCTGCTTCTGAAGGGTTTCGGTATATACTGTGTTCAAAAGCGGTTCAGCCCAGATGGCATTCTGGAAATATTGGATTTCTGCAAAAGCAGGATCAAGCCCCTGATAGCTCCGCAGGGTGTTTTCGACCGAAAAATCCCGCACGGGCTCAGGCGGCATGGTTTCAAAAAGGTGAGCATACGCCTGTGTAAAATCAAAGTTCACACTGTAAAACAGCATGCCGTCTGCTGCGGCGGATCGGATACGGTAGGGAGTGCCGGACGGCCAATAGATCAGGTTGCCCGCTGACAAATCCCAGCTGCGGCTTCCACTTTGAAAAGCCCCACGGCCGGAGAGGATATACAGCATGCGGCAGTCGCGGGCGAGTACCGTTTGCGGAAGAAAATAGCGGCTTTTGGCGATATAGCGCACGTACGGCTCAAAATCAAGCATCCTTTTGCCTCACAATCTTTGTTTTTTAACAAAAATGCATGGTTTTCTTTCTTGATTATAACAGGCGCGCGTGATAAAATCAAGTCAAAATAAAAAATAACGGAGTACTGCTGTGAAGAAAACGGAATTAAGCCCCCTGATCGTGATGACGGCCATCACGGGCAAGCCGAGCGAAGCGGAGATCTTATCCTATCTTGACGAGATGCATGAGCACGGCATCGATCAGCTACTGCTTTACCCGCGCTCCGGGTGTGAGCTGAGCTACATGAGCGAGCAGTGGCTTGACACAGTTGGCCACTTTCTTGCGGGTGCCAAGGCACGCGGCATGGCGGTTTGGCTGTATGACGAGTTTAACTGGCCTTCCGGCGATGCGGGCGGGCGCGTAACGGCAGAACCGCGTTTTCGACTAAAGGCCATCAAAACGCGCGGTGAGCACGCGGGCGAGGTGGTGACTGCCTCCCGCCACAATGCCAACGTATTTGGGGAAAAGTTCTTCCCTGACCTGCTCTCTCCCGAGGCGGTGGAGCTGTTTATTTCCGAAACGCACGAGCAGTATTACGCGCACTTTTCCGAATATTTCGGCAACGTGATCTGCGGCATGTTTACCGACGAGCCGAGCATAGGCTACTGCTGTCGGGGCGCGGACGGGCGCGACGGCCTCGTTCCCTACTACGACGGCATGGCCGAGGATTACCAAAATGCTTCGGGACGCGATTTTTATGCAGATATGCACGCAGGCGAGGCGAATTTTTACGCGCTTTGCCTTTCGCTGGTTTCCACGCGCTTTTCAAAGAATTATCTTGAGCGGCTTTCGACCTGGTGCCGTGAGCACGGCATCCTTATGACGGGGCATTTGTTTGAGGATGATGCGCCCGCCGCCGCGACGAGGGGGAACGGCAATTTTCTGTATGCACTGCGCTCCTTTATGATGCCGGGCATTGATAACATCGATACCGATTTAGCCTCCCCGCATCTCTTTTCCCTGTTCGGGGCGGCGGAATACGCAAGCGGCGAGCACGGTGCAATGGCAGAGCTGTTTGCCCTTGGCCCTTGCGATATGAGCTACGCCAAGCGGCTTTGCACCCTGTTCCTTGCAGCCTGCTTCAAGATCGACCATTATTTTCTCGCGATCTCTCCCCTCGATATGCGCGGAAACACGCGCATTCCCGATTACTTCAACTGCTTCCGTGCGGCACAGCCCGATTTTGGCGGTATGCCTCTGCTTGCAGAGCGGGCAAGGGTAGCGGCGCGGCTTGCAAAAAAGGATTTTGCACCGGACGTGTACGTGCGCTATCCCTACTTGGCACTGTCCGAACGCTTTACCGACATGCCACCGATCGACAGCGCCTTTTCGCTTTTACTAAACGAGCTGACGAAAAACGGGATACAGTGGAAATTTATCCGCGAGGGAGAGGCGCCGACGAACGCCCCCATCATTGCACTGAGCGGCCAGGGAGACTATCAGTTTGCGGGCAAGGCGTTCCAAAATCCGCAGGATATCTGCAAGCAGATCAAGGGCAGCGCTTCTGTCCTGCATGAAGACGGCAGTATGCCAAGCGGCCTGTTTGCGCGCCGCTTTACGGACGGAGAGTTGGTCGTGCTTAATCTTTACGGTAAAAAGGACTACTACGTGGCAGACGGCAAAAGAGTGTTGCTGGAGGAGCACGGCGTGTATTATTCGGGAGATGAAGCGGCCGAGCCCAACGGCAAGCGCATCCCCTTACAGGCAAGCCTTGCCGTACGCCATTTGAACAAGAATCTCATCCGCCTGATGTACCTGAACGGCAAGAAGGAGGCAGAGGTCGTATGCCGCGGAGAGCTCCCTGTTCTTCTTTCGGTGCGCGAGGAGGTGGCGGCATCCCTTGACGGCAAGCCGATCGCTTGTGCGGATGAAGATTCCGCTCTGCCGCAGGGTATGTCCCGCTTTTACCGATCTGCGCCCGTCCTTTTGACAGATGGCGCACACACGGTATCGGCCGAAAAGGAGCACAAATACCTGCCCGCCGTTTTCCTTGGCGGCGATTTCAGTGCCGCGGTCGAATCGGGCGAGGCATGCCGCGTGCGTCTTGGAGAGCGCACCGCAGTCTGCCGCATCGGCGAGCAATTTGAGGATTACGGCCGAGCGGAGCTTTCGGCAGAGATCTCTGTACCGCAGGATGCCGCCATGCTGGAGCTGCTTGGCTCTACCCTGTATACGGCCGTCTTGATGGACGGCGAGATGCTTGGCGAGTGCATTGCCCCACCTTACCGCTATGCGATCCCGCCGCATTTTGCGGGCAAAACCGTCACCCTGACGGTGAAGCAGGCCTCCTCGCTTGGCCCGCTCTTTGGAGATACGGCCTATTTTGACCGCGAGGATCGCGGCGTTTCCTGGCGCGGAACCCCCGCAACGGGAAAGACGCTTTTTGGCTTTACCCGCGCGGAATGGATACTGAAGGATAGCTAAGGAGGATTTGAATTATGTGGCCGAATATTGCAGGCGCCCTTGGTATTGGCGCCAACATTGCCATTTACCAGCAAAAGGACCGCAAGCGCATACTGATATGGAAGCTGATCTCAGACGTGATGTGGGCCTTGCATTACGCCCTGCTTGGCGCGTATTCCGGCTGTGCCGTGGCACTGATCGGTATGGCACGTGAGAGCATTTTCATCAACAAGGAGAAAAAGTGGGCAAAGCATATTTTTTGGCTGTACTTCTTTTTGGGTGTGAGCCTGGCTTCTGCCATCCTGACCTGGAAGAACGCCGCCAGCCTTCTGCCTGTTGCGGCATCTATACTGTCGGTGATCAGCTTTTGGCAAAACAAGCCGAATTTCACGCGGTTTGCGGCGTTCCCCATTTCCATCTGCATGTTAAGCTACGATATCTTCAGCAGCTCGTACATGGGCGTCTGCAACGAGATCTTTACCCTCTTCTCCGCCACCCTTGGCCTTGTGCGTTTTTTGCGGCGCGGCGGCAAAAGAAGCTCTTGACTTTCCCCTATCGGGCGGATATAATAAAGACAAAGCTTTTTTGATAAAGGAGTAGCTATGAAACCGTCTATCAGCTCCAATTATCTGCAAAACCTCACGCCCTATGAGATGGCTGAGAGCTACTGCCGGTGGGGATTTTACCAAACCGAGCTCAGTACACAGCACACGAATTATTTTCTGGAGGGCGGTGGCGACGCCGCCGCATTCCGCCGGTATATTGACGAGCTTGGCTTTTCGCTCCCGCAGGGGCACCTGATCTTCGGGCCGAAGGGGGACATCACCTCAGCGGACAATTCGGTAACTGTTGCCTATCTGAAACGAAACCTGGATCTCTTCCTCACCCTTGGTATAAAGGCGGCGGTCATCCATTATTCGAGCCACGGCACGGATCTTGACCCGATCGAAGAGTGGTTTGACCAACGCGTCGAGGCACTGAACGAGCTGTGCGATTACCTGAAGGGCACGGATCTTGTGCTTTGCGTGGAAAACCTTTCCCGCATCCACGATCACGATGCCGCGCACCTGCTTTCCCTTTGCCGCGCGGTGGACAATCAAGAGAATATCGGCATTTGTCTGGATACGGGACATTTACATATTGCGGGGGGTGACCCATACACCTTCATCAAGCAGGCAGGTCCTTATCTGAAGGCCGTGCACGTGCATGACAACCGAGGCGAGATCATGAACATAAATGGCAAGTACTGCGATGATTGGCACATCATGCCCTTTG
>JAZQWX010000138.1:0-18357 GCA_045632565.1 Eubacteriales bacterium | reverse complement strand
GTTTTTGTGTAGCAATTCAATTATACCACACCTAAAATTGTTTGTAAATAGGAAGTTTGAAAAATATTTAATTGATGCCCTATCTCGTCGCGTATTTGCCGAGAACCCCGCGGCATTTGACCCGAGAGAGTACCTCAAGGTCGCAAGAGCTGAGGTCAAGAAGATGGTCAGCCACAAGATCGTGAACGTTCTTGGCTCGGCTAACACCCTGTAATTTGTCTCATCAAAATGCCCGAGGATCGTTCCTCGGGCATTTTTCAAACAGAAAGGAAAAGAACCGATGCAGGTGGGAATGATCACACCAAAGGATAATGAAGCTCTCGCGCAAATTGCGCGTTACAATCTGAAAAAGAACGGCCTTGACATCCCGGGTACGGTCTATTTTGATGCCGATCTTGACCGCCTCAGCGACTTTTATCTCGCCGAGGGAAAGAAACGGTATTACTTCGTTCTTCGGGATGATGACGGACACGCGCTTGGCGGCATTGGTCTTGCAGAATTTGCCCCCATCGCGGACTGCGCCGAACTGCAAAAGCTCTACCTTGCCGATGCGGCCAAGGGCGCGGGCCGGAGCTATCAGCTTGTTTCGCTGGTGGAGGAAAAGGCGAGAGAGCTTGGCTACAAGCACGTCTACCTCGAAACGCACACCAATCTGCAAATAGCCATTCACGTCTACGAAAAATGCGGTTACCGCCAAATCGATCGGCCTGAGGGCGTGATGCACGCCACCATGAATCGCTTTTACATCAAAGATCTATAAAAAAAGAACCCCGCAGAGCGGGGTTCTTTTTTTACAGCACCTTGCTGAGGAATTCCTGCAGGCGCGGGTTCTTCGGTGCTTTGAAGATTTCTTCAGGCGTGCCCTCCTCGGTGATGCGTCCGCCGTCCATGAACAGGACGCGGTCGGCAACCTCGCGGGCAAAGCCCATTTCGTGCGTGACGATCACCATCGTCATGCCCTCGTCAGCCAGCTCCTTGATCAGGTCCAGCACCTCTCCTACCATTTCGGGGTCAAGGGCAGAGGTCGGCTCGTCAAACAGCATGACCTTGGGGTTCATGGCCAACGCGCGCGCTATGGCAATACGCTGCTTCTGACCGCCCGACAGGGTAGAGGGGTAGACGTTTGCCTTTTCCTCAAGGCCGATACGGCGAAGCAGCTTTAGGGCGTTTTCCTTGGCTTGCTCCTTGATCTGCTTTTTCACGGTAGGCTTGGCAAACAAGCCGCCTGCCTTCTTGATGCCAAGATACACGGGGGCAAGCATGATGTTCTGGATGACCGTTTTATTGTTGAAGAGGTTGAACTGCTGGAACACCATGCCGATGTTTTCACGGTGGCGGTTGATGTCCACCTTCATGTCGGCAAGGTCCTCTCCGTCAAAGAAGATAGAGCCGCCCGTCGGATCTTCCATACAGTTGAGGCAACGCAGGAACGTGGATTTGCCCGAGCCGGAAGGCCCGATGATGGCAATTTTCTGTCCCTCGTAGATGGTGTAGTCGATATCGTTGAGAACGTTCAGGATCTTCTTCTTGCTCAGGCGGAAGGATTTGCACAGACCCGAGACCACGATCAGCTCGCTTGCGTTATTCGTTTTTTCCACAGTGTGCCTCCTTTCAGCGATCCGAAAGCTGCATGCGGCTTTCCAATATCTTGACCAGCAGCGTAATGCCCAGAACGAGGACGATGTAGAAGATCGCCATCATTAGGTAGGGCGCCAGATACTCATAGTTTTTGTTACCGATCTCGGTAAAGATCTTGTACAGGTCGGTTGCCGCAACGAAGGAAACGACCGAGGTATCCTTGATCAGGGCGATAAACTCGTTACCGAGGGTAGGCAGAATGTTTTTGACCGCCTGCGGCACCACGATCTTCATCATGGTGGCGGCATAGCTAAGCCCCACCGCGCGTCCTGCTTCCATCTGACCGGGATCAACAGACTGAATGCCCGCACGCATGATCTCGGCAACGTACGCACCGCTATTCAGACCGAAAACCAGAATACAGGTGTTCAGGGAACTGATCACCACGCCCATAAGAGGGAAGATAACGTAGTAAGCCATCAACAGCTGAACAACAAGCGGCGTGCCGCGGAAGAAGCCTACGTACACGTTGCAAATACCGTCCAGAATGCGGGGCAGAGCCTTATATTTCGGCATCACCTTCACGGCGGCGATCAGCGTACCGATCACAATACCGATGGCAAGACCGAAAATGGCGATCTGCAGGGTGTTGACCAGACCCTCGGAGAATACGCGTTTGTACCCGCCGTTGGTGTAGAACAACAACCAGAATTTTTCCCACTGGTGTGCAAAATCCATAAAAATAACTCCTTATATACGCGAGAAAACAGGGCTACCGAGCGGGTAGCCCTGTCCGTTTGTCTTTTATGCGTTGACCTTGTTGGCAATGGCCTTGGCAGGGGCGTTATCCAAAATAACGTACTTGATCTGACCGTTCTTCATAGCGGCAACAGCCAGTGCTCCGTAATCGTATGCCTTCTTGGTAGCGGGCAGGCCTGCGAAGCCGTAACCCTCGTCACCCAGCTCCAGGTCGCCGTCGATGTAGATCTCACCGGTGGTGCCTGTCTGGCAACCGATCATGGTGTCCTTGGTCAGGGTGTTCAGGATAGCAACTACGTCCTCGGTGGTCTTGCACTCATCAAAGGTGGTGTCGCTCTCCATAGCGATGATGACCTGAGAAGCGTTGTAGTAGGTGTTGCTGAACGTTACCATTTCCTCGCGGGCGGGGGTAACGGTCAAACCGGCCATGCCGATATCGCAGATGCCCTGCTGAACGGAGGTGATAACGGAAGCAAACTGCATGTCTTCGATAACCAGCTCCTTGCCGAGGTACTCAGCCAGACCGGCGGCGATCTCCAGGTCGATGCCGGAGAACTTGCCGTTCTCGTCTACCATCTCAAAGGGCTCAAAGCCGGTGCTGGTAGCAACGATCAGCTGATCCTTGGAAGCGTCCTTGGTAGCAGAGGTGATCAGGGCAGGGGTGCCGTCACCGAAGTACTTGTCGCAGATGGCGTCGAAGGTGCCGTCGTTCTGGATCTTGGTCAGGTAAGCGTTTACGCCGGCAAGCAGGTCGGCGTCGTCCTTGGCTACGGCAAAAGCGTATTCCTCAACGGAAAGGGGAATGTCGATTACCTTCACCTTGGTGTTGGCAGGCGTCGTGCAGGCGAACATAGAAACCAGCATCAGAGCTGCCAGTGCAAGTGCAAAAATCTTTTTCATGATAATCCTCCATTGTGCGGGAGTATGTATTTTTTTGTTCCCGCGTTTGTGATATGCACATTATACCGCATAAATATTCATATGTCAAGCGTTTTTCGAAATTTTTTTATTTTTTGACCATTTGCACAAAAAAACAAACGAAAATTGATATAAAAATGTCCCATGTTCACAATGGTGTAGGCCGAGAATAGGTGGAGCACAGGTCAAAAAAGACGGATTACAGAGAATAAATATTCAAAAACGGAAAAATCAAAGAATATTTATGCAAAAGAGCGCGAGAAAACACCCCGATATGCACATATACATGCATATATACATAAATAAGGAAGAAGAATCTTGCAATTTTCGAAAATTTGTGCTATACTGATAAAAAACGACCGAAAGGGACAAGATATGAGCAAACGGATCGCGCTGATCGCGCACGACAATATGAAGCCCACCATGATCGAATGGTGTCAGGAGAACCGGGAAGTGCTGTCGCAGCATTTTCTCTGCGGCACGGGAACGACCGCCGGGAAGATCAATGAAGCCACCAAGCTGCCTGTCCACGCCTACCTCAGCGGCCCGCTTGGCGGTGACCAGCAGATCGGCGCGAAGGTCGCAGGCGGGGAGATCGATATCATCGTCTTCTTCTCCGACCCCCTGACCGCCATGCCGCACGACCCCGACGTCAAAGCCCTGCTCCGCATCGCGCAGGTGTATAACATCCCGATCGCCAATAACCGCGCCACCGCGGATTGCATCCTCAAAGCGTTGGCAGAATAAAAATAACAGGCACCGCGATGCGGTGCCTGTTATTTTTTGTATTTTTCAACGAGCGCCTCCAGCTCCTCAAGCAAAGGCATGCTTGTCGTGGTTGGCTGCTCGTATTCGTCAAGCTCAAGTAAAAAGCGGGGATCAAGACGCAGGATCTGGCAAATGCGTCGCAGCTGCGCCATGCTCGGCTCTTGCAGGCCGCGTTCGATCTTGGAATAGCTGGATTGACTCATGGGGATCAGTTCGGCCATTTCGGTCTGTAAAAGGTCAAGATCCTCTCTTGCATCACGGATCTTCTTGCCAAAACTCATAACGCCGCCCTCCTGATGTGTTGACAATATTATAGCATTTTTGAATATAAACCTTGACAAATATTCGAAAAAGGCTTATAATAAGATTCAGTATTCTATTTTTGAATATTTCACACCAAAAGAATTCTGTATGCGACTATCGAGAAAGGAACCCCAAAATGAACGAACAAAGAAAACGGTATCAAGCCCCCGCAGTCGATTTGCTCCTCACGCCGACAGACATCATTATGGGCACCCTCGACCAGGGCGGTGACGATGACGAGGGTATGTGGCAAACGCTTTTGAACAGCGCAGGCTTTACCCGGAACGCATAATATAAAACGCATAATATAAAAAGGAGAAAAACCATGAAGAAAACACTACTCATTTTAGCCGCGGTACTTGTGTGCCTTACCTGTCTTTTCGTTGTGCCGCTTGCCGCTGAAGGAAACGTTACTCCCGCGCTCTCGCTGGATTACACGAATCTGTCTTTTAAGGACTCCGTGTACATCAAGTACGCCGTGGCGGCTGAGAACGTCACCAAGGAGGACGTACGCCTGCTCATCTTCACCGAGCCGCAGGAGGATTATACAGATACAAGCAAAGCTACCGTGCTGAATCCGAAGTATCTGGATACCATCAACGGGAAAGAGTATATCATTTTCGACTATACCAACCTGGCAGCCAGACAAATGACCGACGTGGTGTATGCCCGCGCGATGATAAAGGTAGGAAATGAAACCTACTACAGTAATATCAAAAAGTACAGCATCCTGCAGTACGCAAATTCCGTTACCAACGATCCCACCGCCGCACAAAGCCTCAAAAATATGCTGGCCGGCATGCTGGATTACGGCGCGCTTGCCCAGACGCATTTTGAATACAAGGCCGATCGCCCCGCGAATGCTTCGTGGGTGAACATCACCGTGGAGAGCGGCACGCATACCGACGGCTTTACCACAGGTATGTTCATAACAGGGGATACCGTTACCCTCACCCCCGCTGAAGCCCCCGCTGGTAAGGTCTTCTCGCATTGGGTAAATGCTGCGGGCGAGCGACAGACTCTGCCCATCACCGCCCCCGCGCAGAATGAAACCTACACGGCGGTGTATAAAGGCGAGGTTACGTACAGCGAAGGCCTGGAGATCGAAGAGGATGAGCGAGCCGGTGCGGGGTATGTTCTTGGCCTCGGTACTTGCGAGGATACCGAGATCGTGATCCCTCCCATGACGGATGGCGGGTATCCTATCACCGAAATTGATAGATACGCCTTTGAAAACATAACAACGATCACCTCTGTTTCGCTGCCGAATACGATCACGGTGATCGGACGGTATGCCTTTGACGGCTGTACCTCCTTGACGGACGTTTATTATGACGGAACGGAAGAGGAATGGGCACAGAATGTAGAAATTGAATCCGGAAACGATGCCATTGAAAACGCAACCATGCACTTCCATGAAGCGCCGGTTGAAACCTTTACCGTCACCTTTGTCGATCATGACGGAACGCTCCTGAAGACAGAAACAGTCGAGAGTGGCAAGAGCGCAACCGCCCCCGCCGATCCCGAAAGAGAAGGGTTTACCTTCACCGGCTGGGACAAAGCGTTTGATAACGTAACGGCCGATCTTACCGTCACGGCACAGTATGCCTATGCTGCCAGCGAGCCGACGTTTTTCGTCAGCAGTGCCACAGCCGCCGCCGGCGATACCGTGACGGTAACGGTGCAGGTACTGAATAACCCGGGTGTAGCCGGAGCCAAAATTTCGGTTGCTTACGATGAGAAGTTGACGCTCACCGCCGCTGAAAGCAGTGCCGCATTTGTGGGGCTGGATTATACGCCTCCTGCCGCGCTTGTCAACGGTTGTCCCTTCAACTGGGATTCCCTTGATGCAGAGGCCACAGCTGACGGCACATTCCTGACCTTGACATTTACCGTATCGGAGGATGCAACAGCAGGTGATGTGTTGAACGTTTCCGTTTCCTATGTCGATGGCGACGTATACAATGCCGGCCTTGATGATTTGTCTTTTGAAATCGTGAATGGCGCTGTCACCGTTCAGTAACCGTAAAGGAGAAACAATATGAGCAAAAAACTGATTGCCTTGCTTCTGGCATTGGTATTCGCGGTATCCTGCTTCCCGATCGGGATCTTTGCCGCTGAACCTGTAGCGGCAGCAGAAGAACCTGCTGCTCCCGGAGCGATTATCTATGTAGAAAGTACATATTGCGTTGTTGGCAAAACGGTAGAAGTGGATATCTGTATCCTGAACAACCCCGGTGTTGCCGGCGCAAAATTCTCGGTATCCTTTGATGAGGGGCTGACGCTTGTTGGCGCATCGGAGGAGGACGGTGTGTTCGGTGTACTCGATTATACCGCCCCGAACGCTCTGCAGAACGGAGCGCCCTTTAACTGGGACTCTCTTGACGCGGTGGCGGCCGAGGATGGCAAGATCATCACGCTTATCTTTGAGGCCTCCGAGGATCTGACGGCAGATGAAGAACTCACCGTTACGGTTTCCTACAAGTATGGCGACATCTATGATTCAAACCTCGATTCTATTGCTGTGACTATGGTCGGCGGCTCGTTGGATGTCATCGATTACGTTCCCGGTGACGCGAACGGTGATGGTACGGTCAACGGCAAGGATGTGACCGTGATCAGACGTTACAATGCCAACTGGGATGAGGACATCAATCTGTTGGCGGCCGACGTCAACGGCGACGGCGCTGTTAACGGAAAGGACGTTACCCAGATCAGACGTTATAATGCCAATTGGGATGTTGATTTTTTGCCGGGCAAAGAAATTTGCGACCACAATTTGATCTACAGTGAGGCAAAAGATCCGACGTGTACGGAAAATGGTCAAACTGAATTCTGGTACTGTGACAAATGCGGAAATGTTTATGAAGACCAAGAGTGCATAAGCTTGATCTCGCTGAATGATACGGTGTTATACGCTCCGGGACATGTTGTTGCAACTGATGATGCTGTTGCACCGACGTATGATTCCACCGGTTTGTCTGAAGGATCGCACTGTTCTGTTTGCGGTGATGTTTTGGTTGCACAGAAGATCATCCCTGCATTGCTGAAGGATCAGTACAATATTACGTACTATCTTTCTAACGGTGACTCTTATCTGAAGGATGTTATAGGTGAAAAGCAGATTGGTTCTTATACCAAGCAGGACGGTTTGAGTCTTTCTCCTGCAGAGGTTCCGGGTTATCGTTTCCTCGGTTGGTATGCTACACCGAGTAGCACAGAAGCCATTGCTCGGATTGCTGTTGGCGAAGAAGGGGATCGTTATCTGTATGCAAAATGGGAAAAGATAGTTTATACCATTACCTTTGATTCCCCCGATGTACCTATGGAAAACAAGACCTATACGGTTGATACGGGAGCATCACTTGATAGCGCGGAATGGTATGGGTATACGTTCGTTGGTTGGTCGAATGATGACGGTTTTATTGTCACAAGAATTAAGCCCGGCACAACAGGAAACATTACTCTTCATGCGAACTGGACTTCCAATCGAAACAAGGCTACCAGTTATAGTACGTATGAAAAGCCTATCATCATCGAGGATGCTACTAAGGGGCAATTCTTGTTTGTTTACAATATAGGTAAAATTGACAATGTTCCTTTGTACGAGATTGACTATATCGGAAATACGCAAAAAATTACCATCAATCAGGAATATGAGATTACCGATATTGTGACGGCAGAGCAGGCTCAAAAAATTGCTAATTCGGTATCGAATGCTACCACGCGCAGCTCCGGATGGACACTTTCCGAAGAGTGGAATCAACTCTATTCTTCCGGTAGTGAGTACGGGGATCTTCAAGTGAAGAGTGAGCAGAGAACTGACTCGGAAGGAAACACGGTAGGCGGAAATTACTTTGTCAGTAACAGTACGGGCGGCTCTTCCTATGTCAGTACCGAATCCGGCTCTTCCAGCTCGTCTTCTGCCAAGGTTACGACAGAAGCTTCCAA
The DNA here is from genome assembly GCA_045632565.1 of Eubacteriales bacterium. Taxonomy (GTDB): domain Bacteria; phylum Bacillota; class Clostridia; order Oscillospirales; family CAG-272; genus UBA1740. Next base: position 10,080 of record JAZQWX010000138.1, on the reverse strand, counting down.
GGGACTCAATCAGTCCTATGATGGTGCTACCGAAACGTATGCGGACGCAAAGTTGGGTATAACTAATACTACAGAGGCGAGTGCGGGAATTACGATGCCTGTTCCTGTCGGTGTGGTTAATGCAGGTGTGAAAAACACAACAACCATAGGCGCGGAAGCCTCTGCCGGAATAAGAAACAATACGGCGGTTCATGCCGATAGTCATGAATCGTATTATGTCGGAACGAATGTTGAAAACAGCTCGTCCTCCTATTTTAAGACGCAGGCTAATCAGTCCAGCTCTTGGAACTCGGAAACGGGTTATAATAAGAGCTACGAAACAAGCCACAATTCTCAGGTTTCAGAGGCAATTTCGAACCAGATCTCCAAAAAAACGAATTACAATGTGAGTGATTCTTTGGGTGGCGAAAATAGCCAAACGGCCTCTATTGCCGGTACCGAAAGCGAAAAGAACGAGTACTCCAATACGTTTATGTATTCCTCCGGCACATCGGAAACCTACAAAAAAGCAATTGAATTTTCTTCTGATCGCCCCGGATATTATCGTTTGATTATGGCGGGCACGGTTCATGTCTATGGTGTGGTTGGATATGATGTAGCAACGGGTTCGTACTATACGTATACTTTCAACGTTCTTGATGATGTGAAACGTCCGTATTTGGATTATTCCAAGGATAATGCCAACTTCAATGATTGCGAGAATGGTATTGTAACCTTTGAAATTCCGTATGAAGTAAATGAATACATCCTTGGTGTTACCGGTGTAACGAGCGGTGTAGAGGTTAACCTGGACGGAAGTGTGACGGATTTTGCTGTTGACGAAGAGGATCTTGATACCTTTGACGGTACGGTTACGATTCCCCAGTATTATTCTGTGGATAACATGGATGATACTTATTCTGCGTACAAGACCCTTGCAATCACTTCTGAAACCTTCAAGGGAAACAAGGATATCAAGACGGTTGTACTGCCGATTTATATCACGGAAATTCCTGACAATGCTTTTGAAGGGTGCACCAATTTGGAAACAGTTATCGCATATGGTATAACCTCGATAGGAAAAGAAGCTTTTAAGGGATGCACGTCTCTTAAAAAATTCCATATCGACAATTTGGTTACCTTTATTGGCGAGAATGCGTTTGAGGGAGTTCCTGAAATTGTTGCCATGGCAGCTAATGAACAAGTGGCGGAAGCTGTTTTGAACTCCGGTGCAAAGAAGATCACGCTTGATTTTACGAGAATGTCTGGCTCGTTCGACAACAAGGAGATCGTTATTTCGGCAGACACCGAATACTTCGCATTGATCGGTGGCGGAAAGACAATTACCAATCTCCAGATTGAATCGCACGCAAATGAAACTTTTATCAGCAACATGACCTTTGTTGGTAATGTCGATACGCCTCTGTATTTGAACTCTGCTATTATTACACTTGCGAGAGTTGCGGTGACTAATGCACCCGGATTTGCATTGATAGTTCCGAGCGAACGGGTGGAGATTAAGCTCTTGAGCACCATTGTCTTGAGCACAAAAAGCGTCAATGCTGTTATCAGTAAAAATGCAATCTTTACCAAAGCCAACCCGAGTGTGGATGGAAAATTGAATGTTGAAGGTAAATATTTGGTGTGCGGTACACTTGAGAACCAGAGCCGTTTGACGGCATCTACGGGTGTGCAGCAGATCGATGAGAGTACCTTTAATAGTATGCTGACATCTTCTACCGTTACCTTTAATGCGAACGGCGGTAGTGTATCCGAAGCATCCAAGGTCGTATTCTACGGACAGTATTACGGAACGCTGCCCACGCCTACACGTGCCAATCATACCTTTGCGGGATGGTTTACGGAAGCAGTTGGTGGCACAAAGATCACCAAGGATTCTATTGTGGCAGCATTGGCGAACGAAACGCTGTATGCGCATTGGACACCAAACGCCTTCAAATTATACTACAATCCCAACGGCGGCACTGTTTCTGTTACCTCGAAGAACCTAATCTTTGGTGATAGCCTCGGCACTTTGCCGGAGCCTACCAGAACCAATTTTACCTTCGTTGGTTGGTATGATGCAAACGGAAATCGTGTATACAGTACGACTGTGCCGACTGCGGCAGTCGATATGACTATTCAGGCCCGTTGGACTCCCAATAGCTTTACGATCTACTTTGATGCTAATGGTGGTACAGTATCGGTATCCAGCAAACCTCTTACATTCGGCACAAGCCTTGGAACACTGCCTACCCCTGTAAGAGATTACTATAATTTCCTTGGTTGGTTTGATGCAAACGGAAAGCAGGTAACCGCTTCCACCGTACCCTCCTCGGCAATCGGCTTCACGGTCTATGCACATTGGGAGCAGAAACCCACACAGGGATGGGTGAAGGCATCTGATCTTCCGGCAAATGCACAGGTTGTAAGTAGAAAATGGACCTATACAAAAACAGAAACAACCGAATCTACCAGCGCGACCTTGAGTGGTTGGACGCAGAAGAGCAGTTATTGGAAGCAAATCGGCTCTGGCTCTGCAAACTATGCTACCTTCCCCTCCGGCTTCGATAAGAATAATACCTATTACAAATCCTTCTTGCAGGCACCGTATTCCGCTTATGACAACGGAAACACGAAGAGAGAGGTTACCAATACCTCGGACGGGTATATTTATTGGCACTGGATGTACAATGTGCATTATGCCAACACTACGGTGCGAGCTATTTCTAGCAAGACGGGAACGTTTGGTGGAAAAGCATATGTATACTTCTATGCCATTAAATCGAAGGTGAATTGTCCTGCTTTGGATAAGTATTACTGCAACAGCCAGAATTTGTTGAGTTATAACTGTCATAGCATCCTTCCTTCCAGCACAAGTGCGAAGGACGGCATGGGTACACCTCGCTTCTTCAGATTTAATTGTTACTTGAGCAGTTATGTTGATTACCAGAAGATTTATTGCTATGAAAAAGTAACTTCCGGTTTGGAATCTACTACGCAGGTAACAAACGGCGATCAGATTTCCAATGTTCAGGAATGGGTTTGCTATCGCGTTAAATAATCATAAAGAGAGCCGCAAGCATTGCTTGCGGCTCTTTACGTTTGTATCGGATCATCAGGCAATTCTCTTGTCGGCGGGGCGTTTTTGTAGACCCCCTCCCGAGGGGCTGTCACCGCAGGTGATTGGGGGAGTGAAGTGTAACGGAGCAAACTCCCCCCCGTCTGCTCTTCGGGCATCCACCCCCCTCGAGAGGGGGGCTCAGGTTAGAGCGCTCCGCGCGGGTGGCCTTCGGACCGTCAAGGACGCCTGTCCCTACAACATAACCGCAAACCCGCGCATAGCGCGGGGGATCTTTCTCAAAAACAAGAAGCACCGCCGCGGCGGTGCTTCTCTTTTTTATGTTCAGCGAGATCAATAATTCTCCTTGCGGACCTCGAAGTAAGCCTTCGGGTGGGCGCAGACGGGGCAGATCTCGGGGGCCTTCTTGCCGATCACCAGGTGACCGCAGTTGCGGCACTCCCACATGGTCTCCTCGGCCTTCTCGAATACCTGCTGCATCTCGACGTTGGAGAGCAGGGCACGATAGCGCTCCTCGTGTGCCTTCTCGATCTCGGCAACGGCGCGGAACTGGTAAGCGAGCTTGGCAAAGCCCTCTTCCTCGGCATCCTTTGCAAACTGTGCGTACATATCGGTCCACTCGTAGTTCTCACCGTCAGCGGCAGCGGCCAGGTTGGCGGCGGTGTCGCCCAGCTCACCAAGAGCCTTGAACCACAGCTTGGCATGCTCCTTCTCGTTGTTCGCGGTCTGCTCAAAGATGGCAGCGATCTGCTCGTAGCCCTCTTTCTTCGCAACGGATGCGAAATAGGTGTACTTGTTTCTTGCCTGGCTTTCGCCGGCAAACGCGGTCATCAGATTTTTTTCGGTTTTCGAGCCCTTCAGTTCCATGGTGTGTTCTCCTTTTTATATAATGTTATTTTTTAGGACTGTTGACAGGCGGCACACACGCCGCGGATATTTAATTCATACGAGGTGACCTGCTCGCCTATGCGGCGCTCCAGCTCCTCGGTGAATTTCTCAAAGCAGAAATCGGTGATCTCCCCGCACGCCTCGCAGATAAAATGCTCGTGCGGCTCGGTGGTGCGGTCGTAGCGGTCGGCAAGCCCGTCGATATGCACGCGGCGGATCAGCCCCTCGCCCGAAAGCGCCCCCAGATTGTTGTACACGGTCGCCATCGATATATGGGGACAGCGTTCCTTTGCCAGAAGAAAGATCTGCTCGGCCGTCAGGTGGCGCGGCTTTTCCTGTACCAAGGCAAGGAGCAAGGCTTTGTTCTTTGTCATAGCGCCTCCTTTGCAAGCATTTTCAAGAATTAGAATTATTCTAAATTTATTTTATCAAACTTTTTTTGGTTTGTCAAGAGATTTTTTTGAAAAAAACAAAAAAATTTCCCCGCGGCTACCCGCGGGGAAGAGAAGACTTATTTCTTCGGATTAAAGGCGGGATTAAAGGCGTAGAAATTCTTTTCGTTCAGCTTATCGCGCACCATGCCCATGGCCTCGCCAAAGCGTTGGAAGTGCACGATCTCACGCTCACGCAGGAAGCGGATGGGGTCGCACACGTCGGGATCGTCGATCAGCTTCAGAATGTTGTCGTAGGTCACGCGGGCCTTTTGCTCCGCGCCCATATCCTCGGAAAGGTCGGCGAGCGGATCGCCGACGGACTGGAAGATGGCGGCGTTAAAGGGCACGCCTGCGGCGTTCACGGGATAAATGCCGATCGTATGATCGGTGAAGTAGGCGTCAAAGCCGCCCTCCTTTAACTGCTCGACCGTCAGGTTGCGCGTCAGCTGACGCACGATCGTGCCCACGATCTCCATGTGGGCAAGCTCCTCCGTGCCGATGTCGTTTAAGAGGCCTGCCACCCGCGGATCGGGCATGGCGTGCTTTTGGGCAAGATAGCGCAGCGATGCGCCGATCTCGCCGTTCGGCCCGCCGTATTGCGACAAAATGACCTTAGCCGCGCGCGCGTCCGGCCGTTTGATGCGAACGGGATATTCCAGCTGCTTCAGATATTGCCACATGATCACATTCCTCCTTCAAAGGGCATGGGACCCTCGCCCCACGTCCAGCCGTTTTTTCCCGTAACGTCCGCCATGGTCAGCGGACCGACGGTGTTCGTGTAGCGACGCTCCAGCATAGCAAGGCGGTCGCGGTATTCCGAGAAAAGCTTCATGGCTTCATGGCAGTCCGGGTGGGTGTCAAGATACAGCCCCAGCTCGATCAGCGCAAAGCGCACGGCGGCAAGCTCATCCTCTACCTCAAAGGAATGGCCGTTATCTCTTAACACGTGCGGCACCCCCCTTCGTAGGGCTTATCCAGATCGGCAAAGATCGTGCCGCGGGAAAAGCCGTCCTCGGCAGAGTAGACGTTTTCAAACGGTTGGCTCTTCACGTAGGCCATGGCAAGCGCCATTTGACAGGTGTCCTCTCTTGCCTCCTCCTTGGCTTCGGCCACGGCGCGTTCGCGGATGGCGCTGCGGCAGCGCATATCCTCCGCCCCGCAGGCGTAAGCGCGTTGATATTTATTCATCGGTTTACTCCTTTCGATGCCTTTTGCATCCTTTTTTATCATATGGCAGGGCAGGGCGCGGGGTTCAATGCCCGCTGTAAAAAACCAATTCTGTGGGTTGTATTTTCGGGGAAATTGTGATACAATGAAATGAAAAACGATGTCCGGGAGGCTTCTATGCTGAAAATTGAGCATCTTACGAAAATTTACGGTGACAAGCGCGCGGTGGATGATCTGTCCCTTACCATCTCGGCCGGGGAGATCTTTGGCTTTATCGGCCATAACGGCGCGGGCAAGACCACGACCCTCAAGGCCTGCTGCGGTATTCTCCGCCCCGATGCGGGCGCGATCACCGTGGGCGGCGTTTCCATGCGTGAAAACCCCATTGTGTGCAAGCAGAATATGGCCTACATACCTGACAATCCCGATCTCTACGACTTTATGAGCGGCATCAAGTATCTGCACTTCGTTGCCGATATGTACAGCGTGCCCACCGACGTGCGCGCGGAGCGCATCCGTCGCTATGCGGACCTCTTGGAGCTGACCGCCGACCTTGCCCAGCCCATCTCGGCCTATTCCCACGGTATGAAGCAAAAGCTGGCGGTGATCGCCGCCTGGCTGCACGCGCCGCGGCTGATCATTATGGATGAGCCGTTCGTCGGCCTTGACCCCCGCGCCGCGCATCTACTCAAAACCATGATGCGGGAGCACTGTGACGCGGGCGGCGCGATCTTCTTCTCCACCCACGTGCTGGAGGTTGCCGAAAAGCTGTGCGACAAGGTTGCCATCATCAAAGGCGGGCGTCTTGTCGCCTCGGGTACCATGGAAGAGGTCAAGGGCGACAGCACGCTGGAGGACGTGTTCCTGGAGCTTGCGGAAAACGAGGGCGGTGAATGATGAAAAGTCAGCTTCGCGCCCTGCTCGGCGTGCGTCTGCGCGCCCTCTTTGCGGGGATGTTTACCACGCAATCGCGCAAGAAAAAGAATGCGGACAAAAAGCCGTCCGTGCTTCTTATCGTTCTGCTCTCGATCCTTCTTTTGTACGTTGGCGCGGTGTTTGCCGTGTTGTTTGGCTCGCTGTTTAGTGTGCTGGCGATCTCGCTGCTTGCCGCAGGACAGGATCTTTCCTTCTTCTTTGCCGCGGCGGGAGCGCTGACCGTGCTTCTTTGCGTATTCGGCTCGGTCTTTGCCACCCAATCCGAGCTGTATAACGCGAGGGATAACGAGCTGCTGTTATCTATGCCCGTATCCCCGCGCCTGATCCTTTACAGCCGCATGTTGATGCTGGGCATCATCAATTACGGGCTATCGCTGGTGGTGATCGCTCCTGCGCTTGTGGTGTATCTTCTCTCGGGAGCGGCAAGCCTTGTCGGCGTTTTACTGTTTTGCCTCTTCTTTTTGTTGCTCCCGCTTGTGTCGCTGGCCATCTCCTGCCTGCTCGCCTTTGTGTTCGCGCTCATTTCCTCGCGTATGCGACACAAAAATATCGTCACGCTGGTGCTGTCGGTCGCTTTCCTTGTCGTGTACATCGGCGGTATGAGCGCCTTCTCTTCTATGATGGAAACGGTCGATCCCGAAACGCTGGATATTATGCCCTTTGTGAGTGCCGTGTCCCCCTACTTGATTGTCTTTAATTGGCTTGGGCAGGCTATGTGCGGCAATATTCTGTCGGGCGTGCTGTTCCTTGCCTTCTGCGTGCTGGTGTGCGGCGTTGTCATGCTCTTCCTTTCGAAGAGCTACATTCGCATCGTCACCACCAACCGCGGCGGCGTGCGCGTGGCCTACCGTGAAAAGAGCGTGAAGCAAAGCTCCCCCACCCGAGCACTGGTCAAAAAGGAGCTTCGCCGCTTTACAAGCAGCGCGGCCTATATGATGAACGAGGGGCTTGGCCTTTTGTTTGCTCCCATTGCGGCGGGTGTTTTGCTCTTCAAACGCGCGGATCTTTTTGCGACCCTGGAGGCGGCAGAAGCCGAGCTTGGCGAGATCGCGTTTCTCCTGGATATCGTCCCCATTGCGATCGGATGCGCGCTCTGCTTCCTTTCTTCAATGGTCATCATCTCCGCCCCCTCGGTATCGCTGGAGGGTAAGCACGTGTGGATCGCGCAATCCATGCCCGTGTCGCCTGAGCAGCCCTTGCTTGCCAAGGTCTACACGCATATTCTGGTGGCTACCCCGTTCTTTGCCCTGGCTTCGCTTTTCGCGGTGATCGCCATTCACCCCGATTTTCTCTCGGGACTGATGATCTTTCTCTTACCCTTTGCCTGCAACGTGTTCTGCGCGTATCTGGGCGTGACCTTCAACATCCTGTTCCCGCGGCTGGATTGGATCAATGAAGCGACCGCCGTGAAAAGCGGCGCGGCCGTGATGCTGTCCATGTTTGCCATGATGCTTGTTGCCCTTATCCTTGCGGGGGGCATGGTGGCGCTGTTCTTCCTTGGTCTGCCCGCCTTCTTACCCATGCTGATCTTCACCGTGATTTTGTTGGTGGCCGCTGCCCTGCTGCGCCTCTTCCTTGTGCGTGGCGGCGCGCGCCGATTTGCCGAACTTTGATTTTTGAAAGGATTTTTCCATGCTGAACGTAAAAGACATTCGACTCTTCCTCTTTGATATGGACGGTACCTTGTACCTCGGGGATCAGCTCTATCCCTTTACGAAGGAGCTGCTGGCCACCATTCGCGCACAGGGGAAGCGTTACCTGTTTATGACCAACAATTCCTCCAAAAGCGTCGAGGATTACGTCAAAAAGCTTGCCCGCCTCGGCATCGAGGCAGACGGCGGGGATTTCATCACCTCCGCGCAGGCAACCATCCATTATCTCAAAAACCATCACCCCGGCCTGCGCTTCTACGTGGGCGGTACGAAATCCCTGCTCAAGGAATTTGCCGAAGCCGGTCTTGACGTGACCGACGAGCGAGAAGGGCAGATCGACGCGGTGGTGCTTGGCTTTGATACCGAGCTGACCTTCCGTAAGCTGGACGATCTTTCCCGCCTTCTGCGCGCGGATATCCCCTATATTGCCACCCATCCCGACTACGTGTGCCCCACCGAGTACGGTGCTGTGCCCGATTGCGGCGCGGTAACCGAGATGCTGTGGTACGCCACCGGCCGCCGCCCTGTGGTGGTCGGCAAGCCCGAGCCCTTGATGCCCCAGCTTGCCATGGAGAGGGAAGGGGTAAGCCCCGAAGAAACGCTTGTGTCGGGGGATCGCCTGTATACCGACATCGAATGCGGCATCCGCGCAGGCTGCAAATCTCTGCTTGTTTTCAGCGGGGAAACTACGCGTGAGCAGTATGAGGCCGCCGAGCGCAAGCCCACCTTCGCCGCCGAGAGCTGCGCGGAGCTGCTTGCCGCCCTGAAGGCACTGTAAACCGCAATTTGCACAAAAAGGGAGAAAAACGGCGTTTTGTCGCTTGTTTTTCTCCTTTTTTTGTGTTAGAATGTGTTTGTTCAAGCAGGGAAAAGGGAAGTGGGTGCAAGTCCCACACGAGCCCGTCGCCGTGAACGGTGTTTTTGGCAGCTTTTCCGTCCCGTACCGCAAACGGGACGTTGCCACTGTGCTTTTGCGTGGGAAGGTAGAAAAGCAAGCCTTGCCGTAAGTCGGAAGACCTTGCCCTTGCACGTGACGCCGCGATGTCCGGCGGTCCTTGACCACACGTGCACTTGAGTGAAAATTGAATATATGGGAGAAAAGACTATGAGAACAACGAAAAGATCCATCACCGTTGTTTCCTTGCTTCTCGTCGTTTTGCTGATTGCGGCAGCAGCGTGCACGTCCTGCGCGCCTAAACTGACAGATCTTGGGGCAACCATCGTCGCCGAAAAAGAGGTAGGGGAAGGGGAGAAGACCATCACCCTGACCGTCGTCAACGGCGCAAATGAAGCCACGGTGTATACCGTGCATACCAATGCAGAATACCTGCGCGGCGCGATCGAGCCGCACGGCCTTGTCGGGGGCAAAGAAGATATCTACGGCTTGTGGGTCACCACCGTGGACGGCATCGTAGCCGACGAGAGCAAACAAGAATGGTGGAAGCTGTACGACGGCACCGACATGTCCAACTACGGCGTGGACGGTTTGAAGATTCAGGATGGCGGCAGCTATACCTACGTTCTGACGGTGGGCTGGTAAGGTGAAAGGACACGAAGAGCTTCGGGCGCTGTTGCGTGATGCGCTCATGGGAGCGATGATGATCGTATCCAAGGAGGCGCTTGCCTTTTTGCCGAACGTGGAGCTGGTCACCACCCTTGTAATGGCCTATACGGTCGTATACCGCTTTCGCGCGCTGGTGTCGCTTTATGTGTTTGTGTCGGTCGAGGCAATTATATATCCCAGCTTTTCCACCACCCTGATGTACCTGTACGTGTGGCTTGTGCCTTGGGGGATCATGATGCTTTTGCCGAAAAAACCGCTCCCCGCGCCCGTGTATATGCTGATCGGCGGCACCTTCGGTCTTGCTTTCGGCATCCTGTGCGGGTCTGTACAGGCGGCCTATTTCCGGCTTTCCTTTCGGGGAACGATTGGCTGGATGGT
>JAZQWX010000137.1:0-8010 GCA_045632565.1 Eubacteriales bacterium | reverse complement strand
TGACGAAATGGACGGTAGCGCCCGTGACCTTCACGCCGTAGGCAAGCGCCGCCTCATGCACGCGCAGGCCGTAGAAGCCCTTGCCGCAGAAGGAGGGGATGAGGGACGGGTGAACGTTGATGATGCGGCGCGGGAAGGCCGCAGTAAAGTCCTCACTGAGAATGGACATAAAGCCGGCAAGGACGATCAGGTCGATCTTGTATTCCGCAAGATAGGCCTTGAGCTTTGCTTCAAAGGCTTCCTGTCCGCCAAGCTCCTTTTTCGACACGACGTGGGTGGGGATGCCCGCATTCGCCGCACGGGTAAGGGCATAGGCAGAGGGGCTTGAGGAAAGGACGAGCTCGATCTTGCCGCTATGAATAGCCCCTTCCCTCTCGGCGTCAATGAGCGCTTGCAGATTCGTGCCGCCACCCGAAACGAAGACGGCAATTCTGGCGGTGCGGCTCATTCGAGGATCACCTTATCATCGGACTGTACGATCTCACCGATGAGGTAAGCATCCTCGCCGTTTGCGCGCAGGATTTCGAGGGCACGGTCAGCATCCTCACGGGCAACGACCACGCTCATGCCGACACCCATATTGAAGGTGTTGAACATATCGTGCTCGCTGATGTTACCCGTCTTTTGCAGGAGCTTGAAGATGGGCAGAATGCGAACATCGGATTTTTTGATCTTCACGCCGAGGCCGTCGGGAATGGAACGGGGCATATTTTCATAGAAGCCGCCGCCCGTGATATGGGACACGCCCTTTACCTTGACCTCTTCAAAGAGGGCGAGCATGGGCTTTACGTAAATTCTGGTTGGGGTGAGCAGGGTCTCGCCAAGCGATTTGCCGCCAAGCTCCTCGACGGGAGCGCGCAGGTCGCAGTTCTCCACGTCAAAAACGCGGCGAACGAGCGAGAAGCCGTTGGAGTGAACACCGGAGGACGGCAGGGCGATCATCACGTCGCCGGCCTTCATGCTCTTTTTATCGATGACCTTATCCTTATCCACAACACCGACCGAGAAGCCTGCGAGGTCGTATTCGTCGATGGGATAGAAGCCGGGCATCTCTGCGGTCTCACCGCCGATCAGCTCGCTGCCGGACTGTACGCAGCCCTCGGCAACGCCGCCGACGATATCGGCGATCTTCTCGGGGTAGTTCTTACCGCAGGCGATATAGTCAAGGAAGAAGAGGGGCTTTGCGCCACAGCAGATAACGTCGTTGACACACATGGCCACGCAGTCGATACCCACGGTATCGTGCTTGTCCATGAGGAAAGCGATCTTCAGCTTGGTACCGACACCGTCCGTGCCCGATACGAGAACGGGATTCTTGATGCCCGTCAAATCAAGCGGGAAAAGACCGCCAAAGCCGCCGATATCCTCTGCATTCTTCTGGATAACGGTACGGGCAACGTGCTTTTTCATGAGTTCAACCGCGCGGTAACCGGCGGTAATATCTACACCGGCGGCGGCGTAGCTGTCGGATTTGGATTGCATGCTCATAATCAAAAATTCCTTTCGTCGTAGGTGTTTTTATTCTTTGCCGGACCAGCAGTAGGTACAAAGCTTGCAGGGATCTACGCCGATGGCGCGGATCACGCCCTCAAGCGTCTGAAACTCAAGCGAGGAGAAATGCATTTTCTCCGAGATGGCGCGGCGCAGGTTTTTGCCGCGTTCGGTGGTGCCGTCGCTATACTCCTCGATATGGGAAAAGCCCTCTTCTCCCTCCAGCTCCATGATAATGCGACGGGCAAGGAGATCCATGTCGCTCGTGGCACGGGAGAAATTGAGATATTTGCAGGCGTACATGATGGGCGGGCATGCCGAGCGCATATGCACGGATTTAGCGCCGCTGTCGTACAAGAAGTCCACCGTTTCCTTTAACTGCGTGCCGCGGACGATCGAGTCATCCACGAACAGCAGGTTCTTATCCACGATCAGATCGTGAACGGGCATCTGCTTCATGCGCGCGACCTTGCGTCGCTCCGTCTGTTTGGAGGAGATAAAGCTGCGCGACCACGTGGGCGTATACTTGATAAACGGGCGGGCAAAGGGAGCTTCGCTTTTGTTGGCATAACCGATGGCGTGGGGCGTACCAGAATCCGGCACACCGCACACGTAATCCACTCCCTCGGCATTGTCTTGGGCGGCATCGTTTTCCGCCATGATCGCGCCGTTACGGTAGCGCATGGTTTCCACGTTCACGCCCTCGTAGGTCGAGGTAGGATAGCCGTAATAGCTCCAAAGGAACGCGCACATACGCATTTCCTTCCCCGGCTCGGCAAGCTGGGTGATACCGTCGGGAGAAAGCTCCACGATCTCACCCGGACCAAGCTCACGCTCGGGCGCGTAGCCAAGCTTTTCGTAGGCAAAGGATTCAAAGGTAACGGCATATCCCTCTTCATTTCTACCGACAAGGACAGGCGTTCTGCCAAGGCGGTCACGCGCGGCGATGATATTGCCGTTTTCGCGCAGAATGAGCAGGGACATAGAACCGTCGATCACCGCATGCGCGAAGCGGATACCATCGGTAAAGCTGGGCTTTGTACCGATCAGGGCGGCGACCAGCTCCGTGGAGTTGACCGCACCGCTTGTCATGGCGTTAAAATGTCCCGTGCCGTTCGTGAGGTAGGTGTCAATCAGCTCGTCTGCATTGTTGATCGCACCCACCGTGGCGATGGCAAACACGCCAAGGCGGGAACGGATCAAAAGAGGTTGCGGGTCGGAATCGCTGATACAGCCGATTGCCGAGGTGCCCGACATCTCCTCAAACACGTGTTCAAATTTTGTGCGGAAGGGCGAATTCTCAATATTGTGGATCACGCGCTGAAGTCCACGCTCGGGATCAAAGGCGGCAAGACCGCCGCGGCGTGTGCCGAGATGAGAATGATAGTCCGTTCCGAAAAATACGTCCGCAAGGCACTCTTCCTTGGACGCAATACCGAAAAAGCCTCCCATGGTTCCCCCTGTTGTTTGTGTGATAGTGGTAAAGACTTACGCGAAGAACAGCTCCGACAGGGTCATAGGATCGATATACTTGCCGTCCTTATACACACGCATGTTGCCGGAGGCGATCTCGTCGATCAGCATCACGTCGCCGTTTGCGTCATAACCGAACTCAAACTTGATATCGTAGAGAACCAGGCCCTTTTCAAGCAGATCGTCTGCTACGATCTTGGTGATATCCTGGGTCATCTTCTTGATGCTGTCATACTGCTCGGCAGTCATCACGCCAAGGTCGACCAGACCGTCCTTGGTAACCAGCGGGTCGCCCTTTTCGTCGTTCTTGAAGGTGGTTTCCACGTATGCGGGGAGATCTGCGCCCTGTTCGATATAGTCGCTGTAGCGGCGATAGAAGCTACCGACAGCCTTATGGCGGCAGATCACCTCAAGTCCCTTACCGAATGCCTTGGCGGGGAGAACCTCCATGGTGGTGTCGGCGAGGTTGGCGCTGATATAGTGCGTCTTGATGCCGGCGGCATTGACCTTTTCGAAGAAGTAGATGGACATACGCAGGTTCACGTCACCCACGCCGTCGATGGTCAGGCCGACGCTGTTTTCGCCGGGATCGAACACGCCGTCCTTGCCGGTGCAGTCATCCTTAAACTTCAAGAGGTAGTTGCCGTTGTCAAGTGCGTAAACGTTTTTGGTTTTGCCGGTGTAAACAAGTTTCATGGTGGTTCTCCTTTGTATTTTCAAAAATTTTTATCAACGGTTGAATTCTGCGGCGATGGCGGCATCCTTTTCAAGGACGGCGGCAGCGTCGGCTTCGCGCTTCTCCTCCAGGCGTGCGGCAAGCGCATCGTCCGAGAGAGCGAGGATCTCGATAGCAAGCAGGGCGGCGTTGGTAGCGCCGTCGATGGCCACGGTAGCGACCGGAATGCCCGAGGGCATCTGCACGGTGGCAAGAAGGGCATCCATGCCGTCAAGATTGGTGGACTTACAGGGAATGCCGATCACAGGCAGGGTGGTATTGGCGGCAACGGCACCTGCAAGGTGTGCGGCCATGCCGGCGGCAGCGATGATGACGCCAAAGCCATTGGCTTTTGCGTTTTTCGTAAACTCGGCGGCTTCCTTCGGGGTACGGTGCGCGGAATAGACGTGTACCTCGTGCGGCACGCCAAAGGAAACGAGGGTGTCGATGGCCTTTTTGACGATCGGGAGATCGCTGGCACTACCCATTAAAATACCTACTTTTTTCACGGTGATACCTCCTGCTTTTTAGCAAAAATCAAAAAAGGGTGCACTTACCTTATGTAGGAAAAAGTGCGCCCAGACGGTCGGCTTATACAGATTTCTGTTCCACTGTGGTAATCCACAATTCTCCGTCAGTCGCAGAAATCCCAACTATTTAATACGATATTTATAATAACACACGCGCGCGAGAATGTCAAGGGATTTTCAAAAGAAAAATCCGCATCGGCGGATTTTTCCACCGATGCGGATGATTTTCGGGATTTTTTACGGAGTAAGACGGTTCGGACCGCGGAAGAGGAACTGCACCTCTTTAATGGACAGGCCGAAGATCAGCATGGTCAGACGGTCGATACCGAGGCCAAAGCCGCCGTGAGGCGGGCAGCCGTAACGGAAGAAGCGCAGATAAAATTCCACGTCCTGGGCAAGTCCCTTCTCTTCCGCCTGCGCCTTCAGGATCTCATAGCGGTGCTCACGCTGAGCGCCCGTGGTGATCTCCACGCCGCGCCAGATCAGGTCATAGCCCTGCGGCACGCCGTTTTCGTCACGCATGTGATAGAAAGCACGCTCCTTGGCGTCATAATCGGTCACAAAGAGGAACTCGTGACCGTACTTTTCCTTGGCAAAGCGAGCGCAAAGGCGCTCCGCATCGGTGGTCAGGTCGCCGTGCTGGGATTCGGGAACGGAGTAACCGTAGCGCTCCTCGAGCTCACGGTAAAGATCCTTCAGCTTGATGATCGGGAAGGGCTGGGTAGGAACGACAACCTCATACTCTTCACCGAACAGGCGAACGATGTCGTCACCGTGTGCTTCCTTCACGCGGGCAAGCGCGTAGGTGAGCAGCTCCTCCTCCATCTTCATCACGTCATACATGGAGTCCACGTAAGAGAATTCAAGGTCAAAGCCCGAGAATTCGGTGGCGTGCTTATTGGTGTAGGATTTTTCGGCACGGAACACAGGGCCTGTTTCAAAAATACGCTCAAGGCCTGCGGCCATGGCCATCTGCTTATAGAACTGCGGGGACTGAGCAAGGTAGGCATTGGTGTCAAAATACTTGACCTCAAACACGTCGGAGCCGGATTCGGAGGCAGCGCCGATCAGCTTGGGGGTGTGGATCTCAACGAAGCGACGCTCCGTCAGAAAATCGCGCATCGCGTCCACGAGCGTGGTCTGCACACGGATCATGAGCTGATTTTCGTCACGGCGCAGGTCGATCCAGCGGTAGTCCATGCGCGCCTCGATCTCGGAATCATTCTGGATCGGCAGCGCCTCGGCCAGCGATTCGATTTTCAGGGTTTCGGCCATCATTTCCTTGCCGCCCATACGGACAGAGGGGTTTTCCTTGACCACACCCTCAACCGAAATGACCGAGTGGGGGGTAACGTTCACGATCTCGGGGATCGCGCCTTTATCAAACGTGATCTGGATGCGGCCGGTTGCGTCCTTCAGAACAACGAACGCGCCCCATTTCATATGACGGATCGTGTCCACGAAGCCGCATGCACGGCAGGGGGTATCCAGCGGGAGATTGGCAATATAGGTTCTTTCCATGGTAAGTCCCTTTCTTTTTCTTTTACGGATGTATTATAGTACAGGTTTTCTCACTTGTCAAGTGGAATTTTGCGTGCTTCCTCCACGGTACGGTCAAGGAACGCCACCCATTTTACGGAAGCGCGGCTGTCCGGCTGCGGGTACATGAAATAGAGGACGTTGTTATGATAGATATCAAATTCCGCACCGGGAGCGGCGGGAAAGCCGACGATCGAAGCGGTATCGCGGGTAAACACCACGGGTTGGCCGAACACCGTTCCTTCGAAGGAAAAAGTGTCCTTATCCATGCGGATATGGGCGTGACCGGCGTTTTTATCCATATTGCCCGCCTCATCCACCGCGCCGATCACGGCTTCGGTTTCAAGGACGTCTGTTTCGACCTTGATTTTCTCCGTCTGCCAATCGTACCATTCAAGGATCGTAGCAAACGGTGCACCGTGCAGGCGGTAGGTTTCATCCAGCTCGGCTTCAAAGCCGCATTCGGTGCAAAAAATGCGTCTGCCTTGTGTTTTCATGGAAAATTCGCGTTCACAGCGCGGGCAACGGTAGAGGATGCCATCCAACCCCTCGGCGGGATTTGAGGATTTGTAGCGCACGCCCGCCATAACGGCCAGGTCATCGTGGGTGACGGCAGTCTGAATCTTTGCCTCGATTTCCTCAAGCGAAAGCGCGGCCACCTCCTCGGGAGTGAGCAGCTTTTCGGTGGTGATGCAGATTTTACCGCGATGGGGCTTGGGCGACCACTTCGGGAAGGTGGCCGATGCGCCGTTTGCCGTGACGGCATACACGGGAACGCCCATCTTTTTGACAAGGGCGGCCGTGCCGTCCGTCACGCGCCCCGTGCGGCCGTTACAGGCGAGCCGTCCCTCGGGGAACAGAACGACCGTGTTCCCTTCCCGTTTGGCGCGCAAAACGTTCATTATGGTACTTACATCAGGGCAGAACATCTTTTTGGTGATAATATGTGCCAGCCGCAGGATCGGGCGAAGCTTGGGATTTGCCATAAAATGCTCGCTGATAACAAAGGTAGGACGGGTAGGATACAAGGCCATTCCAATCAGCCAATGATCCTTATTGGAGGTGTGCGGCGCCACCACAAGGGCCGGGCCTTTTTTTAAATCCGCTA
The DNA here is from genome assembly GCA_045632565.1 of Eubacteriales bacterium. Classification (GTDB taxonomy): domain Bacteria; phylum Bacillota; class Clostridia; order Oscillospirales; family CAG-272; genus UBA1740. Next base: position 1,154 of record JAZQWX010000137.1, on the reverse strand, counting down.
TACCGCTGCGGTCAACGGTGAGCCCATAGCGGAGACAATAGACCAAACGGAAATAAAGGTAAACAAACCAATAGAGTACGGGATTGATGCGGCCGATCGTTTTTTGTTTCTTTTTCGATGCAGACATGGCGTCACCACCTTACTAATATTACAGTTATTATACCGCGCACGAATGGAAAAAGCAAGCAAAAACGAAAAAAAGCAGGGGAGTTCCCTGCTTTTTTCAAAAAATTACATATCGAGAAAATCGGTGCGGTAGGTAAGACCGAAGGTTTTGGCGAGATTGTCAAGCTGTCTGTTGGAGATGCGGTTGACGATCGGCAGGGCGGCGTACTTCATCCAGAGCTCTGCGCCCTTCTCCACGGTTTCGATCAGGCCGAAGGTTTCGTCCATATCTCTGCCCGCGCCGTAGATGCCGTGCTGTGCCCAGATAACGATGCGGTAGTCCTCCATCTTCTTGGCGGTCGCTTCACCGATCTCGTTGGTGCCGCAGACCATCCAAGGGAGTACGCCGATACCGTCCGGGAAGACCACGATGCACTCGGTGCAGGTACCCCAGATGGTACGGGTGAAGTTTTTATCGTCAAGGGGATGCACGTGCGTCATCGCCACGATGTTGGTGGGGTGGCTGTGCATCACAACGCGATGCTTGGGATCCTGCTTCAGACGGACGATGTGGCTCATCAGGTGGGCGGGCAGCTCCGAGGTGAAGCGGCCGCCGTCGGCAAAGCCCCACAAAAGCTCTGCGGTGGTGCCGTCCTTTGCCACGCGGATAAGACCAAGGTTCTCCTCTGCATCGTACTCCACGTTCTTGAAATACTTGCCCGTGCCCGTAACCAAAAAGTACTTGCCGATCAGCTCGCTGGCATCAAAGTTCATGGGGATCTCACGAATGACTCTGTTCGTATCGATAAAGGGCGCTACGTCCTCTTCATACAGCAGGTAGCTGATATTACCGCCGTTACGCTCGTCCCAGCCAAGGCGATACATGTTGGCAGTAGCGTCACACATTTCTTTCATAAAAGGGGCTTCCAGAATTTTTCTCATGGTGTTTCTCCTGTTTTTCTTTTGTTTTTCTTTTGTTTTTCGTTTGTTATTCATTGGTTTGTCAACATTATAACACGATTTTCGAATTTGTCTATACTTGCTCACAA
>JAZQWX010000136.1:0-19502 GCA_045632565.1 Eubacteriales bacterium | reverse complement strand
GTGTTTTTGATGATCATACCACCGTACGGCGCGATCGTCATCTGCCAATAATAGTTATCTGTCCACGTAGAGGGAACAGGGCCTGTTTGCAACGTGTTAGACGAGGATACATAAATCGGACGACCTGCGAAATTTTTAATAATATGGTTACCGTTTCCTATGTACTCTATCGTCCATCGAATGTTTTCGGTTTCTTCATGAACAACAGCTGTAGGTGGGGCGGCAGAGGTACGAATGCCTCTTAGAAATTTACCCGTGCTTCCGTTTACAAGATACAGATCCTCGCCCACAGATAGAGAGTAGTCAAATTCCACATACACGTTATTCTGCGTATTTTCCACCGTATACAGCGACCAGCATCCGCTTGCGGAAACCTCGTTATCATTCACAAGAACGATTCCATATGCCGGATTTGGAACTTCGGTATTGTTTTCGGGATCATACTCTGTCCAATCACGGACGATGTCCGTAATATCCACGGTAATATAACCGTTGAGCGCCGTGGTGGCAACGGTCGTATACTGCGTGGATGCGGTGCAGTTGTTCCACAAAGTGCTGTTAATAAATGCATTGTTGTTGCTTTCCCAATCTTGAGTAATGGGATATGCTTTAAATGAGCCGGCCAAGCTGCCGCTACCGTATACGTGTAACGTAACAGAGCCGATCTGCTCTCTCGTATATCCCGTATAATTCACGGATAGGGCACAGCCGTTTTCTACAAAAACAGGGAGCTTATACAAGACACGGCCTACGTTTCCGTTACTCTGCTTACCAAGGGAATGGTAAGAATCGGAATTGCCGGGGATCGAGCTGCTATACAGACCGTAGTCCAAGATCGTATGGACATCTCCGCCGTAATAATCGTAATCCTTTTCAAAAATACGCGGATCGACCGTTACGGGATAGACGGTATCGGGCGATTGCAAAAATGCCTCGTCTACGTGCAGCGTCACGCGATAGGACTGATACGGTGTTACCTCTTCTACGGACATGCTTCCCGCAGAATAGTGCCCTGCGCTGTCATACACGATGACCTCGCCGAGCGAGGCACGGGTGGCATCGTCTGCTCCTACAAAGCAGAAGCCGCCGCTACGCTCTACGATGGCAAGCCCGTCGGTTTTCAGCAAGAAGGTAAAGCTATTCATGCCCGGATAGGTTGAAAGCAGGATATCCTCCTTGATACCGTCGGAGGTGGGGGTATATTTTACGTCAACGTTCGAGGCAAACACATCCTCGTACAGAACGGCATTCCCCTGCAACTTGGCTGCTTTTTTGGAAAGGGACAGATAGGTGGATATCGGCGTCATGCTGACATGGTGGCCGTCGATCTCCATCAATACACCCGTGCCGATCTGCGCTGGGAAATACTGGAGCATGCTATGCTCGGTGACGGCATACGTATAGGCTTTACCGGCAAGCGTATATTGACCTGCCACGGGCTGGGTACGGATATCCCGAATGCTGCCGTCCTCTGCCACGTATTTCACGGGAGAGTTGAAAATATACTCGGTTTTACTACCATTGCGGTTCTGAAAGACGATGCTGTTCAGCCCCGTTTCCTGCTCGCGCAGACGGTTTACGTGCTGTTTTTCGGCAATCTTGGTCGTGGAAATGACCTCGGGAATATCCGCCGCCGAAAGCGTAGCGGTCTGCAATTCCTCAAAGGTCAGATCGCCCGCCAACAGATAGGGTGATTTCTCGGACTCGATCATTTCTGCCTCGGGGACTGTCGCTTCTTCCACTTCGGTGGTTGGCAACGGCAATTCGGGCAGGGCACTCTCATCCAAGGTGACGGCGGTTGTGGGCAGAGCCAAGGTGGAAAACAAAAGAATCACCGTCAACAACGTGCAAAACAGACGTGTGCTACCTTTTCGTTTCATCATAACTCTTTTCTCCTTTCATTCACGGTGGGTGGGGTGCTTTCGCACGCGTACTCAAGGGAAGACGGGGAGAAAACCCGTTCCGCTATATAATTTTCCGGTTTACCTCCGTCCTCTTGCTTTCATGATACCATAAATTGGATATTTCTGTCAATAGAAATTGCAATATTTTGCACCTAACACAATTATTTGCAAATAAAAGTCCGTTTTTGAGAGGGATACAAAAAGCCCCCTGCATGGCAGGGGGCTTTTCTCCTTGGTTATTGCGCGACGGCGGCAAAGCGCTCTTCGAGAATTTTCTCGCAGGTGGCGAGATCCTCGGGCGTATTGATGCCGCGCAGATCGTTGCCGTGCAGGTTGAAGTAGGTTTCCACCTTCATGCCGCGGCGTACCATCAGCTCGGGCACCTCGGTTACGTAATATTCCTTTTGCGCGTTGGAGCAACCAAGATGGGGCAGGATGTCAAAGAGGGACTCGCTGTTAAAGACCATCACACCGGAAAACAGCTCCGTGATCTTCTCCTCGGCGGGGGTGCAGTCCTTGCCCTCCACGATCCGCGCGAAGCGGCCGTCCGTGTCGCGTACCACGCGCGCCCACAGGGTGAGGTCGGGGTTTTCCGCCGTCATCAGGGTGCAATCGGCATCTCTCTCTTCATGCAAACGGCACATAGCGAGCAGCTCCTCACGGTGGAAGAGCGGCATATCCCCGAAGGTGATGAGCACGTTGCCGCGGAAGCCGCGGAAGACGTCGGCACATTCCATGACGGCGTGCCCCGTTCCAAGCTGCTGCTTCTGCTCGACGTAACCGTAGCGGTCACCGAAGTACGAGGTGATCTTCTCCTTGCCGCAGCCCACCACGACGGTGACGTCAGAGGGATCGATGAAGGAGATGTTCTCAAGCACGACCTCCAGCGTCGGTCTGCCGCACACGGGCACCATTGCCTTTGGCAGATCTCCTGCGATCTTTTGCAGGCGGCTGCCCTTTCCGGCTGCCGGTATAATGGCTCTTAAAGCTTTCATACGTTTTCTCCGTTATGTAATGTCGGCGACAAGGCCCAGATCGGCATAGATCCTGCGAAGGATCGCCTTGATCTCGGGCAGCTTCTTTTCCATATCCTCTACCAGCTTCAGCTGGGTGCGCGAACGGTCAAGGTTCTGGCCGGGGTAGTAGATATGGTAGTAGGTATCGCCGTTGATGTGGTCCATGAGGAAGCGGATGCCGTCCTCGGACGTGATGATGAGCGAGGAATACGGAAGCAGCTCCAGCTCTTCCTTGGTGAGCATGTGGCCGCAGGCTTCGAGATAGCCGCGCGCATACTGCTCGTAAAGGCCGAGGTCGCAGGACACCTTGGAAAGGTCCTTTTCATCGTCCTTTGCCGTATTCGTACCGATACGCATGCTGTCGCCGTAGTCATAGAGAGGCGAGGAGGGCATGACGGTATCGAGGTCAATGATCGCAACCGGCAGGTGCGACGCCATATCAAAGAGGATGTTGTTGAGGTTACAGTCATTGTGACAGATACGGGTGGGGATCTTCCCGCTCTCCAGCGCGTCGCTGATCAGGCTGAACCTGTCCGCGCGGGCGCGGATGAACGCGATCTCCTTTTCCACGTCCTTGACGCGGTTTTTGGGGTCGCGGGTGATGGCCACCTCCAGGTCGCGGTAGCGGCTGCCCGTGTTATGGAAATTCGGAATGACCTCGCGGATCTCGCGCGGGTCGATATCGGCCATCTCCCGCACAAAGCTGCCAAAGGACACGCCGGCATAGTAGAACACCTCGGGCGTATCGGGAATATCCAGCGAGTAGACGTGGTCGAAATAGGTGATCATACGCCAAGAGCCGGAGTCATCGCGGAAGAAGAGCTCTCCATCTCTTGTCGGGCGCACGGTCTGCACCGTGCCACGGTCATGGTAACCCGGCAGATGCAGCTTTTCGTGCAGGTGCTTGGTGGTTACCTCAAAGTTGTGCATAAGGGCCGGCACGTCGGGAAACACGTTGGTGTTGATGCGCTGCAGGATATATTTATGGATATGTCCTGCCTCAGAGATCGTTTCGATCTTATAGGTGCGGTTGACGTATCCCTTGTTGATCTGCTTGATGGTCTTGACTTGGCCGTTGATGACGAAGTGGTCAACGATCTTTTGCAGCTCATTGATCGGGTCGGATACGTCCTTTTCCTCCTTCGGCGCGATGGAGCGCGTTGCCCCCGGCTTTTTGGATTCAAAATCCACGAAGGCAAACACGTCCAGCAGCTTTCGGATGACACGGGAAAGACCGTCCTCCGCCGTGGTGGCGTAACGGTACAGATAATAATACACGAAGCGTGCCATGATGCTGACGACCACGTACATGGCCGCAAAGGATATCACGAACACAACGGGAATCTTGACTGCTTCCAAAAGGAATGAGAGGACAAGGGCCAAAAATACCAGCACGATGGCCGCCAGCGTGCTGGCAAGCAGCTCGCGGGAGAAGGCATACGTCCTGCCGTATCGGAAAATGCAACGATAGCAGGAGAAGGCCATACGGAATACAAGAAACAGCACAAAGCCGAGGAGAAGATACAGGAGTCCCGCGGTTCCGGAGACGGGCCCTTCAAAAGAAGGGTACAGAAGAAACAGGACGGCATAACAAAGCAGATAAAAAACGGTGTCATACACCAGCATCATAAAACGAATGCCGCTGCGTCTGCTAAGAAGGTCCTCTGTAAGTCGCCGATCGGTCGAGGGTACGGTCGTATTCTTTTTACTCACGGAATTTTCCCCTTTTTATCATTTTAACGGTAAACGGATCAATCAATGGGCTTCATCGTGGGGAACAGAAGCACGTCACGAATAGAAGCGCTGTCGGTCAACAGCATCACCAGTCGGTCGACACCGAAGCCAAGACCGCCTGTGGGCGGCATGCCGTATTCCAGGGCGGTAACGTAATCGTAATCCACCTCGGCGCTGGAGTTCGGCTCGGCGGCACGCTTGGCGGCTACCTGCTTCTCAAATCTTTCGCGCTGGTCGATGGGATCGTTCAGCTCCGAGAAGGCGTTGCCGAACTCGGTAGCGTTGATGAAATACTCAAAGCGCTCGGTAAAGGCGGGCTCGTCCGGCTTGCGCTTGGCAAGCGGGCTGTTCTCGACGGGATAATCGTAAATGAAGGTGGGCTGAATGAGGTTTTCTTCTACGTAAGCGTCAAACAGCTCAATAAGAACCGTGCCCTTGGTGGCGTCAGAGGGCACCTCTACGTGCTTTTCCTTGGCCACACGGCGAGCCTCTTCATCGCTCTGCCATTCGTAGTAATCCACGCCGGCATAGCGCTTCACGGCCTCCGCCATGGTCAGACGCTCCCAGTGACCCATATCGATCTCTTTGCCCTGATAGGTGATCTTGCGCGTGCCGCAGATGCGGTCGCAAAGGCGGATGTTCAGCTCCTCAACCAGATCCATCATGCCGTGGTAATCGGTGAATGCCTGATACAGCTCCACGGTGGTGAATTCGGGGTTGTGCTTGGTATCCATACCCTCGTTGCGGAAGATACGGCCGACCTCGTATACGCGGTCAAGGCCGCCCACGATCAGTCGCTTCAGATACAGCTCGGTTTCAATACGCAGATACATATCCATATCCAGCGTGTTGTGATGGGTGATGAAGGGACGGGCGTTCGAGCCGATCTCACAGGGGGTAAGGATGGGGGTATCCACCTCAAGGAAGCCCTTTTCGTCGAGATAGGCGCGGATCTCGCGCATGATCTGCGAGCGCTTGATAAAGGTATCCTTTACCTCGGGATTCACGATCAGATCCACGTAACGCTGACGGTAGCGCAGGTCGGTGGAGGTCAGACCGTGGAACTTTTCGGGCAGGGGAAGCAGGGACTTGGAGAGCAGGCAGATCTTCTTGGCGTGCAGGGACACCTCACCCGTCTGGGTGCGGAATACGTAGCCCTCTACGCCGATGATATCGCCGATATCCCACTTTTTGAAGGCGGCGTAATCCTCTTCGCCTACCTCGTCGCGGCGAACGTACAGCTGCATTTTGCCGCTGCGGTCAAGCAGATGGGCAAAGGATGCCTTACCCATCACGCGGCGGGACACCATACGGCCGCCAAGGCGCACGAGCGTGCCCTCCTCGGGGTGCTCGGTATCCACGAAATTCGCCTTCAGGCTTTCGCTGTCGGCGGTCACGTCATACTTGGTGATCTCATAGGGGTTCTGACCTGCCTCGATCAGGGCGGCCAGCTTTTCACGACGGACGGCCAGCTCGCTGGTGGAGGATACGGCCTCGGTCTTTACTTCATTGCGTTCTTCCATGATGCTCCCTCTCTTATCGGGTGATGTTACGTACTTCCAGATGGAAGGTATTGCCGTTGGGGGCAACGACCTCTACGACCGCGCCTACGCGCTGACCCTTCAGGGCCGCGCCGATGGGGGATTCATCCGAAATTTTGCCGTTTATAGGATCGGCACCGAAGGAGCCGACCAGCTGATAGGTGATGACCTTATCGGTCTCCACGCGGCGAACCTCCACGGTCGAGCCGACGTTGACCACGTCCGCATCCATTTCGCTCTCGTCCAGCACGTGGGCGGAGGCAATCATATCCTCCAGCTGTGCGATGCGGGCAGCGATCTTGCCCTGCTCCAGCTTTGCTTCATCATACTCGCTGTTCTCGGAAAGGTCACCGAAGCTGCGGGCGGTGGAGATATCCTTTTTGTTTTCCTCCCGCTTTTCCTTGTAAAGCTCCAGCTCCTTCTGAAGCTCCGCAAACTCCGCGGGGGTGTAATTCTTGATCTCAGCCATGTCTTTTCTCCCTTGTTCTGAAAAAATTATTTAGATCCCGCCATGGCAAGGGCGGCCTTCAGCGGCCTATCCTTGCTTTCCGGCAGCAGGTAAATCAATACGTCGGCGTAATCGGCAGGGGGATTTTCCTCTACCTCGGCGGGTACGCCCACCCCGTCGTAGTTGTCTCGGCCGTACGGCGCATAACGCGCCACGGTCACGGCGATATACGAGCCGTCCTCCATGCGATATCCCGTCTGCATCTGTCCCTTACCGTAGGTGATTTCTCCGACAAGGGTTGCGTGATCCTGCATAACAGCTGAGAACAGCTCGGCGGCCGAGGCGGTTTTGCCGTTTTGCAGCACGTACATGGGCAGGTCGATATAATGCTCGGTTTCGGCAAACTTATCCGCCTTTTGCGTGTAGGGGTTTTTGTATTCGTAGGTAACGAGCGGTGTGCCCTTCGGCAAAATGAAGTCCAGCACCTCAATAATGGCGCTCAAGAGGCCGCCCGTGTTATCGCGCACGTCAAAGATGAGTGCCTCGACCCCCTCTTGTTGCAGGATGGCGTAGGCCTCCTTCAGCTGACGGGGCAGATCCGAGGAGAAGGTGAGCAGGCGGATATAGCCGATCTTTTTGCCGTTTTCCGTATAAGAACGGCAGATCACCGCATCCGCGTTGACCTTTTCCCGCGGCATGGTATAAGTGTATTCAAAGATGCCGCGCTCAACCTTGACGGTCACGCTCGTGCCCTCTTTGCCCGAGATGGCGGCAACCGCCTTTTCGTGTCCCAGCTTGGATACCGACTGACCGTTCACCTCAATGATGCGGTCGCCCGCTTGCAGGCCTGCCTGCTTTGCGGGAGAATGAGAGTGCACGTGCAGAACGGGCACGAAGCGTCCGCTTTCATCGGGGGTGGTAACGATGCCGATGCCGCAAAGCACCGATTGCAGGCGGTCGCGGTAATCCTCAAACTCCTCGGGCGTATAGTATTTGGCATATACGTCGCCTGCAGCGGCGATGTAGCCCTCCAGAATTGCCTCCTGCATGTCTTCCGCATTCGGGGCATCCCCGGCGTAATGCGTGCGGTACAGGTAATCCACGAACAAAAGACGCTCCACGATCGACAGGAAGTTGCCCGCGTGCTTCTGCATGTAGGCATCCACCTCTTTGTCAAGATACTCGCTCGGCACACCGGTCGATCCGTGACTCTTGGCAAGATAGGTGCGGACGAGGTGACGCAAGCAATCCTCTGCCGTGCCGCCCTCCGGTTTGCCGGTAAGGGAGGCCAGCTTGCCGACAAGCGCCTCCGCCTCGGCGGTCTTTTCCGCAAGGGCTGCTGTAAGGGTCGCGTTTTTCTCTTTCTCCTCCTGATAGAGAAACCACGTATCGGTCATGGAGGCAGAAAGCTCGGAAAGCTCTTTTTTGTAATCGGTATAGGCCGCGTAGTAGGAAAATTGAAAGGTCGTGATGGCGGCAAAGGCCACGCACAGGATCACGCACAGGATCGCGCGTCCAAGGGGTACTTGCTTGTTTTGCATACGGTTTTCCTCCGTCCGACGTCGCGCGGTTTTGCCAAAAAAGGAAGCTTTTTCCTTTTTTCGACAACCCCTCAAACGACAAGACACCCCCGACAGGCCGGCGGTTTTCAGCCCGCCTGTCGGGGTATGTATCAGAATTTGGCGGGCTTGCTGGTCAGGTACTTTTTGACCATCAGGGCCACCTTAAAGGTGATGGCGTGCTCAAATTCGCGCAGGTCAAGACCCGTGAGCTTGCGGATCTTTTCCAGACGGTACACCAGCGTGTTACGGTGGATAAAGAGCTTGCGCGAGGTTTCGGACACGTTCAAATTGTTCTCAAAGAAGGCCTGCACGGTCATCAGGGTCTCACGGTCAAGCGACTCGATCGAGCCCTTCTTGAAGACCTCCTGCAAAAAGATATCGCAAAGCGTGGAGGGCAGCTGATACACCAGACGCCCAATGCCGAGGTTTTCATAGCTGACGATGTTCTTTTCAATATCGAACACCTTGCCGACCTCGATGGCCACGCGGGCTTCCTTGTACGCGCGGGCAAGATCCTTGAGGCTGTCCACGACGGTGGAGATACCGACCGACACCTTGGCGTAGAACTCGGTGTTCAGGGTCTGCACGATCTCGGCCGCCAGCTTTTCCATTTCCTCAATGCGGCAGCCCTCGGGCACTTCCTTGACCAGCACGATATCCTCTTCCCCTACGTTGACCACGTATTCCTTGGAGCGGTCGGGGAACAGGCCCTGCACCATCTCATAGGGCAGAACGTCCGAATGGTTATAGAACTTGATCAGGAATACAAGGCGATGCTCTTCATTGGTGAAGTGCAACTCCTTGCTCTTTATGTAAATATCGCTCGGCAGGATATTATCCAAAATGATGTTTTTGATAAAGGAGGAGCGATCGTACTTTTCGTCATAAAGATGCTTGATATTGGAAAAGGACACCGCCAGCACCGATACCATGCGGGAGGCAAACACGTCCTCTCCCTCCACGAAGGCGATGCACTCATTCTTACCGCCCGAGGTAATGACGTGATAGGTATAACCCGACAGGGGGGCAGATCCGCTGACGTACGCCAGCTCATCCCAGACGCTTGCGCGCGACTCACCGATACGCGCGGGATCACTGCAGGCGACGATCGCCCCGCTTTCATCGATCACGCCGAACACACGGTCGATCGACTCCCGCATTTGATGAACAACACCCTGAAACAATCGGTTTGGCATTTTGTTTGCTCCTTTTGAAAGTGAAAAAACACGCTTTTGGTAATACTGCCTATTATTTTACCCTATTTTTTGTCGCATTTCAATAGGAAACGCAAAAATTTTTATGAAAATTGTACAAAAATTTTCAGTTTTTTTGGAAAAAACGCCAAAAAGCCTTGTGTACATGGAGATTTGCACGTGCTTGTTCTTTCGGATCTTTTTACTATTTTTTACAAAAAATCAAAGCTCGTAGGTGTACGCAATGCAGGAAAGCGCAAACAGCGGCGCGGTTTCACAGCGCAAAATCCGCGTGCCAAGCGACACCGATCGCGCGCCCGCCGCCTTTGCCTCGGCGGCCTCCTCGGGGGAAAAGCCCCCCTCACTGCCCACGAACAGGGCGATGCGGGACACGCCTCTTTCCTTGGCATCCTCCAGCACGTCACGAAGACCCGATTCCTCCTCCGCCTCGTAGCAAAACAGGATCAGCTCGGCATGCTCGCGCGCGTGGGCGAGTGCCTCGCGGAAGGACGTTGGCTCACACACGCGGGGCAGACGGGAACGGCCGCACTGGCCTGCCGCCTCCGCCGCGACGCGAGAGAGGCGTTCCGTCTGCTTGCCGACGCGCTCCGCGCGCACGCGGGTGATACAGCGGCTGCTTTCAAAGGGAAGGATCTCGCACGCACCAAGCTCCGTGGCCTTTTGCACGATCAGCTCCAATTTATCTCCCTTTGGCAGGGCTTGATACAGGGACACGCGCACGGGCAGTTCTCCCCCGCCCTCACGGCGGGAAAGGACGGTCGCCTCCGCCGTGTCAGAGGTAATGCGACTAAGGCGGCAAAGTGCCTCTTTGCCCTCTCCGTCCGAGAGCGTGACGGTATCCCCCACCGCCATGCGGAGCGAGAGTGCCACGTGGCGGTAATCCTCACCGACAAGGCACACGGTATCCTCCGCCAGCGCCGCGGGGCTTACAAAAAATCGGGGCATAGTTATCTCCGTTTCTCAATCAAAATGGCAAGCCAATCGTTCTCCTGCCGCTCTTCCACCACAGAAAAGCCGTTTTCGGCAATGGCGGCGCGCACCTCCTCGGCACGCGGACAGATGATGCCGGACACGATCATGCGCCCGTCCTCGGTCATGTAGTCCCCTACGTCGGGAAGCAGACGGATAATGACGTCGGCCACGATGTTGGCGACCACAAAATCATACTTACCGCCCGAAATATCGACGGAGCGAAGCAGGTCGGACACGCCGCACACGATGTTGTCCGCGCCGTCCGCCCTGACGTTTTCCTCGGCCACGCGGACAGCCACGGGGTCGATGTCGTAGGCGGCGCAGAAGGACGCGCCCAGCTTGGAGGCGCAGAGCGACAGAATGCCGCTGCCGCAGCCGAGGTCAAGCACACGCTCGCCGCCCGCGATCACGTCCTGCAAAAAGCGCATGACCAAGCGCGTGGTTTCATGCGTGCCCGTGCCAAAGGCCATACCGGGATCCATGCGGATGATTTTTTCTCCCTCTCTCGGGGTATACTCCTGCCAGGCGGGCACGACCGTTACACGGCCAAGCGGAATGGGCTTGTAGTACTGCTTCCACGCCTCCGCCCAATCCTCCTCGCGCAGGCCCTCGGTTTCGAGCTTCACGTCCATCGAAAGAGCCGAGAAGCGCTCGCGCAGAAACGCCACGTACTCGGAAATCGGCTTTTCGGCAGGCACGAAGATGGATACCGCACCGTGGTCACGGTCGGCGTTCAGAATGCTTTCGTCGATCAGGTCGCCGTACACGCCGTCAAGCGACACGTCGCTGTAATCCTCGATCATCAGGCCGTTATCCAGCATGCTCATCACGGCGGCGATCTCGTCTAACTGCTCGGTCTTGCCGCGCACGCTCAATTTGGTCCATTCACTCATAAAAATACTCCTTTGCTTTCGCCTCGTCCGCCGCGATACGGGCGCACAGGGCGTCGATGGTGTCAAATTTCATTTCCCCGCGCAGGCGGTGGTAAAAATACACAGAGAGCCATTTGCCGTACAGGTCGCCGTCAAAATCCAGAAGATGCACCTCGCAGTTGGGCTGTGCGCCCTCCTCCACCGTGGGGCGCACCCCCACGTTGGCGATGGCGGGATACAGACGGCCGTCGCCGATATCTACCCGCACGGCGTACACGCCGCGCGCGGGCATCAGCACGTTTTGCGTAGGCAAAAGGTTGGCGGTCGGGTAACCGATGCGGCGGCCGAGCGCCTTGCCGTGCACCACCTCGCCCGAAAAGGAGAGCGGATGGCCAAGCAGGGCATTGGCACGCAAAATATCCCCCGCCTCAGCGGCGGCGCGGATAGCGGAGGAGCTGACCGCCCCCTCCCCATGCGTCACGGGAGAAAGGACCACGGTCCGCACACCGTCCGACGCCAGCAGGCGACAAAGCGTTTCGGCATCTCCCGCGCCGTCGCGGCCGAAGCGGAAATTATAGCCGCACACAGCGGTGGTACAGCGCATGGCAGAGATCAGCACGTCACGGCAGAACTGTTCACAGCTCATATCACGCACGGCTTCAAAATCAAGAAGGTATACCCGCGCGATGCCCGCGCGGCGGAAGGCGTCAAGACGCTCCTTCTCATGCATCAAGCGGGGGGCATCCCCCTTGATGCCCGACGTGCCGAGAAAGCTGCACACGGCAGGGATCGCCCCCGTGGCGGCGGCCTCCTCCCGCACGCGCGCAAACAGGGCGGCGTGACCGGCGTGCATGCCGTCAAAAAAGCCAAGGGCCACGACGGTATTCTGATCCGATATGGGGATTTCTCTTTCACGTACGCGAATGATCTCCATGCGCGACCCTCCTTTTTGCATAATTCTACATGATATATTATACACGAAAATTCCCTTTCGTCAAGTGGAAAACGAACAGTCGGTGACACAAAGGTTGACAAAAGAGGAAAAACATGGTACAATACATGTTGTCCCATTATTACCTTTTTGGAGGTTTTCATGAAACTGAACTACAAACGCACTATCCTTGTAGGCTTTGCCTTCTTTATTATCAGCGCGTTCTGGCAGGCCTACGATACCATCGTTCCCCTGATCCTGACCAACAAATTCCATATGCAACAGGGATATTCGGGCGTTATCATGGCTCTTGACAACATTTTTGCCGTGTTCCTGCTTCCCATCTTCGGCAATCTGTCCGACCGCACGACCTCCCGCTACGGTCGCCGCACGCCCTACGTGCTGTTCGGCACGCTGGCGGCATCGGTCTTTTTCGTGATCCTCGGTCACGTGCAGAGCCTGACCGTGTTTATCATTCTGCTGCTTTGCTGTCTGCTTGCCATGGCGACCTACCGTTCCCCCGCCGTCGCCCTGATGCCTGACGTGACCGTCAAGCCCCTGCGCTCTAAGGGTAACGCCATCATCAACCTCATGGGTACGGCAGGCGGTATCATCATCCTGCTCTTTGCCACCGTGTTCAAGACAAGCACGGAGGGTAAGACCGATTTCTCCGCATATATCTACGCCGTTGTGGGCGTGATGCTCGTTGGCCTTGTGGTCTTCATGCTGACCGTCAAGGAACCGAAGTGGGCAAAGGAAATGGAGGAAGAAACCGCGCGCATCGGCGATACCGAGGCCGAGGAGCGTACCGAGGTGGGCGGCAAGCTGTCGCGCTCCCAGCTCGTTTCTCTGCTTCTCATCCTTGCATCGGTTGCCCTTTGGTATATCGGCTACAACGCCGTTACCTCCAAATACTCGGTGTATGCGACCGAGGTGCTGCACGTCAACTACGCCACCACGCTGCTGATCGCACAGGGTGCGGCGATCGTGGCTTATATCCCCGTTGGTATGATCGCCTCCCGCATCGGCCGTAAAAAGACGATCCTCGCGGGCGTTGCCATGCTGACGGCGGCCTTTGGCGGCGCATATTTCGTGACCCCCGGCTCCTCTCCCCTGTTCATGACCTTCTTCTTCGCGCTCGCGGGTATCGCGTGGGCGACCATCAACGTCAACTCCTTCCCCATGGTAGTCGAGCTGGCCAAGGGCGGCGACGTGGGCAAGTATACCGGCTTCTACTACACCGCTTCGATGGCGGCGCAGATCGTGACCCCCGTGCTCTCCGGCTTCCTCATGGATGCCTTCGGCATGCGTAACGTGCTGTTCCCCTACGCGGCCATCGCGTGCGGCCTTGCCTTCCTGACCATGTTCTTTGTGCGCCACGGCGACTCCCGTCCCGTTGCCAAGAAGGGTCTGGAAGCCCTGGACGCTGACGATTAAGTCTGCCACCGTTTGAATATTGGCATCGGGTGCGCCGCGCGGCGCACCCGATTTGCGGCACTCCCATCATAGAAAGAGAGATTTATATGCATCCGTTTGTTTTGTTTTTGTTGATCCTTGCGGCCGTGTTGGCCGTTCTTTGCATTTTGTACGTGCTGGCCGTGCGGCCGGGGCCTCGCCGCGCCGAGGCAAAGCGCTTTGCCCGCGGCTGCTACGCCCACCGCGGTCTGCACAATGCCGCGCTGCCCGAAAACTCTATGGCCGCCTTCCGCGCGGCGGTGGAAGCAGGCTACGATATCGAGCTGGACGTGCAGCTTTCGCGTGACGGCGTGCCGATGGTGTTCCATGACGCAACGCTTGCCCGCATGTGCTCGGTGGACGGCCGCCTGTCGGACTACACGGCAGAGGAGCTTTCCCGCATGCCGCTTGCCGGTCACGCGGAGCACACCATCCCTACCCTTGCCGACGTACTTGCTATGGTTGACGGACGCGTGATGCTTTTGGTCGAGATCAAGGGTGAAAAAGAGATTGCCCCCGTGTGCGAGGGTGCTGCGGCTCTGCTGGATGCTTATGACGGGCCGTTCTGCGTGGAATCCTTTTCCCCGTACGTGGTGAGATGGCTGCGCGACAACCGCCCCGCGTGGGTACGCGGTCAGCTTTCCTCCCGCTTTTTGCGTGATCCGCGCCACCGTAACCTAAACGGTCTGATCATGCAGCTTCTTTTGCCCAACTTCCTGACGAAGCCCGACTTTATCGCCTACGATTGCCGCTACAGCCGCTATTTTTCCTTGGCCATTGCCACCCGCCTGTTCCGTGCCTATTCGCTCGGCTGGACGGTAAAGAGCAACGGTCAGGAGCACGCCTGCCGCGGCCGCTTTGACGGCATCATTTTTGAGGGGTATCTGCCCAAAAAGAGGACTGACAAATGAGATTGACCTTGGTTGCAACCTGTCTGTTCGGCCTCGAGCATCTGCTTGGCGAGGAGATCGAGGCGCTGGGATACGACCGTGTGGAAACGATCGACGGCCGCGTGACCTTCGCGGGGGATGAGGAGGCGGTGGCGCTTGCCAACGTAAACCTGCGCTATGCCGAGCGTGTGTACATTTTGCTTGGCAGCTTCCCTGCCGAGAGCTTTGACGAGCTGTTTGAGGGCACGCGCGCGCTCCCATGGGAGCAATTCATCGGCAAAAGCGATGCTTTTCCCGTCAAGGGGCACGCCATCGGCAGCACCCTGTTTTCGGTGCCCGACTGTCAGCGGATCGTCAAAAAAGCGGTGGTCACCCGCCTCTCTTCCGCGTATTCGCTTTCCTGGTTTGAGGAAACCGGCGTCAAATATCAGATCGAATTTTTCATCTTTAAAAACCGCGCGTCGCTGATGATCGACACCTCGGGTGCGCCCCTGCACAAGCGCGGCTACCGCGCGGAGGCAAACGGTGCGCCGATCCGCGAAACGCTGGCCGCCGCCATGGCGGCGATCTCCCGCCCGCGGGAGGACGTGCTGTTTTGGGATCCCATGTGCGGCTCGGGCACGGTAGCGATCGAGGCCGCCATGCTGCATCGCAACATCGCCCCCGGCCGTAACCGTCACTTCGCCGCCGAGGTCTTTCCGTTTATTCCGCAGTCGCTCTTCCGTCTGGCACGGGAGGAGGCGCGGGAAAACGAAATTTTTGACAAGTTTGAGGTCTTTGCCAGCGACATTGACGAGGGTGCTGTCGCCCTTGCCGCGCAGAACGCGCGCAAGGCGGGCGTAGCGGACACCGTGCGCGTGTTCCGGGCGGACGCGCGCAAGATCGAAGCGCCCGGGCGGCGCGGCACGATCGTGACCAATCCGCCTTACGGCGAACGGCTGATGACCCCTGCCGAGGTGGAGAAGCTGTACCGCGAGATCGGCGAGCATTTCCGTTCTCTTGCCCCGTGGCAGGTGTACGTGATCACCTCGCATAACGGCTTTGAGCGCCTGTACGGCGCGCGTGCCGACAAGATCCGCAAGCTCTACAACGGCATGCTTCCCTGCTACTATTACCAATATTTTAAAAATCCAAATCGGAAGTGACTATGAAACCTTTACGTCTTGGCATCGTGGGCACGGGCAAGATCAGCGCGCAGCTTTGTGATGCTTTGCAACACACGGGCACCTTCATACCCGCCGCCCTGCTCACAAGAAGCACCGAGCGCGGCGCGGCCTTTGCAAAGGAAAACGGCATTTTATCCGTATATACAGATGAGGCCTCCTTTCTTGCCTCGGACGTTGACGCGGTGTATATCGCCACCCCCAACTGCCTGCACGCCGAGGGAGCAATCGCCGCAATGCGCGCCGGCAAGCACGTGTTGTGCGAAAAGCCGATCGCTACGTGTGAAGCGGACCTCTCCCGCATGTACGCGACCTCCGATGCATGCGGCACGGTGCTGCTGGAGGCCATGCGCCCTTTGCACGATCCTTTCTTGAAAATTCTTCGGGACAACCTGCCCCGTGTGGGGCGCGTGCGGCAGGCCAAGCTGGTCTATTGCCAATATTCCTCCCGCTACGACGCGTTTTTGCGTGGGGAAGCGCCGCGCGCCTTTGACCCCACCTACCACAACGCCGCGCTTCTCGATATCGGCGTGTACCCTGCGGCGATCGCCGCCGCGCTGTTCGGTCGCCCGAAGGCCGTTTCGGCAAGATCGGTCTTCCTTGCAGGCGGCTTTGAGGGATGCGGCGAGGCGATCCTTCATTACGGCGATTTCACCGCCACCCTGACCTATTCGAAGATCACCGAGGCCGCCGTGCCCTCCGTCATTTACGGCGAAGAGGGTGCTTTGACCTTTGACCGCCCGAACGCGCCGCGCGACCTCTGCTTCCACGCGCGCGGAAAAGAGGCCGAGCCCCTGCCGCACGTGCCGCAGGAAAACAACATGACGCACGAGCTGCTTGCCTTTGCCGCGCTGATCTCGCGCGGGGAAACGGTGCATCCGTTCCGTGATATTTCCTTTACCGAGCTGTCCATTCTGGACGAGATCCGCCGCTGTGCGGGCATTTCCTTTTAAATAACAGAACCCCCGTGTGTTTTGCAACACACGGGGGTCGTTTTATAAACGCAGCAGCCGTGCCGCGCAGAAGTAGTCTTTTTCATCGCAAACGCACGTTCCCGCATAGAACATATGCCCCACCGCTTCGCAGCGGGATAAGGTAAACGTAACGCCCTGCTCGGATATGTCCAGCAAAAAGCCGCCGCCCTTGGCAAGCGCCAAAGAAAGTGCTTTTACAAAAGGAGATACCGTCACACCTGCCGCACGCAAGTAGAGCGTAAATGCGGAAAAGCTGTTCTGTAACAGACAAAGCTCCACGTCTCCTGCGGCAAGAAGGTCGGAAATCAAAAGACCCACGGCCATGGCAAGAGCCGAGTGATCCAGCATCACCATTCCCAGACTGGGCGGTGCAAGCGACACGCGGATATCGCGTGAAACGGATTCCTTCAAAAGATTCCCCACCGAGCCGTATACCTCCATGATCGACATGGGCGTTCCCTTTCCGCCATCCGTGGCGACCGAGAGAAGATGGCCGAGAACCGAATCCACACGGTTCAGGGCAAGCTCCGCATCCCACGCGTTCTCCTCGCCGCCGTACAAAACGACCGCAAAAAGCGTATAAGATTCCCCCTCAAGAGAGAAATCACGGCGTGAGGATACGTGCGGCACAGGATCCTTGACGTGCACGAAGGCAAGATCTCCGGCGGCAACCGGTGGCCGATAGTCCCGGCCAAAGCAAGCGGTATAGGCGGCGTTTGCCAGCACAAGGCCCTGCGGACCGAAGACGGCGCAGGCGTGCTGCATGAGTAGCGGTAGGCTTTCGTCCGTCACGAGAAACTCTCCTTTGTCAGGGCGCGGTAGGCATCGGTCTTTTCCAAGCCCAGGTGAAGCGCATCGGTCTTCCCCTCGATCATATACTCGATATAGCTGTCCAGAATATTGGCAGGATGCGCGGTGATAAACTCAAAATCCTTTTCCACCACCATCATCAGCAGAACGCTGTCGCTTTCCCACAAGGGATCGGACAGCACGCCTGCCTTGGGCACGGGCGCGCCCTCGCCGCACAGGCGATACCACTGACGCTCGGTGATATAGGTATGCTCGCTTTCGGTGGTAGCCAGCTCACGCGCGACCGAGAGAAAATCCTCTCCGTCTGCCAGCTTGTCGAGAATCTCCTGCATCCGTCCCTCTGCCCAGGTGCGCTGGGTATCAAAGTTCAGCTGCAGGGTCATCACGCGCAGAATATCCTCCTGCCCGGCAAAGGCAAGCAGCTCTTCATCCTCAATGTGCACAAGCGAGGACAGCATTCCCTCGCAGATCGCGGAGCGAAGCAGCAGGCGACAGGTGGCATCCGTCATATGCAGGGCGGTGATGTCGTCGATATAATCACGGCGGGTGGGATAGGCGTCGATCATGGTCTTGACGTAATCCTCCAGCCTTGCCTCGATCACCTCCCCGAAGGGATCTACGCTGGCTTCATCCGACACGGCAAAGATGGCGTACAGCTCACAAATGCTGTTCTCCACCCAGATCATGCGATCCTCAAACGGCTCATCGGGGTAGGCATCCAGCCGCGCGTGGTAGAAGAAATCCACCACCTCGAAGGCCACCTTTTGATCGCCCACGGTCAGCATATGCTCACTCTGCCGCTTATTCGACATTTCGACGCGGTATTTGGAGCAGGAGGACAGGGAAAGTGCGAAGGATACAATCAACAAACAGATCAGAATTCGTTTTACGCACAGGCGCATAGAAAAACTCCTTTGATGGGGTCATTTGCTCCATTTTAACAAAACAATATGTCTTTTTTGTGAATAGGGTGGGGATTTTTCAATTTTCTCTTTACTTTTTTCTGCCTTTTCGGTATAATAAAGAAAAAAACACGCGAGGTGACACATGGAAGATTTTGACAAGGTACAAGAGGACAAGATCAGCATTCCGCTCTCCGACGTGATCCGCGATCATGCGCTGGAAGCCATTTATCTGCCCGATGCGGCCGAGAACATCCAAATCACCTCCAAGCAGGTGAACCGCCCGGGTCTTCAGCTGGCAGGATTTTTCGACCATTTTGAAAACGTCCGTCTGGAGCTCGTCGGCAAGGCGGAATATCTGTACGTCAAGAGCTTGTCGCGCGAGGATCGCGCCATCAGCCTTGACCGCTTTTTCGCGGCGCACCCCGCCGGCGTGATCGTGACCTCCGGCCTTGAGATAGACGAGGAGATGATCGAGCCCGCCCGCCGCCACAGCGTTCCCCTGCTCCGCACGCAAAGCAAGACCAGCGGCTTTATGGCCACCCTGATCGCCTACCTGAACGTGGCACTCGCCCCCCGCATCACGCGGCACGGCGTGCTGGTGAACGTATACGGTGAAGGCCTTTTGCTGCTCGGTGATAGCGGTATCGGTAAAAGTGAAACGGCCATCGAGCTGCTCAAGCGAGGCCACCGCCTGATCGCGGACGACGCCGTGGAGATCAAGCGCGTATCCTCCCGCACGCTGGTGGGTGAAGCACCCGAGATCATCCGCCACTACGTGGAGCTGCGCGGCATCGGCATCGTGGACGTGCGCCGCCTGTTCGGTATGGGTGCGGTGGAAAACACCGCGCGTATTGAGCTGGTGGTGAACCTCGAGCATTGGGAGCAGGGCAAGATGTACGACCGCCTTGGCCTTGACAATGAAACCACCGAGATCCTTGGCGTGGAGGTTCCCTGCATCACCGTGCCCGTTTGCCCCGGCCGAAACGTGGCCGTGGTGCTGGAGATCGCGGCCATGAACCACCGCCAGAAGAAGATGGGCTACAACACGGCAGAGGAATTCAACCGCCGCCTGATGAGCCAGATGGGACTTGCGCCCGACGGCACGCCGCTT
>JAZQWX010000135.1:0-11987 GCA_045632565.1 Eubacteriales bacterium | reverse complement strand
CCGACGGTAAAGTCCGGATGAGAAAAGACAAGGCGAATGCCCCATGGCAGGATACTATCCTTTCATGGGGCAATTGCTTTCCCTTAGGCGGAAAGGTACGTTGTGGAAAACCAAGAACAAAAAACCTTACGCTATCTTGCCAAAATCGGAATTCTTTCTGCCATGGCATTCGTGCTCATGCTTTTTGAATTCCCGCTTGTGTTCCTCGCACCCTCTTTTTATGAGCTGAATTTCAGCGACGTGGTGGCTCTCATTGGTAGCTTTGCCCTCGGTCCTGTGGCAGGCGTTTTGATTGAATTTGTGAAGATCGTCCTGAACCTGATCGTTACGGGAACGGACACCGCCTTCGTCGGCGAGTTTTCCAATTTCGTCATGGGCTGTGCCTTCGTGCTCCCCGCATCACTGCTCTACCGTTATCGCAAAACGCTGAAAATGGCGGTGCTTGGCATGCTGCTCGGCACATTGGTGCTGGCGGTGGTCAGCGGCCTGCTCAATTACTATGTGATGATCCCCATGTACAGCAACCTCTACGGTGCGCCGATTGAGGCGATCATCGGCATGGGAGCTAAGATCAACCCCGCGATCGGTAGCCTGTGGGGACTCGTTCTGCTGGCCGTCGTGCCCTTTAACCTCATTAAGGGTGTGGCCTGCTCGATCCTTGCGTTCTTGCTCTACAAAAGAGTGTCGCCCCTGTTACATAAGTAAAAAAAGAAGTCGGTCTGTGACCGACTTCTTTTTTTATGAAAGCCCCGCCGTCAGACGGATCAGAAGATCGATGTCGTCCGGCTGTACGGGTGCTTCGTTTGCCGCGCGGTTGCGGCGTTCCTCACCGCACTTGTCGCAGCGATGGATGATCACGTACCCCTTTTTGGGGTCGGGAAGCACCCGCACAGGACGGAGAATGCCGCCGCAGGTGTTTTGGCGGTCGCCCGGTAAAACGTCTACGTGCAGAGAACAAAGGCAGCGTGGACAATGATTGCGCGAGCTGTAGCCAAGCGGCTGCACCTCAAATCCGCAATTCGCGCAGATAAACCCATCGTCGTTTTTCTTGAATCGTTTGGTTTCCATCATGTGCCCCCTTACTTCCCGACGCAGAAGCGTCGGAAGATCTCGGAAATGATCTCGTCGCTTACTGTACGGCCGTCCAGCTCCGCAAAGGCGGAAAGAGCCACCTCCAGCTCGCTGGAAGCGATGTCGGCGTAAAGCCCCATGCGGAAGGCCTCTTGTGCGCGAGAAAGCGCCTCGCGTGCGCGGGAAAGCGCCGCATATTGCCGTGCGGAGGCGATCACCGCATCCTCGCCAAGACGAATGGATTCGTCGGTAAATAACCGCTCGATCAAGACAGTCAACGCGTCAAGCCCCGCCCCCGTCTTGGCAGAAATGGGCAATATGTTGGAAAAATCGGCAAATTCCGCAGGAACAGGGAAGCTTCCGAGATCGGATTTGTTCAAGAGGATCACCACACAGCCTGCCGATTGCTTCAACTCGGCAAGCAAGGCCTTCTCCTCGTCCGATAGCGGGCGCGAGGCATCGAACACAGCAAGCAGCAGCTCGGCCTCCTCCATTTTCGTGCGAGAACGGTCAACGCCGATGCGCTCCACGGGGTCAAGGGCATCCCGCAAGCCTGCCGTATCGTAAAGGCGCAGCATCACGCGGCCAAGCGGCACGGTAGAGGACAGAACGTCGCGCGTAGTGCCTGCGTGCTCGGTCACGATGGCCAGATCCTCACCGCACAGCGCGTTATACAGGGCACTTTTGCCCACGTTGGGCGCGCCGCACAGAACGGTGGGAATGCCTTCTGCTACCGCGCGGCCTGTTCGGTAGGTAGAGAGCAAAGCATCCGCGCGGACGAGCATTTCGGCAAGGGAAGAGAGGATCTGTTCACCCGTCATGTCGGACAGATCCTCTTCGGGATAGTCGATCTTCGCATAGAGCGAGCTGATGAGATTCAGAAGCGACTGCCGCAGCCCGTCCAATTCGCGGGTAAGGCGCGTGCGCGCCACGGCGGAGGACAGGCGTATGCTCGCGCGGCTTTTTGCCTCCAGCAGATTGCCAATGGCCTCGGCTTCGGTCAGCGAAAGGCGGCCACACAGCATGGCGCGGCGGGTAAATTCTCCCGCCTCGGCCTGCACAGCGCCAGCAGCAAAGAGGGCAGAGAGCACCGTTTCGGTCAGCAGAATGCCGCCATGGCAGCAGATCTCCACTGTGTCCTCACCCGTGTAGGAATGCGGTGCGCGGAAGATGGTAATGATGGCGTCGTCGATCGGCGCGCCTTCAAAAATCACGTCACCGTAGGCGGCGTGGCGGCTTTTTAGTTCAGACAGCGGTGTTTTGCTCCGCAAAACAAAACAGCGCGAAGCGATCTCGATCGCATCGCGGCCACTCATGCGGATAAGCGCGACCCCACCCTTGCCGGGTGGGGTCGAAATAGCCGCGACGGTTGTGTCGGTCTTATACATTTTCGTCAGAGGTCGCTTTGTCGGTGGGGTAAATTACGACCTTGCGGTTGTTATCCGAGCCGACGGAGTTGGTGGATACACCGGCAATTCCCTGAACCTCGGAGTGGATGATGCGACGCTCGTAAGCGTTCATCGGCTCCAGCATCACGTTGCGGTTGTTCTTGATTGCCTTGGCGGCCATGCGGCGTGCCAGCGCGCGCAGGGTGTCCTCACGCTTCGCGCGGTAGCCCTCGATGTCCACGGTCACGTGGTCATGCATACGCTCACCGTTGATATTCTTCTTGGAGCAAGCAAGGTTGGACAGGTACTGCAGGGCATCCAGCGTTTCACCGTGATGGCCGATCAGCATGCCCGCATCCTCACCGTCGATGCAGATGCGTCTGCCGCCCTCGTCCTGACGGTACAGGGTAGCGTTTGCATTGATGCCAAGGTTGGCGATCAGACGGTTGACAAAATCAAAGGAACGGTCCTCGCCCTCGCCGGCCTCGATCTTGGTCAGAACGACCTCAGCCTCGGTCTTCATCGGCTCACGGACGGGCGCTTCCTTCGGGGTAGCATTTGCTTTTTCTTCGTTTTTCTTCTGGCGGCGGGGTCTTTGGGGCGCGTCAGGCAGCTCGATCGTGGCCTTTACCTTGGCAGGCTTCGCGCCGATGCCGAGAAATCCCTTGGTCGGGAAATCCAGCACTTCGTATTCAATGGTATCGGTTTCGGATGCACCGAGAAGCGCAGCGGCATTTGCCTGTGCTTCTTGCACGTCCTTACCGGTTGCAATGATCTCTCTTTTCACAGTGAAAGTCCTTTCATTTAGGCGTTTTCGTTCTTGTCGTCTTTTTTGGGGGCGGCTTCAATGCCTGCAATGGGCTTTGCGTTCTTCTTGGGCTGGCTCTTCGGCTGCTCCTTCACCTCGGGAATATCATCGTCGATGTGGTGCAGGGAACGGCGCGGCGGCATATGATCGCTGTAGGTGCGCGCGCTCTTGGCTCGGGAGGCCTTCATTTCTTTCTCATACTGCCGGATCTCTTCTTCCGTAAAGGTCGGCAGGGGCATGGCCTTTGCCAGAATGAGGGTCTGCAAAATGCCAAACACGTAGCCCATCAGCCAGTAGAAGCCAACGGCGGCGGGAACGGAGAAGGCGATCCACACGCCCATCAGGGGCATGGTCAGATCCATGATCATGTTGGAGGTCTTCTGCTCGGGAGAGCTTGCCATGGCAGCCATGTTGGGGTTTACCCAACGGGTGACCTTCATGGACAGAAAGGAGAGCACAGCCGTCAGGATCGGGATCAGGATCAGCCAGTTCAGGCCAATGCTGGGGGTCATGCTCAGGTCTATCGCGCCGTCAAAGAGCGTCATGTCGGGCAACGCAGCCCCTTCAATGTGGCTCAGATCTCTGCCGCGAAGTGCATGGATCAGGGAAAGCTGCTCTGCCGCATCTACCGTAAAGGGTGTTCCGCCCTCTCCGAGGAAAGAATTGGCATGCTCCACCAGCTTGGAGATCACGTCCTCGCTCATGTTCATCATGTAGGTCAGAGGCTTACGGATGACCTGGTAAAGACCAAGCAAAACGGGCAACTGAATCAGAAGGGGCAGGCAGCCGGACAGGGGAGAGTATCCCTCCTTCTGCTGCATTTCCATGATCTCCTGCTGCTTCTGCTGCATGGCATCACGGTCGGTGCGGCCCGCGTACTTTTTCTCGATAATGGCGATCTTCGGGCGGAGCTTGGCGCCCTTGATCTGGGTTTTCTGCTGCTGGATGGACATAGGGATCATGATGATCTTCACCAGCAGGGCGAACAGGATCAGGGCCAGCAGATAGCTTTCACCCGTCCAGTTGTAAAACAACTGCATGGGGTACTTGAAAATACCGGCGATCCAGTCAAAAATAACGGTCATGATGGTTCTTCCTTGTTTTTTTCTTGTTCCTCGTTCGGTCTTACCGTGATCGGCACACGCTTCGGCTTTTTTGGCGGCACGGGGTCATAGCCCGGTCTGCCAAAGGGGTTGCAGCGTAAAAGACGCCACACCGTTAATCCAAATCCCACAAAAAATCCGCGGCGCTCGAACGCCTCCAAGGCGTAAGCCGAGCAGGTGGGGGTAAACCTGCAGCAGGGCGGCTTGATGGGGGAGATGAATTTGCGGTAAAAACGGATCAAACCGATGAACAGATATTTCACGAAACGGTCATGCCAAGCTGTGAAAGAGCCCGATACAGGTCCTTTGCCAGCTCGGTGGACTTCATGGATACAGCGGCCTCACGCGCGGCGATCACCAATAAAAACCCCGTCTTCACGCGTACCTCGCGTGCTACCTGGCGATACGCCTCGCGCAAAATGCGCTTGGTTCGGTTTCGCACAACGGCTCCGCCCAGCTTTTTCGTAACGGTCAGGCCTATGCGATTTACCTTGATCTTTTGCGGATGTGCGCGGCGCAGCCGTTCTGCTGCGTAGTCCGGCAACACGTATACCGCCACACTGCGGGTCACGGCCCGCTTGCCCTTGGAATATGCCTTGGCATACAGATGATTTTCACAGATTGCTCTGAATTTCAATCCTTTTCACCTGCCTCGATAATAAAGCAAAACCCCGATAAGACACGTCGCGTGATTATCGGGATTTGGTATTGTCACAACGGAAGTGACGTTTGGAAAAGCAAAGCGGTCGCGTGACAATTAGTAAGTGAGCTGCGCTCTTCCCTTTGCGCGTCTTCTCTTGAGAACCTTTCTACCGTTTGCGGTAGCCATTCTCTTGCGGAAGCCATGCTCTTTTTTTCTCTGACGTTTCTTGGGCTGATAAGTTCTGATCATAGCAAATATCCCTCCTTTATATTGTAATGCCGCGGCTAAAACCGCGACTACGCGGCATATTCCCAATAAGGCACGCTATATTATACCAATAAATTCCCCGAATGTCAAGGGGTAAAACAAAAAATCTTCTATAATAATATGAAAAAGATAGCCGAGCGCAGAAAATACGCTCGGCTATCTTTTCATTCCACGGGAGTGGAAGCGGGATCCGCAGTTTGTTTTCCTTCCCCCTGGCGGGCTCCACGGCGGGGGCGGCGACGGCGTGCGGTGGCGGATTCCTTCAGTCGCCTCTTGTAGTCCTTTTCGCCCGCCTCATCGGCGGCCTGGACGGTACATTTTGCGCGCCACGTGCCGTTGAAATTACGGATAAGGCGCAGCTTCAGGAAAAACTTGCCATGCTGCGGGCAAGACAGGAGCACGGAGTAGCGTTGACCCTTGGAGTGCAGCATTTTGTCAAGCGGAGAAAGAGGGGCGGAACAGAACGGGCAAACGGGTTCGGTCACGGTAGCATGGGAGAGCACGTCTTCGGGAGCAGAGAAGCCGCGTTCACCCGCATCGGCATCGCCGATGACAAGCGAAAACAGCTGGTCGCCCTGTTTTTCATCATATTCGGCAACACCCTTTGTTACGTCCAGGCGTTGCGCCACGAGCGCCGTAAAATAGGCGTCGTTGAGCGCATCGTGCGCGGGCAGGGTCTGCTCGATGCCAAAGTGCTCCATGGCGAATTCAAGCGAACGCTGGTTTTTGCTGTTATCCGTCTGGCGGCCGAAGATCTTTTGCAGATCGTATACGCGGTGTAGCCACGTGCCGTCCAGATGATGTGCGCGCAAGTTATCCTCCAGCATCGGAATGTCGTCAGGTCCCCAAGTTAAGAACGCAAAATCCTCGCCACACCACTTTTCAAAACGGGCAATTGCCTCCGGCAGGGGCGTGCCGTGATCCAGCATGGTCTGGGTAATGCCGGTTAGGCGCATAACATGCCGTTGGATGCTCTTGAAAAATTTGGGCTTTACCGTGATGCGGTAGCTGCCAATGATGTTGAGGTCATGGTCCAGCTTTACCGCGCCGATCTGAATTACCTCTCCGCGCAGGCGGCATTCCAGCCGTTTTTGCACAGCCAGTGCCTTTTGCGCGTACGCTTGATTCCACTCCAGATCGAGTGAAATGTAATTCATCGCTTTGCTTCTTTCTTTGTTTTTTGCATAGCACGAAGAGTATTATAGCACATCCCCCGCCTACTTTCAAGGCTTTTTTGAAAAAAGAGAAAAAGCCTTTTTGTCTGCCGTCTTGACAAAAATAGGGAAATGGTCTATAATACTCTTATTAGAGATCAATGCATGTTTCCAAGGAGAGCATATATGGAAAACGCGAAGAACATTCCCGAAATGTTTGGCTGTATGGTGTTTGGTGACAGCGCGATGCGTGAGCGCCTGCCCGAAGAGGTATACACCACCCTGCGCCGTACCATCCGCCGCGGTGCGCCGCTGGATATTGAGATCGCCAATCCCGTAGCCGACGCCATGAAGGCGTGGGCGATCGAGCTGGGCGCGACTCACTATTCGCACTGGTTTCAGCCGCTGACCGGCATCACCGCCGAGAAGCACGATAGCTTTATTGAGCCTGCCTCTGACGGACAGATCATCATGAAATTCTCGGGCAAATCCCTTGTTCGCGGGGAATCGGATGCCTCCTCCTTCCCGAACGGCGGCCTGCGTGCCACCTTTGAGGCACGCGGCTATACCGCATGGGACCCCACCTCGCCCGCCTTCGTGCGTGACGGCACGCTGTACATTCCCACGGTATTCTGCTCGCTCGGCGGCGATACCCTGGATAAAAAAACGCCGCTTCTGCGCTCGGTCGAATGCCTGCGTAATTCCGCCCGCCGCCTGATGACCCTGTTCGGCAAGACCGACATCGGTACCATCAACCCCACCGTAGGCGCGGAGCAGGAATATTTCCTGATCCCCGAGGAGCTGTTCCGTCAGCGTCTGGATCTTCGTCTTTGCGGCAGAACGCTGTTCGGCGCGCGTCCCCCCAAGGCACAGGAGCTTGGCGACCACTATTTCGGTGCTATCAAGCCCCGCGTCAAGGCCTTTATGGAGGAGCTGGATACCGAGCTGTGGAAGCTTGGCATCATGGCCAAAACCGAGCATAACGAGGCAGCCCCCTGCCAGCACGAGCTTGCCCCCATCTTCTGTACCACCAACACGGCCTGTGACCACAACCAGCTCACCATGGAAATGATGAAGCGCGTGGCCACCAAGCACGGCCTCGTCTGCCTGCTTCAGGAAAAGCCCTTTGCCTACATCAACGGCTCGGGTAAGCATAATAACTGGTCGATCTCCACCTCCCGCGGCATCAACCTCATGGACCCGGGTGATTCGCCCGAGGATAACGCGCAGTTTTTGCTCGTTCTGACCGCCATGATTGCCGCCGTGGACGAATACGCCGACCTGCTCCGCATCTCGGTCGCCGAGGCAGGCAACGACCACCGTCTTGGCGCGGGTGAAGCACCCCCCGCCATTATCTCCGTTTTCCTTGGCGACGAGCTGACCGAAATTCTCGATTGCCTTGCAGAGGGACGCCCCTATACCAGACATGATAACGGCAGTTTGGATATCGGTGCCAGCGTCCTGCCCAAGCTTCCCAAGGACAACACCGACCGTAACCGTACCTCCCCCTTTGCCTTTACCGGTAACAAATTTGAATTCCGTATGCTCGGCTCGGGCGCGTCGATCGCGGACGCCAATACCGTGCTCAATACCATTGCCACCGAAATGCTCGATCGCATCTCCGACCGCCTGGAAAAGGCAGAGGATTTCAAGGCAGAGGTCAAGGCCATCGTGTCCGAGATGTACCGCGACCACCGCCGCGTGGTCTTCAACGGCAACGGCTATGGCGAGGAATGGGTAAAGGAGGCCGCCGCCCGCGGTCTGCACAATTTCCCCACCGCCGCCGAGGCTGTGCCCCATCTTGTTGACCCCGAAAACGTCGCGCTCTTCGAGAAGCACGGTATCTTTACGGCCACCGAGCTGCAATCCCGCTGCGATATCATGCTGGATATGATCGCCAAAACCATTGCGATCGAGGCAAACACCATGCTGGAAATGGCCAAAAAGGACGTCCTGCCCGCCGTTCTCTCTTATGCCGACTCGCTGGCAACGGGCATGGCCCGCCGCAAAAAGCTGTCCTTGAGTGCGGCGCTCTCACGCGCCGAAAAGGAAACGCTGGTGCAGCTCTCTCTCCTTGGCGATGAGATCTATGGCGCGATCGCCGTCTTGGAGGAAAAGGTAAGTGCCGCCGTCGCTACCGAAAATCTCGCTGCCCGCGCCCTTGCGTACAGCCGTGACGTGCGCGCCGCTATGATCGCCCTTCGCACCGCCGCCGATAAGGCAGAAACGCTGGTTGCCCGCGACTGGTGGCCCTTCCCGTCTTACACGGACATTCTTTTCTATTAAGAACAGAACCCCCGACCGGATCGCGGTCGGGGGGTTTTTTATAGATCCCCTCTCGGGGGGCGTGCAAAAGAAAAAGGGGCGCGCGGGAGGGGATTCGCACGCCCCAAGGGATTGCTTTATGACGTTACACCGCAATGCGGCGGCGGCGCATACGCCCGATCACCTTGCCGCAGCAGCGGAATTCCGCAAAATTCTCGATCCAGATATCCTGATAGGCAGGGTTGAGGGAACGCAGATATTCTCCGATATACCGCTTGAAATAGCCCTCGCCGTCCGCAATGAAGATGCCAAGATCCCCAATATCCACGCGATCCTGACGGCGTACCAGTAAAATATCACCCTCGGTAAACTTCGGCTCCATGCTGTTGCCGTATACGCGCAGGGCAAAGTCCGCGCCAAGCGAGGCCTTGGTCGCGCGCACCTCGATATTCTCGCAATAATAATCGTCCAGCTGTACGCCCATGCCTGCCGAAACGGGAAGCATAAAGAGGGGCAGGCTAACCATGCGGATCTCCTCGGCACACTCGGCAGCTTCCTCTGCTTCGCCGTATTGCGACAAATGCTTGTCCATCACGGTTTCCACCAGCTCGCGGCCGTTCTGATCCAGGCGGCGGTATTTGCCTACCACGCGGCGCTCGTTCTCGTCCAGCGAGTCCGAAATATGCTCCTCGCCGTCAAGCAGTCGCCCGATCGGGCACCCAAAGGCGCGCGCGATCGAAAGCGCCACGGAAAGCTTCGGCTCGTCCGTAATGCCCGCTAAAATTTTATTCAGGGTTCCCAGCGGCACGCCGCTTTCACGGCTTAGCTGCTCGCTTGTCATGCCGCGCTCGTTTTTAAGTGCCGTTACACGCTCTGCAAAACTCATGTCGTTTTCCCCTTTGTTTTTCTGTTGTGGAAAGATTATACCATGTATTTTTGGATTTGTAAAGGGGTTGTTGAAATATTTTTTCCAAAAGTGGAAAAATGTTTTCAACAGGCAAGTCCTCCCAAACAGAAAAAACACCGTGCTCGGATCGTCCGAGCACGGTGTTTTTTTAATAATATACCTCTCCCCCCATGCCCATGATGGCGAGAATAATAAGGCCGACCAAGGCAATGCCGCCTGCCACAAGCAGGGCGATCTTCAGGGGGGATACGGGAAATTTGCCGGCCGCCTTGCCTGTTTCACCGTTGACCATAAACTGGTAGAATTTGTCACGGTAACGGTAAGAGGAAAGCCACAGCGGCAGTAAAATATGCTTGAATTTAACGTCAGAAAAACGGTGATCGTAGTGCATGCCGCGGTAGGTGTCGTAGCCGAGGGTGGCCTCTACGTGTGCTTCCATGCGCCTCTCCATCACGCGCCGCACCTCGGAAAATCCCTCACCAAGCCCCACGCTGTACCGTTCCGCAAAAAAGCCCGCAAGATACGCGGGGTTGTAGACGTTGAGCACGCACAGGCTGTACGGCCCTACCTTGTCTAAAAGTCGACGGTCGATCTTTTTGGTAGCGGGGCAGGGGAGATTGTCAAAATCCAGATCCCTGTGCCCGCTGACGGGATACCAGATGATCCGCGTGCGCGTGCGGGTCTCGGTCTTGCCGTTCACGCGTACCGTGTAGGTTTCTACTCTGCGCTCACCGCCCCAGCCCGAAAAATCGGTGGACAGGGAAGCGTCAAAGGTAAAATACGGAATGTACATGCCCTGCATGTCGGGGGCGAGCGCCTCTTTCTTGAAGCGGCGGGGCGCCAGCCACTGCTTCTTCACCCACGCGGAAAAGGAGGCGTGCGCCTGTTCCTTGGGAATACGGAACGGGATCATCGTTTCGGGGGAGATGATCTTCTCGTCCTTCGGCGCTTCGGTCACGTAATGCGAGGCGCAGAACGGACAGGTGGCTGTCACGCGCGCCGCGCTCATCACGGTATCCGCGCCGCAGGAGGGACAGGTCAGGATCAGCTGCCCGTATTCCTCCCAGGCAGGGGCGGCATAGCGATCCTCGTCCGGAAAATAGAGATATTCGGGCGCTTCGTGCGCCACACTCTCAATGTCTTCCTCGGATTGGCAGTACCGACAAAACAGCTTGCCGATCTTGGGAGAATAAGACATCTGTGCGCCGCAGGAACGGCAAGGAAAGCCGTGCGCCTCTGCGGCGCGCGGCTTTTCTTCCTCATATTGGTTAAAATTTTCTTCCATAATTCAGCTCACCGAGCACCGCGCAGTCATAACGCCGTGCGCGGCAGAATAGAATGAAACAGACTTAAAACTGATTTTTGAGCTGCTCCGCACAGTCATGGCAGACCAGCTTGCTGTGAAAGAAGACAACCCCATGCGCGTTGCCGCAAAAGATGCAGCACGGCTCGTGCTTGGCAAGCACGATCTTGTCGCCCTCTACAAAGATCTCCAGCTCATCGCGGCTCTCAATGCCAAGGGTATTGCGGATCTCGATCGGGATGACCACGCGTCCAAGCTCATCAATTTTTCGAACCATTCCGGTAGATTTCATGGTATGCTCCTGTGTTTGTAAACATTATCATCCATAGAGTACCATAAAATGCCAAAAAAGTCAATCCCTTCGACAAAACTTGACAAAGAAAGTTTGGGAAACGGAAAGGAAAGGATGTCATGCTCCAACGCCTGTTCCACTGCCTGCCGCCGCATCTTTGCCGCGCGTTGGCGCAAATGCAGGAAAGCAACGCGGATTTTGACACGCGCCTGACAGAATTGCGTCTGCGCGCCGACCGTAACGTGTCGCTCTCGCTTGGCGGCCGCAACGTGCTTTTGCCCCTTTGTGTAACAAAAAAAGAATTGTCAACCATTTTTGAAAAAATGTGTGACAATTCGGTATATGCCCATGCCGAAAGCCTGCGAATGGGCTATCTGCATGCCTTTGGATTTCGTGTCGGCGTGGCCGGGAGGGTGGTCTGCGAGGGCGGACGCATCCTCACGGTCACGGACGTGACCTCTCTTTCTATCCGCATTCCGCATCATATTCCGGGGGCGGGAGAGGTAGCGGCACGTGCCTTTTGGGAGATGGGGGCAAGGCAAGGATTGCTGGTATATTCACCGCCCGGCGTAGGGAAGACCACCCTCCTGCGCGACCTTGCCTGCACCCTCTCCCGCGGTGAAAATGCCAAACGCGTGACGCTCATCGACACGCGCGGCGAGCTGTACGGCGAGGGCGTCCCCGCGGCCTGCCAGATCGACGTTTTGCGGGATGCCCCGATCGCCGAAGGGATCGCCATGGCCACGCGCACCCTCTCACCCGAGGTGATCGTCTGTGACGAGATCG
>JAZQWX010000134.1:0-4182 GCA_045632565.1 Eubacteriales bacterium | reverse complement strand
GGGCAGATCGGGGCTTTCTTGCCCCTTTTGCAGCTTTTTATAAAAGGCGCGCACGTAGTCCTCTCCCTCTATCCGCACCATATAATCCGAATAGATGCGCCCTTGCATGTCCCGGCCGTTTTCCTTATCCTCGATATTGATGCCGCCGAGAAAGAGGATGCGCTCGTCGATCACGTAGAATTTGGAGTGATCGGCGCGGAAGGTGTCACAGGATACCGTGATATTCGGGTGCGACATGATGGCGCGGTAAAGCGACGTTGCTTCATCCCGCGCGCGGCATGGTGTGCCCGACATGGGATAGAGAAGTGAGAGTCCCCAAATTTTAAGGCGCTCGGCGAGGGTAAGGGATTTGTGGAAGAAGGATCTTTTCGTTTCCTCCGCCTTTTCCAGCACCACACCGTAGCGGTCAACCGTGAGCGAAACGCGCACGCCGCGCTCGGCGGCGGCCAGAACGGCCGCGGCGATGCGGTTGCCGATCTCATCGTCCCGCCAGATGAACATATTGATATGCAGGGTTTCTTTTGCCGCCTCTATGGCAGAGAGGATGGCGGGAAAGGCTTGTTTGCCATCCCGCAGCAGGGTGAAATCGGCATAGGGATCGTGTTGCTTCAAATTCCTTTATACCTTTCTTTTGAAGTTACCGAACACCTCATTCACCTTACAGAAGCTGGCAAAGGTATCGGGGTATTTCTTGATAATACGCATCATCTCACCGATCTGGCGTTTGTTGATGATGCAGACCAGCATAAATTTTTCACTGTCCGAGTACATACCGTGGGCGCGAACCTCTGTCACACCGTGGTGCAGGCGGGTCATCAGCTCCTCCGAGATCTCGGCGGGGTGGGTGGTGATGATCTCAAACTTATAACCGTTTTTGATGCCGCTGAGGCCGTGATCCACGATCACGTTGGCTACGAACAGGTTCAGCAGCGTGCAGATCACGGGGGTCACGCGCATGCCGTACACGAAAAAGGCGATACCGACCACCGAAGCGTCCATGATAAAGGACACGTAGGCGATGTTCAACTCAGGGCGCGCCCTTTTGAGCAGAGCACTGATGCCGTACGTGCCGCCCGACGCGCCGAAATGGCGCAGCATCAGGGAGAAGCCGAAGCCCGAGATCACGCCCGTGGCGATACAGGCAAAGACCACGTTGAAATCCTCGGCGTTATTCGCGGCAGAGTAAGCACGCGCGCCAAGGGCCATCCACGCCTGCGGCATAAAGGACTGAACGAGCATGTAGACGCTGAGCATCAGGCCGAGCTTTTTGTTGACGAAGATGCTGACCAGCACGAAGATCGGCAGGTTAAAGGCGACCATAAGGATCGACCAATCCACCGCGCCGCGAAGCAGGTGATAGGTGATGGTGGCCAGACCTCCGACGCCGCCCGGCGCGAAGCCGTTGCTGTTCTGGAAGAAAAAGTAGGCAGTACCGACGATAACACCCGCGAGAATGGCGGTAAGAATGTCAAAGAAAAGGGCTTTTGCCGAAAGGGATCTGTTCATAGTTATTCCTCGTTGCATTCCATCTTATTTGCGAAATGACAATTCAAGCAACGCTTCCTTGTTGGTAGCGTAGCGGATATCCGCGCGGCCGCTCATCATACGGAGGAATTCCTCAAAGCGGTCCCACGTATCGTGGATATCGAACTCATAGGAGTGCCCCCAGACGTAGAAAACACGGCGCTCTTCGGTCTTGAGGGAGAGAAACTCCTCGCCAAGGGAAAAGAGCCTATCCCATTCCCCGTGGTGATAGACGGAGGGACGGAACTCGTACAGATCTTCTTGCGGCAAAAAGCTATGCGAGGACACGATGGTGCGGCAGTAGCGGATACCCGTATTCTCACGGATCAAGCGAGAGACGCGGCTATCATAATTCTGTCCGCCGCCCGGGTAGGCGAAGCCCACGACCTCGTAGCCGCAAAGCTCGGAAAGATTGAGTCGATCCTGCTCTACCTGACGGATGACCTCCTCATCGGGAAGGTAGGGTAGGCCGGGGTGGGTAAGGGTGTGTGCGGCGACCTCGTGCCCCGCGTAAACGTGGCGCACGTCCGCGGGCGCGACCTTATCGTGCGCGATGCGCTTGCCCTCTCGCTCCAGCGAGTGCGGCTTGCCGAGCAGCTCGGAATTGAGGTTAAAGGTGGCCTTCATTCCGTAGCGGTCGAACAGCTCGATCAGGCGCTTGTCCTGATGCACGCCGTCATCATAGCTAAAGGTCAGGATCTTATTCGGCTTTTTGGTTTCCATACCTCTCCCCTTACAGCATCTCCATCGCGGAGCGCTTGGTATCCTCTGCAACGGGAGTCTGCCCGTCGCTTGCCTCTATCTTCTCCAGCTTGCGGAATGCGGCATAGTAGCGCAGACCGAATTCCATGAGCGAGGCGTGGTTGAAATGCAGGTTATCGGGATTGGGGGTCAGCCCCTCGGCAGAGGCATAGCCGACGCGCGCGTCGCTTTCGGCGTAGCGGATCAGCTGGGCGTTGATAGCACCGTACCACTCTCCGAGGTTGGGGGCGGGATATTTGACGAGATAATCGCCAAGGCCGCCGACGATCAGCGGCACGTCCTCCGCACCCAGCTCGCGGCGCAGGGCCTTCATCGTGGCTGTGATCTTATCAAAATAAGCGGCGGCACAGCCCTCGCTGCAATCCCCTTCCCCCTGATGCCACAGGATGGCGACCAGGCGCGAGGTACGCATCGCGAGCTTGGCGCAGGCAACGGCGTAATCAAAGAGCAGGCCACCCTCCTCCCATTGCGAGAGCGAGGTGCCGCCGTCAGCACACGGAATCACGCCGACCGACACGTCGGGGTGATCGAGGTAATAGGCCTTGGCAAAGCTCTCGGCAAGGCAGGTGCCCGAGAAAGCTCGGTCGGGATTGACGGGGCGGAACATCACCTGCCAGCGGCCGTTGCGGGCGACAAGCAGCTTTCCGTCGCAGGTATCAAGCGGCTCGGCCTCGCTCATATAGCCGCGCCCTGCCATATTGGATTGTCCGATGATCAGGATCGAGTGTGTCATAATTTTTCTCCTTTTTGATAAAACCGCTTTGCGGCGTATTCATAAAACAGCATCGTGGAGGAATACCATTCGGAGCAGGCGGTCGGCTCACCCGTGAGGGGGTCAAGCTCCTGCCCCATTTTTACCTTATCAAAATGCCTTGTCCATGCTTCTACCCACGCGCGGCAGAGGCGTTCGTGATCCCGCGCGAAACCGTATTGTTCCATCCACAGGGTGGTACGCAGGGCGATCAATCCTTGGGAATAGTAGCCCCAACAGTTTTGCGTCTCATGATTTTTGCAGGACGGGTCGCTGATCGCCATAGACGGGTACGGATAGGGGGTGGCGAATTCAAGTGGGTTGGACATATGGCGGCCGTAGAGCGCGCCGATGAGCGGCGCGTCGGCGTCGGGGTCAAGTACCCCCTCCATAAACAGATGAAAGACCGTAGAGGAGAGAAATTTACGCTGTTTGCCGTGTTTGTCCACGTCGTAAAAGAAGCAATCCCCGCGGTCAAAGCAGAGCGCGAAGAGGCGCTCCTTGACGGCGGCGGCTTCCCGTTTCCATTCGGCGGCGCGATCGGGCTCACCAAGGAGCGATGCCATTTCGGAAAGCGCGGTCAGGGTGGCGAAATAATTGCAGTTCATATCCACCGCGATCAAGGGGGCAACCTCGTCAGAGGGCGGCAGGACGGCGGCGTTTTGCACCACGCCGTTTACCTGATAGTTGCCGATGCAGGAAAGCCCCGCGAGGCGGCCGCTGTTATCGTGACCCGTATCGTAGCCGACGAAGGCTTCCACAAGTCCCTTGCCGCGCGTCATACGGTTGCGCTGTAACCAACCGACCCACGCGGAGCAGGCGGCATAGACGCGAAGAAGAAAATCGCGGCGGCCGTTCATTTTGTAAACAAGCAAGCACAGGCGGGCAAAGGACACGCATTCCTGCGTCTGTCCATAGCCGACCAGTGGCACACCGTCGGGAGTTCTTGCCGCATCACGCACAAAGCAGGGGAGCTGACCGTCCTCTTTTTGATGGGAAAGGAACAGCTCGACTGCGTTTTCGGCAAGGTAAAGCTTGCTTTTGTCCTGCATGGCGTAGAACACGGAGTCATAGACGTGCTCCAGCCAAATGCCGGGGTAGGCGGTGGAGATCAGAAAAAGAGGCTTTTCCATACCGCGAAAGCA
>JAZQWX010000133.1:0-3587 GCA_045632565.1 Eubacteriales bacterium | reverse complement strand
GGCAGGCGGGTGATGAAGTCGTGCGCGTTGGCGAGCTTGGCGGCGGCGATACATTCCTCGTCGGCGGCGTCCAGCTTGCCGTAGCGGATGTTATCCATCACCGAGCCCGTGAACAGGTTGGTGTCCTGCAGCACCACGCCGAGCGAACGGCGCAGGTCTGCCTTTTTGATCTTGTTGATGTTGATGCCGTCGTAGCGGATCTTGCCGTCCGCGATATCGTAAAAGCGATTGATGAGGTTGGTGATGGTGGTCTTGCCCGCACCCGTTGCGCCGACGAACGCGACCTTCTGTCCCGGCTCGGCATACAGGGTAACGTCATGAAGCACGATCTTTTCGGGCACGTAGCCGAAATCCACCTCCGACAGGCGAACGTCGCCCGCCAGCTCGGTATAGGTGCCCGTGCCGTCCGCCTCGTGCGGGTGCTTCCACGCCCACGTGCCTGTGCGTTCTTCGCACTCCTCCAGCGTACCGTCGGGCAGCTTTTTCGCGTTGACGAGCGTCACGTAGCCCTCGTCGGCCTCGGGCTCTTCGTCCATAAGGTCGAAGATACGCTCCGCGCCCGCAAGAGCCATGACCACGAAATTGACCTGCTGGGACACCTGGCTGGCGTTTTGCACGAACTGCTTGGTCATGCCAAGGAAGGTGACCACCACGGTGATCATCGGCATGGAGATGCCAAAGAGGGCGGCAAGCGAGATATTCGGCACGTCCGTAAGGATCAGGAGCGAGCCGACGAACGCGACCAGCACGTAGAAGATGTTGCCGATATTCCCCATAATAGGCATCAGGGTATTGGCAAAGATGTTGGCCTTGGTAGCGTCCGCGCAGAGCTGCTCGTTCAGACGGTCGAAATCACGGCGGGAGGCGTCCTCGTGGCAGAAGACCTTGACGACCTTCTGTCCGTTCATCATCTCCTCGATGAAGCCCTCCTCACGGCCGAGCGACTTCTGCTGGCGCACGAAGTACTTGGCCGAGTTGCCGCCCACGAACTTGGTAACGAACAGCATCAGGGCGATCGCACAGAGCACCACAAGGAACATCCACAGGCTGAAATACAGCATGATAAAGACGAGCGACACCAGCGTGATGCCCGCAAGAAG
Organism: Eubacteriales bacterium; assembly: GCA_045632565.1. GTDB lineage: Bacteria > Bacillota > Clostridia > Oscillospirales > CAG-272 > UBA1740. The sequence goes on along the minus strand of JAZQWX010000133.1, from coordinate 2,487 downwards.
GCACGCGGGAATGGACTGGGACACGAGCTGACGGATGGTATCGATATCGTTGGTGTAGTGCGACATGATATCGCCGCGGCTGTGGGTGTCGAAATAGCGGATCGGCAGGCTCTGCATACCGTCAAACAGACGGCGGCGGAGCTTGTTGAGAAAGCCCTGCGTCACGATAGCGCAAAGCCGCGTGTAAATGAACGTGGCGGCAAGTCCGACGAAAAAGACGAGGGCCATGACGGCAAGCGAGCGCAGCACGTCGGGGGCAAGCGCGGCGTAGGCCTCGGCGGCGGGTGTGCCGCCCTTGATCATCGCAATACCCTCGGTGATAAAGCCCGCGATGGTCTGTACGTAAACGGCGGGCGCGACACCGACGAGTGCTGCGATAATGATACAGGCGAAGATCAAAAGGATCTCTTTTTTGTAGTAGGACAGGAGCAAACGGATCAGGCGCAGCATCGTACCCTTGGCATCCTTGGCCTTAGCACCGTTGCCCTTCATGCGGGGTGGCGGCATTAGTGATCCCCCCCTTCTCTTGTCTGGGATTCGTAGACCTCGCGGTAAATGTCACTCGTTGCAAGCAGCTCCGCGTGCGTGCCGCAGGCGGCGATACGGCCGCCGTCCAGCACCACGATGCGGTCGGCGTCCTGCACGGAGGCAATTCTTTGGGCGATAATGATCTTGGTGGTATCGGGGATCTCCTCTCGCATCGCACGGCGGATCATCGCGTCGGTGTGCGTATCCACCGCCGAGGTAGAGTCATCGAGAATGAGGATCTTCGGCTTTTTCAGCAGCGCGCGGGCAATACAAAGACGCTGCTTTTGTCCGCCCGACACGTTCGTGCCGCCCTGCTCGATGTAGGTATCGTAGCCGTCGGGGAACGCCGCAACGAAATCGTGCGCGCAGGCAAGACGGCAGGCGCGCTCCATGTCCTCATCCGTGGCGTTCGGATCGCCCCAACGGAGGTTTTCCTTGATCGTTCCCGAGAACAAAAGGTTCTTTTGCAGGACGACGGACACGCCGTTGCGAAGCGAGTCGAGGTCATACGCGCGCACGTCCTCGCCGCCCACGCGTACGCAGCCCTCATCGGCGTCATACAGACGGGAGATCAGGCTGACGAGGGTAGACTTGGACGAGCCCGTGCCGCCGATCACGCCAACCGTTTCACCCGAGCGAATGGAAAGGTTGACGTCCTGCAGGGCGGCGCGCTCTGCCTTTTTCGAGTAGCGGAAGCTGACGTTTTCAAAGGAGATGCTGCCGTCACGCAGCTCGGTGAGTGCGTTTTCGGGGCTGGTCAGGTCGCTTTCGGCAGAAAGCACCTCCACGATACGGTGCGCGGACTCGATGGCCAGCGTCACCATCACGAAGATCATAGACACCATCATCATGCTGATCAGGATCTGCACGGAGTAGGTGATCATACCCGTGAAGTTGCCCACGCCCATTGAGGAGGCGTCGGTCGGATCGTAGCCGCCGATGATCAGGCGCGCGGACAGATAAGAAATCAGGAGCATGGAAATATTCATGCACAGGCGCATGATAGGATCGTTGAGCGCGAGGATCTTCTCCGCGCGGGTGAAGTTGCGGCAAAGCTCCTCGGAGGCCGTGCCGAATTTCGCTCTTTCGTGATCCTCACGGACAAAGGATTTGACCACGCGCATGCCCGCCACGTTTTCCTGCACCGATTCGTTGAGCTTATCGTACTTCTTGAACAGGCGGCGGAACAGGGGCATCACGCGCCAGATGATGGCAAACAGTCCAAAGGCGAGAACGGGCACGACCCCCGCAAACACGAGGGCGATCGGGCCGCCAAGGCGAATGGACATCACGAACGCGAACACGAGCATGAAGGGGCAACGGATGGCCGTACGCACCAGCATCATGTAAGCGTTTTGCACGTTGGACACGTCCGTGGTCAGACGGGTGACCAGACTGGAGGTGGAAAACTCGTCGATATTCGAGAAGGAGAACGTGCCGATCTTGTAGAAGAGATCGTGACGCAGGTTCTTGGCAAAGCCGCAGGACGCGACCGAGCAGAAATAGCCCGCGAGAATGCCAAAGGTCAGCGACAGAAGCGCCATACCGAGCAGGCCGAAACCGTACCGCAGCACCGTGGGCATGCCGCTGCCCGTTTCAATGGCGTTGATCAGCTGCGCGGTGAGAAAGGGAATCAGACATTCCGCCACGACCTCCACGGCCACCGTAAGGGGCGCTAAGATCGAGGGGAGCTTGTATTCCCGTATCGCACCCGCCAATTTTTTCAGCATAGATGCCTCCGAGAGTAAAAATATAGCAACCCTTATTATAGCAATTTTCCATTTTCAAGTCAAGCGTTTTCGGAAAAAGCGCGGGGACTTTCCGTGAATTTTCTGTAAAATCTTCGGGCATTGACAAACAGGAAAAGTGTGCTATAATAAAAAAGATTGAATCGACAAAAGGAGCGGCTATGATTACCATCAACAACCTTGCTTTCCAATTCGGGGGGCAATTACTGTT
>JAZQWX010000132.1:0-8005 GCA_045632565.1 Eubacteriales bacterium | reverse complement strand
CCTCGGCACAGATCTCGGCAAAGGAAAGATCCTTACCCTCCACTTTCCATTCGCGGCGGGCAGACTGGGTCATCCAAAGACCCATGTTGTTTTTGAGGAAGCGGTAACGCCCCTCGTAGCCGCCCTCGTTGGTAAATCCTGCCTCAAAGCTCTCGTGCAGGGTATTCGGCTCACGCAGCTCCGTTCCGAAGAGCGACCACGTGCCCGAACTGATGTAAGCAAAGGAATCCTCCTCACAGGGTACAGCCGCGACCGCGGAGGCGGTATCGTGGCAAGCGGGCAACAGCACGCGGCAATCAAAGCCGACCGCCTCGCGCACCTCTTTTGTGAACGTGCCGACCAGCTCGCCGGGCATATGCAGCTCTCCAAAGATCTCGGCGGGCAGATTGAGCTTGCCAAGCAGCTCGTAGTCCCATTTTTTCGTTTCGGCATCCACCAGCTGCGAGGTAGACGCCATGGTATACTCGTTGCACTTTTCACCCGTCAGCAGGAAATTGAAGTAAGCAGGCACGAGCAGCATGCTTTTTGCCGCGGCAAGCAGCGCGGGTTCTTGCTCACGCAGGGCAACCAGCTGGTAGAGCGTGTTAAAGGGCTGATAGGCAATGCCCGTGCGGGAATACAGCTCCTCGGCGCTTACCTTTTGATACACCACCTCTTTCATGCCGTCGGTGCGCGCGTCGCGGTAAGCGACGGTGTCGCCAAGGATCTGATCCTTTCCGTCGAGCAACACAAAATCCACGCCCCAGGTGTCAATGCCCATGTACGAGGGGATCTTGCCGAGCTCACGGCAACGGCGCAGACCGTTCAGTACCTCGTTATACAGGTGGGTGAAGTCCCAGCACAGGTGTCCGTTTTTCTCGGAAACACCGTTTTCAAAACGGTAGATCTCCTCCAGCTTCATTTCGCCGTCCTCGATATGACCAAGGATGTGGCGGGCGCTGGACGCGCCGAAGTCGATGGCAAGATAGTAGGTGGTCTTTTTCATAATACTGCCTTTCTTTGAGTTTATTTCTTGTAAAGGGGGCCGTAGTTGGCGCAGGCGCGGTAGTCCTGGCCTTCCTTATCCATACCGAAAGCTCCCCATGCGGCGGGGCGAAAAATATCGTCCGCGGGCACGTTGTGCATACAAACGGGGATGCGGAGCATGGAGCAGAGCGTGATGATATCCGCGCCGATATGGCCGTAGCTGATCGCGCCGTGGTTCGCGCCCCAGTTGTTCATCACGTCGTAAGCGGTCTTGAACGGGCTACCCTCGCGGCCGTCGCAACGCGGCGCAAACCACGTGCAGGGCCAGGTGGGGTTGGTGCGCTCCATGAGCGTATCTGTCACGTCATCGGGCAGATGCACCGTCCAGCCCTCTGCGATCTGCATCACAGGACCGAGGCCGTGCACCAGGTTCAGGCGGATCATGGTAACCGGCATTTCGGCACGGGTGACAAAATGCGAGGAAAATCCGCCGCCACGGAAGTTGTCAAAGCCCGCTTCACACCACACGGTGGCGGCGGTCATCTTTTCAATGTCCTTTTCGGTGACCTCCCACCATTTCTTCATCACGGCGTTGCCGTTTTCGTCGCGGCATTCGCCCGAGGCGTCAAGGCAAGCAGCACCCGAATTGAGCAGGTGGATAATACCGCCGTTTTCCTTGGCCTTGCCCGTAAGGTCGTAGCCGGTAACACGACGGGTTGCTTCGGGCGACCAGAAGGTACGCACGTCCGCAAAGATCTGCGCGCGGTGAGTCAAGAGGCGCATCATCAGCATACCCATGCCGTTGAGGATATCGTTCTCGGTGGCGAGGGTATACGGCTCACGCGCGCCGCTGTAATCAAAGGTAGAGGACAAAAGTGCCTCGGGATAGTCACAGTTCGGCCAATGGTCGGTCCATTGTCTTTGGCCTTGGAAGCCGCCGGCGATGGCGTTGTGCCCCAGCATTTCCTCTTCAAATCCCTCGGGCAGGTTTGGGTTACCTGCCATAAGGTCCTTGATGATGCAATACATTTTAACGGTGAATTCCCACTGTTTTTCCTTCTCTTCATCCGAGAATTTTACGCTTGCGGGGTTATCATCGCGGCCTTCTTTGCAATGCGTTTTTGTCCAAGCAAGGGCCTTTTCGTATTCTTCTCGGTTGTAGATGCCTTCCTCCATGCGCCGCAGGATCTCGACCTCATCGACCGATTCCACACGCATGCCGAAGTAGGATTCCATGACGTCCTGATCCATGATCGAGCCGCCGATGCCCATGCACTGCGAGCCGATCTGCAGGTAGCTTTTTCCACGCATGGTAGCAACGGCGATGGCCGCGCGGCCGAAGCGAAGCAGCTTTTCCCGCACGTCGGCAGGAATGTCGCTCACCTGATCGCGGTCCTGCACCTCGTGTCCGTAGATGCCGAAGGCGGGCAGTCCCTTCTGTGCGTGAGAAGCCAGCACGGCGGCAAGGTATACAGCGCCGGGACGCTCCGTGCCGTTAAAGCCCCACACGCCCTTGATGGTGGAGGGGTCCATATCCATGGTTTCCGAGCCGTAGCACCAGCAGGGGGTGACGGACAGGGTAACGGCTACGCCCTCACGGCGGAACTGATCCGCACAGGCGGCTGCCTCGGGCACGCGGCCGATGGAATGATCGGCGATCACCACCTGTACGGGCTCGCCGTTGGAATAAAACAGGTTTTCTTCAAAAAGCTTCTTGGCGGCCTGGGCCATAGCCATGACCTGATCCTCCAGCGACTCGCGGAGCTTCAGCGGTCCGCGGCGGCCGTCCACGATGGGGCGGATGCCGATCTTGGGGTATGCGCCGACGTAACGGTTATTTGCCATGTTTGGTGTCCTCCTATGAACGAAATTTTTCTCTCTGTTCGCATAATACCATAGGAAACGGCGTTAAAAAATGAATAATTTGGGATAAAATATGTGTTTTTCGGCAAGAATGGTATGCCAAACAGGGAGAGGGATTCCCCTTCCCCTGTTACGTTTATTCATGGTAAAGGGTCTTGTCGCGGTACACAGGCTCGCTTGTCAGGCGGACGCCAAGCTGGCGGAACATTTTTTCATCGATGTGCGAGAGGATGACGGTGGTATGCACCTCACATCCTGCCAGCTTCGGCAGCTGCTCCATTGCCAGCTGTGCCACGGGGTTGTCGGCGGCGGAGGAGCAAAGGGCGACCAGCATTTCGTCCACGTGCAGGCGGGGGTTCTTGCCGCCGAGGTAGCGGGTCTTTAACTCCTGCACGGGCATAATGCACTTGCGGTCGATCAGCTTCACGCTATCCTCGATGCCCGCGAGGGTTTTGAGGGCGTTGAGGATCATAGAAGCGGAGCAGCCGAAAAGGTCGGTGGTGCGGCCAAGCACGATCTGCCCGTCGGGCAGCTCGATGGCGGCGGCGGGGCAGTTGCATTCTACTGCGCGGGCGCGGGCGGCGACTGCCACGGCACGGTCATCCACGCCGAGATGCAGGCTTTGCATCAAGAGAGCGATCTTATCCGACTCGGTAGAGTCACGGTGATGCTTGATCTCTCCGACAAGCGCCTTGTAATAGCGGCGCAAAATTTCCTGACGGGAGGCCTCACAGCAGGCATCGTCATCCGAGATGCAGTAGCCCGCCATATTCACGCCCATATCGGTGGGGGACTTATAGGGCGACTCACCCATCAGCTTTTCGAAGATGGTGTTCAGGACGGGGAAGATCTCCACGTCGCGGTTATAATTGACGGTGGATTCGCCGTAAGCGGCAAGATGCCACGGGTCGATCATGTTGCGGTCATTGAGGTCGGCGGTGGCGGCCTCGTAGGCCACGTTGACGGGGTGCATCAGAGGCAGATTCCAGATCGGGAAGGTTTCATATTTCGCGTATCCCGCCTTTTGGCCGCGGCGGAATTCATGGTAAAGCTGCGAAAGGCAGGTAGCCATTTTGCCGCTACCCGGGCCGGGGGCGGTGACCACGACCAGATTGCGCTCGGTTTCAATATACTCGTTTTTGCCAAAGCCCTCGTCGCTGACGATATAGGGCACGTTGCTGGGGTAGCCCTTGATGGGATAGTGGCGGTAGACGCGGAAGCCGAGCTTTTCCAGACGGCGCTGGAAGATCTTGGCGGCCTCGTTATCCTCGGCAAACTTGGTCAGCACGATCGAGCCGACGTAAAGACCGTAGGAGCGGAAGATGTCGATCAGGCGCAAAACGTCTGCATCATAGGTGATGCCGAGGTCGGCACGCACCTTGTTCATGGCGATATCCTGCGAGCTGATGACGATCACGATCTCGGCGCGATCCTTGAGCTTCTCCAGCATCTTGATCTTGTTATCGGGGGCGAAGCCGGGTAGCACGCGCGCGGCATGAAAATCGTCAAAAAGCTTGCCGCCGAATTCAAGGTACAGCTTGCCGCCGAAGTCGCCAAGGCGTTCTTCGATACGTGCAGACTGCATGGAAAGATATTTCTCGCTGTCAAAGCCGATTTTGTTCATGGTGCGCCCATCCTTTTGCATTCTCCCCTGCCCCGTAGGGGCAGAAAACTCATTCCCCATCATTATAGCACAAAAAAGCCGCGTATGCAAGGCGGTTTTGATTTTTTGCAAAAATAAAAAAGGGAGAGGATGTCCTCTCCCTTTTTTATTAGTTGGCAGCGTCCACGATGGCAGTAAATTTCTCGGCAACGAGGGATGCTCCACCGATCAGGCCGCCGTCCACGTTCTCCTTGGCAAGGAGCTCGGCGGCGTTCTTTTCGTTCATCGATCCGCCGTACTGGATGATCATGGCATCGGCCGCCTCACGGCTGTACAGGCCTGCCACTACGTCACGGATGATACCGCAAGCCTCGTCTGCCTGCTCGGGGGTCGCGGTCAGACCCGTGCCGATTGCCCAAACGGGCTCGTAGGCGATGATGATGTTTTTAAGATCCGCCTCGGGAATACCGGCAAGGTCCAGCTTGGTCTGCATGGACACGATCTCCTCGGTAATACCTGCCTGACGGGCCTCGAGCAGCTCGCCAAGACAAAGGATGACCTTCAGTCCTGCGGCAAGGGCAGCCTTGGTACGCAGGTTGACGGTTTCATCGGTCTCGCCAAAGTACTGACGGCGCTCGCTGTGGCCGACGATGACGTACTCTGCGCCGGCTTCCAGCAACATATCTGCGGCAACCTCACCCGTGTACGCGCCGCTTTCCTTAAAGTGCACGTTCTGTGCGCCGATCTTGACATTCGTACCCTTGGCAGCCTCTGCTGCGACGGCGATATCCACAAAGGGAACGCAAAGCACGATATCACAGCCGTCCTTACCTGCCACCATGGGGGCAAGCTCGCCGATGAAGGCACGGGTAGCGGCGGGGGTCTTATTCATTTTCCAGTTGCCGGCGATCACATATCTTCTCATGGCCACCTCTTACTTATCCTGCAGGCAGGCAATGCCGGGAAGCACAAGACCCTCAAGGAACTCAAGGGATGCGCCGCCACCGGTGGAGATGTGGGTGATGCGATCGGCAAAGCCGAGCTGCTCGCAGGCTGCGGCGGAGTCACCGCCACCGACGATGGTGGTAGCCTCGGACTCGGCAAGCGCACGTGCCACGGCGATGGTACCCTGTGCGAGGGTGGGGTTCTCAAACACGCCCATCGGGCCGTTCCAGACAACGGTCTTGGCGTTCTTTACGGCATTGGCAAAGAGAGCCTTGGTCTTTTCACCAATATCCAGACCCATCTTGTCAGCGGGGATCGCATCGGCGGCAACGGTTGCCACGGCGATCTCGGCATCAATGGGGTTCGGGAATGCGTCAGCCACAACGGTGTCAACGGGAAGAAGCAGCTCAACACCCTTCTCCTCTGCCTTCTTCATCATGTCGCGGCAGTAGTCGAGCTTTTCGCTGTCGAAGAGAGAGGTGCCGATGCCGTAGCCCTTTGCGGCGAGGAAGGTGTATGCCATACCGCCGCCGATGATCAGGGTGTCCACCTTGGTCAGCAGGTTGTTGATGACGTTGAGCTTATCGGAAACCTTGGCGCCACCGAGGATGGCAACGAAGGGACGGGCGGGGTTCTCCAGAGCCTTGCCCATCACGGAGATTTCCTTCTGGATCAGATAGCCGCAGTATGCGGGCAGGTAGTCTGCCACGCCGGCGGTGGTAGCGTGTGCGCGGTGTGCCGTGCCGAATGCGTCGTTAACGTAGATCTCGGCAAGGTCAGCCAGCTCCTTTGCGAAGGAGGGATCGTTCTTCTCCTCGCGTGCGTCAAAGCGGACGTTCTGAAGCAGAACGGCGGTGCCGTCCTTCATCGCGGCGATCTTGGCCTTGGCGTCTGCACCCGTGATATCGGTAGCGAAGGCAACCGTGCCCTCACCCAGCAGCTCGTTCAGCTTGGCGGCAACGGGGGCAAGGGAGAATTTCTTCTCATCGCCCAGCGCCTTCTTGAGGGCAGCTGCCTTTGCCTCTGCCTGCTCCTCTGCGGGAAGTGCCTCGATGGTCTTCTTTTCCTTTTTGGTCAGACCGAAGCCCTCGGTCAGGATGTTGTGGGGCTTACCCATGTGGGAGCACAGGATCACGCGTGCGCCCTTACCAAGCAGATACTTGATGGTAGGCAGCGCCTCTACGATTCTCTTTTCGCTGGTGATCACGCCGTCCTTCAGCGGAACGTTGAAGTCGCAGCGGACGAGAACACGGCGGCCGGAAAGCTCGGCAATGTCCTCAATGTTTTTCTTATCGTACATAGACATAAGTTTGTACCTCTCCTATATTTTTTTCACTACTGATTATGATACCACAAAACGCGCCGTCCGTCAAGATTTCCGTGTTAAATTTCTGACAAATTTACAAATTTTTGCCTCTTTTTCCGTCTTTTCCTTTTAACAGTTTATTCACATTTGTCCCCGGCGCATTTGTTATAATGAAAAGAGAAGAAAAAAGGGTGGACGACCATGGAAAAAACCGAATTTTACGCCGAGCTTACACGGGTTTTTGACCTGTGCCATATACCGACGCCAAGCGAGGAGCAGGGCGAGCTGTTTTACCGCTTTGCCGCGCATCTTGCATCGGAGAACGAGCGCTACAACCTAACCGCGATCACCGAGCCGCGCGCCGTGATCCTGCGGCATTTTGCGGACAGCGCCTGCCTTTGCCGCTACCTGCCCGAGGGCGTTTCACTGCTTGACGTGGGCTGTGGTGCGGGCTTCCCGACCCTGCCGCTTGCCATCATGCGCCCCGACGTGAGCATCACCGCCATGGACGCGACCAAAAAGCGCGTGGATTTTGTCGGGGGAGCAGCCGAGCTGCTGGGGCTTTGGAACGTCACGGCCATCTGCGGCCGCGCCGAGGATCTGGCGGCCACCGAGCTGCGCGAGCATTTTGACTGCGTGACCGCGCGTGCGGTTGCCGAGCTGCGCGTGCTTGCCGAAATTTGCATTCCGTTTCTGCGCGTGGGGGGACTCTTCCTGTCCATGAAGGCAAAAAACGCAAGCGAGGAGCTTGCCGCCGCGCAAGCGGGCATCGGCACGCTGGGTGCGCGCTTAAAGGAGCGCGACGATTTCGTCTTGACCGACGGCGAAGAGGAGCTTTCCCGCACCGCTCTTGTGTTTAAGAAGAACAAGCCGACGCCGCCCACCTTCCCGCGGCCGTGGGCGCGCATACAGAAAAAACCGCTGTAAGAGGTAGATTATGAAGGACAACCGCCACATTCCCGAGCTTCTTGCTCCCGCCGGATCGCGCGAGGCACTGTTTGCCGCCGTAGAGGCAGGGGCGGATGCCGTTTACCTTGGCGGCACGGCCTTTAACGCGCGCATCCATGCGAAAAATTTTGATAACGAGGCGATGGCAGAGGCTATCGCCTATTGCCGTTTACACGGGGTAAAGAGCTACGTCACGCTCAACACCCTGCTCTTCGACCGCGAGCTGCCCGAGCTGCTCTCCTATGCGTCCGAGCTTTACCGCTTGGGGGTAGACGCGGAGATCGTGGCTGATCGCGGCGCGATCGAGCTGCTGCACCGTCATCTGCCCGAGCTGGAAATTCACGCGTCCACGCAGGCCTCCGTGCATTCCACGG
>JAZQWX010000131.1:0-9836 GCA_045632565.1 Eubacteriales bacterium | reverse complement strand
GACCCTCAGAAAGAGTGCCGAGAGTAGCGATAGTAAGCACCTGTGTCTGACCTCTGGTGAAGAGACCCGAGCCGTGTACGCGGGGAATCACGCCAACCTCGGATGCGAGGGGACGGATCTCGTCCATACGGCGGCCGTCTACACGCTTCTTGTCAACCAGCAGCCAACGGCGCACGATCTTCTTCTGGATCTTGTAGATCAGCTCGGGAAGAACGATGGTGATGTCGGGATACTTCTCGGCAAACTTCTCTACGATATCATCCTGAATGGGCTGGAGCTTGGCATCACGAACGGTCTTATCGTCGGTGTCAAGGGCTTCCATAACGGCGGCCTCGCAGTATGCGAAGATCTCGTCGAACATATCGTGATCGAGCTCGCCCGACTCATAGGTGAACTTGGGCTTGCCGATCTCGGCAACGATCCCGTTGATGAAGGCAACCAGCTTCTTGATCTCCTCGTGTGCGAGCATGATGGCGTCGAACATATCCTCGTCGGATACTTCCTTTGCGCCTGCCTCGATCATCACGACCTTCTTCTCGCTGGCGGCAACGGTCAGCTCGAGAACGCTCTGCTCGCGCTCGGCGAGAGTGGGGTTCACGATAAACTTGCCGTCAACCATACCAATGAACGCGCCGCCGATCGGGCCGTTCCACGGAATATCCGAGATGGACAGGGCAACGGATGCACCGATCATCGCGGTGATCTCGGGAGAGCAATCGTGGTCAACCGACATAACGGTCAGGGTCAGAGCCACGTCGTTACGCAGATCCTTCGGGAAGAGGGGACGAACGGGGCGGTCGATCACGCGGGAGGTGAGCACTGCCTTTTCGGTGGGCTTACCCTCACGCTTGGTGAAGCCGCCGGGGATCTTACCAACGGCGTACATCTTTTCATCGTAGTCTACGGACAGGGGCAGGAAATCAATGCCGTCGCGGGGCTTCGGAGAAGCGGTGGCGCAACAAAGAATAACGGTGTCGCCGTAGCGAACCAGGCAGGAGCCGTTTGCCAGACCTGCCATTTTGCCGGTTTCGATAGACAGATCGCGGCCGGCGTAGGTGTAGTGGTACACTTTGTGGTTTTCGAACATGTTGTGTTCCTCCTTTATTTTCCTTCATTTCAGAAGAATGGAGCACCAGCATTTAACGGTATGCGCCGAACGGGTCGGCACGCACGGTTAATTGCTAGTTTCTCGCATTCTCCATTTGTTTTTTCTTTGTAATGCACCAAAGCGGGAACGAACCATCGTCCCCGCTTTGGTATGTGTCTTACTTTCTCAGACCCAGCTTCTCGATGATCGCGCGGTAACGCTCGATATCCTTGGATGCGAGGTACTTGAGCAGGCTTCTTCTGTGACCAACCATACGGAGAAGACCTCTGTGGCTGTGGAAGTCCTTCTTGTTGAGCTTCAGATGCTCGGTCAGGGTGTTGATGCGGTAGGTGAGGACGGCGATCTGAACCTCAGGGGAACCGGTATCGCCCTCGTGCATCTTGTACTGCTCGATGATCTGCTGCTTGATTTCCTTCTGCATTTTCTTTTTCACCTTTCTTTAGATTTGAACGCCACTCTCTCAGCAAACGGCAGGTGATGAGGCGTATGGCCACACGGGCGCGCCAAATATCCGCAAGCCGGGACAAGGCTGAACGAAGGTATTATACCACACTCTTTCTTATTTGTAAAGAGGCAAACGCATATTTTTTTGAATTTTTTGTAAAATTCTTACCGTGCGGCATCCGTCATGCCGTCATCTGCGCGGCCGATATGTCCCTTCGGTTCTTCACCGAACACGGTCTTGAACAAAAGGCGCGCGAACAGATCGTGCATCTCGGGCAGGGGGTGGTTGATGAGGTTGGTGAGCAGGAGCGTGATATCGATCCCCTCAGCCTCCATCTCCTTCCATAGGGCGTAGGCGTCACACACGGGCACGCCGTGGGCGGCCGCCACCTCTCTTGCCGCCTCCATATACGCGTCCATTCTTCCGCCGTTCTGCATATCGGCGGTCTTTTGCGCGTAGTCCCAATACATACCGACCGTACCCTCGGCGCGGCGGGTATTGAGCATGTTGGGGGTCAGGAACACACAGTCGAAGCCGTGCGAGGCGCATTTGCCGAAGATGCTTTCCAGCGAGGAAACGTAAGTGGCAAGACTGTGATTGACGTCGTTGAGACCGAAGCATACAATGATCAGATCGGGGCGGTGCGGGACAACACGATCCTCAAAAACACGGTCGCCAAAGGAGGATACCTCCCCACCGACGGCGTAGTTGAGAATATTGACCGGGGTGGTCTGATGGGCGCGCTGGATATACAGGCGCAGGCGGTTGTGATAGACGGCGTGATAGTCGTTGCCGATGCCGTAGCCGCCGAAGCAGCCGTGGGACACACTGTCACCGAGGATCAGGATATTGATGGGGCCAAGCTCCTTAAGCTTGGCGATGTTGCCCGTCACGCGCTCACGGACGGTCAACTTCTCTGTGTCCGCGCGAAAGGGCATTTCGGCAATACGCTTTTCGTAAAAAGCGATCGCTTTTTCAAGATTTTCTTGTACTTCAATCGGATACATATCACACCTCACGCATTTAAATCAAGAACAGGCAAATAAGCACGCAGATAATCCCAGCCGGACACCATGGTGGTGACCACCATCATGCCCATCATCACGTAAGAGATCGGGTTGATCTCGCATCCATACACGGGCCAAAGCAGCGGCTCGAGAATGATGACGAGGATGCCGAGGATCTGCGACACGGTCTTGAGCTTGCCGAGGAAGGAGGCGGCAATGACCTTGCCCGCCTGACCTGCGGCCACAAGGCGCAGCGAGGTAACCGCCAGTTCACGGAACATAATGAGCACCGTGGCCCATATGAGCCAGGGCGAGAGGTAGGTATAGCGGTAGACCATCACGACCAGCGCGGCAAAAACCATGAACTTATCCGCGAGGGGATCAAGGAATTTGCCGAAATTGGTGATGAGCTGATAGCGGCGCGCGATCTTGCCGTCGAGAAAATCGGTAAAAGCGGTCACGGCAAAGATGGCGGCGGGGACGATCCGCCCCCACAGGCAAGCCGCATCCATGGCGAGCACTGCCCATACGAAGAAGGGCACAAGGATCATGCGGAGAATGGACAGGGCGTTCGGGATATTCAGGGCTTTGGCTTTTTTTGTGTCAGACATTGTTCTGTACCTCTCATTCCTCGGCTTCGCCGATCAAATCGTAATCCATGGCTTCGGTGACCGTCACCGTGACGAACTCGCCCTCTGCCACGCGGCGCGGGGCGCTGAAATAGACCTTGCCGTCAATATCGGGAGCATCCGCCGCACTGCGGCCGAAATGCGATTCGGCCACGGGATCAAAGCCCTCACAGAGAACGGCGATGCGACGGCCGATCTTTTCTTCATTGAGGGCCTCGCTGATCGGCAGCTGGGTGGCCATGAGGATATCGTAGCGATCCTGCTTGACCTGCTCGTCGATCTGTTCGGGAAGCTCGGCGGCGGGAGTTCCCTCCTCTGCCGAGTAGGGGAACGCGCCAAAGCGGTCGAACTTTGCTTCCTTGATGAAGGCGCACAGCTCCTCAAACTGCTCTTTGCTCTCGCCGGGGAAGCCGACGATCGCCGTGGAGCGCAGCGTAATGCCCGGCACGCGCTCGCGCAGGCGGCGGATTGCGTCACGGATGGTGGCGCCGTCACCGTGGCGGTTCATGGCGGCAAGAATGGGGTCGGATATGTGCTGGATCGGAATATCCATGTACTTAAGCAGGCGGGGATTGGTGGCCAGCTCCTCGACGAGATCATCCGTGATCTTGTCGGGATAGCAGTAAAGCAAGCGGATCCACGGGATATCGGTCGCCGCGCAAATGGCGCGTACCAGGTCGGCGAGGCGGTATTCACCGTACAGGTCAAGTCCGTAGCGGGAGGTGTCCTGCGCGATCAAGTTCAGCTCCTTCACGCCGAGGGCGGCGAGGTCCTTGGCCTCTTCCACGATATCCTCGATCGGACGGGAGCGGAATTTGCCGCGAATAAGGGGGATGGCGCAGTAGGTACAGCAGTTGTCGCATCCCTCTGCAATTTTCAGGTAAGCGGTATAGGGAGGCGTGGTCAACACGCGCTCACCGCCGAGAGGCGACGTTTCTTTATTGTCAAAGGCCGAGAAGCCGCGCTCACCGCGCAGAACGGCATCCGCCGCCTCCGCAATGCGGTGGAGTGAGCCGACGCCCACAAGGGCGTCTACCTCGGGCATTTCTTCAAGCACCTGCTCGCGGTAACGCTCGACAAGGCAGCCCGTGGCGATGATCCCCTTGAGGTTGCGGTGCTCCTTCAGCCACGCAAGGTCAAGGATGTTGTCAATGGACTCCTGCTTGGCACTTTCGATAAAGCCGCAGGTGTTGACCACGATCACGTCTGCCTCGGTTTCGTCCGGGGTGATCTCATACCCCGCCTCATGCAAGCGTCGCAGCATAACCTCGGTGTCCACCAGATTTTTGGAGCAGCCGAGCGATACAAAGCCGATTTTGTTCATCATGTCCTCCATCAAAGAAACCGCGCGATACGGGGACGCAGGCGCACCTCGTACCAGATCAGCAGGCGGTCAAGTAATAGGTCGTACAAGAAAAAGGTGGGGGTGGCGATCACAAACAGGGCGGCGAACAAAAGCCAGCCCTCAAAGGGCACGGACAAGAGAAAAAAGGAGATCGCTTCCACCGCAAGCACGGTCAAATTCACGTACACAAGCTTCAAAATAAGCGGCAGGGGACGGCGGTGACGCTCCATCGCGTTTTTCAGCAAAGGATACAGTCCCCCGAAGAAGAGATACACCACGCCCGCCTCCGGGTTAGGCAACAGAAGCAGGGAAAGAAAGGAGGTGGCCACGTACACGGAAACGGCAAAAACGCACGGCAGTTCCCTTTTGGCAAACCACACGAACAGCGAGGCGATCCCTGCCGCCGTGAGCGCCAGCACGTCAAGAAGTGTACCGAGATAGAGCACCACGACCGACAGGGCGGTCAACATAGCCGAAAGGGTCAGGTGCTTCGTTCTTTGTGAAAGCATGTTCTGTTTCATGGCTTAAATACAGCGGATGCAGTCACCGCCGCAGCTTTCACAGCAGCAGTCCATGCAAACAAGCGTGCTGCACAGGTCGCAGGTGTCGCATTCACCGCCGCGATGTCCCTCAAAGCGAGGATCGTTCGCGCGGCTACCGCCGAATTGCGTGCCAAAGCCGCCAAAGCGACCGCGATACAGCTCACGCGCCCGCGCATACTCGGGATTGGCAGGATCCATGGCGCAGGCGATCTCGATCTCGCGCATGGCGTCGTGATGCCAGCCGCGGCGGGCAAGCAGGGCGGATTTCAGGTAGTGCCATTCCGCGGTACGCGCGCCCTCGGGAACCACGTCCAGCTCGCGCTCCGCATCGGCAAAATAGCCGCGTGAGATCTTCTCCCGCACGGAGGCGAAGCCCGAAAAGCCCCCACCCGTGTGTCCCGAAGCGCCCGAGCGCATCTTCCCGATGGCGTCATACGCTTCATTGATCTCTTTCATTTTTTCCTCCGCCGCGCGCGCCCCCTCGGGATCACCCGCAAAGCGGTCGGGATGATAGCGTCTTGCCAGACGGCGGTAGGCGGATTTGATCTCCTCCTCCGTGGCGTCGCGCGACACCCCTAATACGATATAAGGATCGGTCATGCCTTGACTCCTTTTTGATCCGCCTCCGCGTCCAAAAAATGCACGTGGGCGGGCAGTCCGTAATACAGTATATTCTTGACGATATTTCCGATGTAAGGATACGCCTTGTGCGGCAGGCGTAAAATTTCCTTTTCAAGCTCGTACAGCTCGGCACGCAGGCCGAGGCGCGCCGCCGCACGCTCCGCTTCTCCAAAGTCGCGCGTGCCGCCGAAGAGGTAGGGATTGTAGTTCCCCTCTTTTTTGTCCTTTTGGAAGTCCTCGGCTGCGTCCGCCGCTGCCACAAAGCGGCCAAGACGGTAGCCGATGCCGTAGGCGATCTCCCGCTCTTTTCCCACAAGCTCAGCGGCAAAAAACTCTCCCAGCATACGCCCCGTGCAGTCGACCACCTCGTCAATCGAGGGGCATCCCGCCGCCTCCAGCGCCGCAAGGGCCGCAAGCTCACGCTCCATGGCACAAAGCAAATCAGGCATTTTCGCTCGTTTTGCCGCGCGACGAAGCACCGCACGCGCAATCAAAAGCGGCAGGCGGCGCAGGCCGCGCGTGTCGGCTGCCGCGTCCTTGGCCTTGCCGTAGGCGAGGATGGCGTAGGCACGGGCGGAAAAGGCGAGCGCGTCGTTTTCCTTGACGCAATCGCGGCACTTCACAGGGTGTACCACACAGCGACAGCGGGTGGCCTCGCATCTCTCTCCCGTCAGCATGATGCGAACGAGCGCGAAAAAGACCGAATCATAGGTCAGGGAAAGTGCCGAAAGCCGACCCGTGTGTTTTTGCATGGCGCGGCAGATGCCGCAATAGGTCGCGCGGTAAAAGTTGTGCTCCTTCACGAGCAGCTCGTCTGTTACGGGTTTCACGTAGCCAAACATTTCCGCGCCTCCCTCTGTATTCTATCTTATTTATTTTACACCAAACAAAGCATAAAATCAAGCGTTTTGAGGACGTAAGTATAAAAAATCGGTAAAGCAGGCGTAAATTTTCCAAAACGAAAAGGCGACTCACGCCGCCTTTTCGTATACAGTCATCGAAACGCCCGCGTCACGAACGAGAATGTCGCGCGGCAGGCGCAGGAATTTTGCCGTTACATAAAGATCTCCCGCCGCGCCCGAAAGATTTTGGATCTGGACGATATAGGCCACCCAGAACCACGCGGGCGACAAGCAGGCACATGCGATCCCAAGGATCACGCCCCACAGAATAACGGGGGCGAGCGCGATCGCAAGATACGGCCATTTTCCGTAGTAGCAGTCGCTTCCCGCAAAGGCGTAGACGCCCGTGAAGCCGTACTTGACCTTCGGACAGCCGAAAAGCCTCATGGTGATGCCGTGCACCAGCTCATGCAGGATGATGTAGAGAAGCGACGCGGCGGCAAGCACGGCAAAGCGGATAAGATACGGGATGATGCCGTCTGACATATCAAACAGCGCACCGATGGAAACAAAGAAATGACCTGCAACGCCAAGAGCCACGCCGATCAGAATGGCGGCAACGTTGACAAGGACTGCGAGCCGCTTGTTCCTTTGCAGATCGACCGACAGGATCTCGGCGTATCCCTGCGGCAATTCGTTCACAGCTTTCATACTTACCTCGCGTTGACAAAACGAGTGAAGCGCAGGAAGGCTTCCCTGCCCTCTTCGGTGCATTTATACACGCCCGCGTCCTCCAGGACGTGGGTAAAGGTCACGCCGATTTCCTTTTTGAGGATATCGCGCACGTTTTCAGCGGTGAAGGTATAGCTTGCACGGAATTCTTCAAACCACGCCTTGTGCTTCTCAATGGACGGCACGGTGGCAAAATCCGTGCCCGCGAGAATGGCCTTGGCCATATCCTCGATCTCGTCCTTGAGGCGGGCGGGCAGAACGGCAAGACCCATGACCTCGATCAGACCGATATTCTCTTTTTTGATGTTGTGGTATTCGGCGTGGGGATGATACACACCAAGCGGATGCTCGTCAGTGGTGATATTGTTGCGAAGCACCAGATCCAGCTCGAATTTCCCCTCACGCATACGGGCGATGGGGGTGATCGTGTTATGAGGCTCGCCGTTCGTTTCGGCAAACACAAAGGCCGCCTCATCCGTATAGGAGCGCCAGGCAACGAGGATCTTATCGGCAAGCTCGACAAGGCGTGCTTTATCCGTGCCCGAGAGGCGGATGACCGACATCGGCCAGCGGACGATGCCTGCTTCCACATCCGAAAATCCTGCAAAGGAGAGCATTTTCTCATACGGCGCACGCGCCATGGCAAAGGTGTAGCGACCGCCCTGCATATGATCGTGCGAAAGGATCGAGCCGCCCACGATAGGCAGGTCGGCGTTCGAGCCGATAAAATAATGCGGGAACTGCTCGACAAAGCCAAGGAGCTTCTCAAAGGAGGAACGGTCGATCTTCATGGGCGTGTGCTCGCCCGACAGGGCGATGCAGTGCTCGTTGTAGTAGACGTAGGGGGAGTATTGCAGATACCAATCCGCGCCTGCCATCTTGAAGGGGATCTGACGCAGGTTCTCACGCGCGGGGTGGCGCAGGTTGCCCGCAAAGCCCTCGTTTTCATGACAGAGCAGGCACTTCGGATAGCCGCTTTGCGGCAGGAGCTTGGCGGCGGCAATGGCCTTCGGGTCTTTTTCGGGCTTGGAGAGGTTGACGGTAATATCGATCTCGCCGTACGCGCTCGGGGCGGCCCATTTCATATCCTTTTTGACGCGATAGGTGCGGATGTAGTCCGAGGCGCGGCACAAATGGTAGAAGTAGTCGGTGGCCGCCTCGGGGCTTTCCTTGTACAGGCTGTAAAAGCGGGAAATGACCTCGCTCGGACGGGGCGTGAGAATGCCCATCACGGCGGTGTCAAAGAGGTCGCGGTACGCGACGCTATTCTCCTCGATAATACCCTTTTCGGCGGCAAAGTCGCAGATCGTACCAAGGATCTCCTCGATCGGCGCGTCGGCGCAGTCGGTCGGCTCATAGGCGGAAAGGCCGAGCTTGTCAAGCAGGCAGTTGACCGCCCACGCGCGATCCTCTTCCCCGATCAGGCCGTTTTTTGCGGCGTAGTTGACCAACTGGGTAATGCTCACATAGATGTTTTTCATGCGTCAGAATTCCTCTTTTGTCATTTATATCTTCATTATAGCACCGCACGCGCGGAATGTCAAAGGGGAAACGAAAAATATAGGCAGAAAAAACGTCCCTGACGAGAAAAACGGGCCGTCGAATCGCCGTCCTCTACCAAAGCCCCCCTCCCGAGGGGGGTGGCACGGCGTTAGCCGTGACGGGGGGAGTTTGCTACGAGAATGTTTACTCCCCCCGCCTCGCGTCCGCTCGGCACCCCCCTCGAGAGTGGGGCTTTATTTGTACCGCTTCGCTACCTCGTCGCACTTGACAAGCTTGTTCCATTATGCTATAATGGCGTTGCGACACAAGTGAATAGCTTAACTCCCAGAGGGTGTATTTTTATTATGAAAAATACACGCCCTGTTTTTCGCACCCCCTTGGGAGGCTTGAAACTTGTGTCGCAGCAATACGGGTTGTGTGTTTTTGGTGCGCAGCCTCGGTTGCGCACTTTTTTATTTTATTTCATTTTCAGGAGGAATTTTTATGTTTGTAAACATTGGCGGAAAAATCAAAAAATTATCAGAAAGCTTAACGCTTATCGGCATCACACTTAGCCTAATTGCAGCCATCGCTATCATGTGCTTTATGAAAGAAATCGGAATTGTAATAGGAATTGTTGTGGGGGTGATCGGATCACTTGTGTCATGGTATGGAAGCTTCGCCCTTTACGGATATGGTCAATTGATCGAGAATAGCGACAAATTGGCGTCAATGTCAGAAACACCCAAACACGATGATCATACAACAAAAGCTGGGTGTAGGATTTGCGATTCTACAGATAGCCCCCTTTGTGTTACGAAACTTTCTACCGGCACAGAAACCATATATGTGAGTGTGTGCCCTGCTTGTATAAACAAATATGATTTAGAACTTCTTTCACCAGAGCAAATCACCCCATCCCGATAACAATCTCTCTCCAAATGAGAGTTGCAGAAAGAGTCCCCCACGGCGTGGTGGGAGCTCTCCATTGTTTTTTACGGCGGGAGCAAGCCCCCGCCCTACAGTTTACACACAACAGAAAGAACCCCCGCGGCGTGGCGGGGGTTCTGTTTTTGTTTATTC